>NZ_CP092483.1:2468333-2776875 GCF_022429625.1 Devosia lacusdianchii | reverse complement strand
ATGCGGCGGCGCAGCGGTTGTGCTGGGCTATCTTGGCGTCGATCGTGTTCAACATCGTCGCGGTGATCGTGTTCTCGATCCTTATCAGCATCGCGCAAGGGCGGGAGCTAAAGGACGAGCAGGCCGATGAGCGCGATCGCTCGGTTGGCGCGAGGGCAATGCGCAATGCCTATTTCGTGGCGTCGCTGACCGGGGCGATTACCCTGGTCGTCTGGGCGCTTGGCACTGACCTCAATGGCGGCCTCAATGTGCTGTTCGGCGGGCTGATGTTGGCGGGTGCGACCGACGCCGTTTCGCGGCTCTACTACTACCGGATCGGTTAGGACGATGGGCAAGGGCCAGCCGGGCATCACCAACACCATAAGAGTGTTGCGCTTCAACGCCGGGGAAATGACCCAGGCGGCGCTGGCCGAGAAGGTCGGCGTGACGCGCCAGACCATCGTCGCCATCGAGCAGGGGCGCTATTCGCCGTCGCTCGAAGTGGCGTTCCGGATCGCCGCCGCTTTTGGCGTGCCGATTACCGACGTGTTTGGCTGGCAGGCGAGCGACTGAACGCCTCTCGGATTGAAATCTTCACCAAATCGCTAATGGGAAACAGAATCTTAAACGTCGTCGGTCAATGTGCGGGGAAGTTTACGAACCGGTCGCCTGGTTCAGTGGAGTAGTCGCACCTGATGGGCAAGCGTTCCATGCCCGAAACCAGCCAAAATGCTGGCCCGCATGTTCCTGTCCTCCTGGACGAGGTGCTTGCGGCTCTGTCTCCGCTCGACGGCAAGCGCATTGTCGATGGTACCTTTGGCGCCGGCGGCTACTCACGTGCCTTGCTCCAAGCTGGAGCGATCGTCATCGCCATCGATCGCGACCCGAGTGTGAAGCCATTTGCTGATGCGCTGATGGCCGAGTTCGAAGGGCGGCTGATCTTCGTTCCGGGCACATTCTCCGAGCTCGATACGCTGGCGGCCGAGCACGGTCCGATCGACGGCGTGGTGCTCGATATCGGTGTTTCCTCCATGCAGCTCGACCAGCCCGAACGCGGCTTTTCGTTCATGCGCGAGGGGCCGCTCGATATGCGGATGAGCGGGGCGGGCGAGAGTGCCGCCGATCTCGTCAACACGCTCGAAGCCGAGGCGCTGGCCAATCTGCTCTACGCGTTCGGCGAGGAACGTAAATCGCGCCGCATTGCACAATTCATCGTTGCCGCGCGGAATATTGCGCCGATTCAGACCACGCTGGAGCTGGCCCGGGTGATCGAGAAAGCCATTGGCCGCAAGCCCGGCGACGCCCATCCGGCGACGCGGTCGTTCCAGGCGCTGCGCATTGCCGTTAACGCAGAGTTCGAGCAACTGGTCGAGGCGCTGTTTGCCGCCGAGCGCCTGCTGGCGGAAGGCGGGCGGCTGGCGGTTGTGACGTTCCATTCGCTCGAAGACCGCATCGTCAAACGCTTCTTCGATCCCGACAAGGGCGGTCCGGCTCAGTCGCGGCATCTGCCGCAGGTCGTGACCGAGGATCGCCGCTGGATCGAGGTTGCCAAAGCGGCTAAGCCGGGTGAGGCCGAACTCGGCGGCAATCCCCGGGCTCGGTCGGCCATCCTGCGTGCGGCGACGCGTTCGGCTGCCCCAGCGCGTCCGGTCAAGTTCGACGGCCTCGGCGTTCCGCAAGTGCGGGGTGCGGCATGATCCGGAACCTCAACATCATCCTGATCTTCACCAGTGTGCTGATGCTGTCGGGTGTCTATGCGCTCAAATTCTCCATCGAAAATACCGCGAGCGAGCGCACGGCGCTGATAGCGCTCATCGATAGCCAGGAGGGCGATCTGTCGCTGCTCAAGGCCGACGAGGCGGTGCTCAACCAGCCGGGCCACATCGATCCCATCATCAAGCGGCATGAGATGGCGCTGGCGATTGCGCCGGTAAAGCAGGAGCAGTTCGGCGCCTTCGAGGCCCTGCCGATGCGTCCGGCCAAGCCGAACAGCGCGGCGATGGATACGCTGTTTGAATCGCTGGAAGCCGGCGTCGACCCGATCGACGCCATCCTCGAACTCGAGGGCATTGAATAATGGCCGTTACCGCCGAAGACTTCGGACCCACCATTTCGCTGGAAGGCGCGCGCAAGGCGCGTGGCAACCTGACCCAGGCGCGTATTCGCTGGATGGTGCTGGCTCTGGTGTTGGGTTTCGGTCTGGTCGGAGCACGGCTGATCCAGCTCGGCATGGTGGTGCCGGACTCTACCATCGAGGGCCAGGCGCGTGATGTCATCACCGCCACCCGCCCGCCGATCCTGGACCGCAATGGTCTCGAAATGGCGGTCGATATCCGCGTGCCGTCGCTGTTCGCCGAGCCCCGACGCATCATCGATGTCGAGGAGGCGGTGCGGAAACTGCGCACCGTGCTGCCCGATCTCGACGAGGCCTGGCTGCGCACGCGTCTCACCGGGGACAAGGGGTTCGTCTGGGTGCAGCGCGAGCTGTCGCCGACCATCCAGGACCGGGTCATGCGGCTGGGCATTCCCGGTATCGACTTCATCACCGAGTCCAAGCGCTTCTACCCCGGCATGACCGAGGCCAGCCATATCCTGGGCTCGACCAATATCGACAACCAGGGCATTGCCGGCATCGAGCGGCACATGGACAATGAAGACGTGGCCCTGCTGCAAGAGCTTGGCCTGGCGCGCGGCAATGCGCTGGCGCCGGTGGAACTGTCGGTGGACATGCGCGTGCAGCACATCATGCACGAGCAGCTCGTCGATGCGCTGACCCGCTACCAGGCCATCGCCGCCGCCGGCGTGATGATGGACGTGCGGACCGGCGAGATCATCGCGCTGGCCTCGCTGCCCGATTTCAATCCCAATGAGCCGGCCACGGCGCTGGTCAAGGACAGCTTCAACCGCATCACGTCGGGTATTTTCGAGCCGGGCTCGATCTTCAAGACCGTGACCATGGCCGCCTCGCTCGACTCCGGCGCCGTCACCATCAACGACGACTTCGATGCGCGGTTCGGCGTGCGCTTCGGGCGCTACACCATCGACGACTACAAGGGCAAGCACCGCGTCCTGAGCCTGCCGGAGGTGTTCAAATACTCCTCCAATATCGGCACCATCCGCATCATGCAGGCCATGGGCAAGGACAATTACCGGGCGTTTCTGACCCGGATGGGGTTCGATCAGCGCGTGCCGTTCGAATTGCCTGAAATGCGTCTGCCTTCGATCCCCAAGGAAATGTCGGAAGTGTCGGCGGCGACCGCTTCGTTCGGCCACGGGCTCTCAGTTTCGCCACTGCACATGGTCACGGCCTATGCTGCGTTCGTGAATGGCGGCAACTATATCGCGCCGACGCTCTACCGACGCGACCTGGCCGAGGCGCAGGCGCTCTACCAACCCGTCATCAAGCCCTCGACCAGCGCCGATATTCGTTATCTGCTGCGCCTCAACGCCATCGAAGGCGGTGCGACGCAGATGAACAAGCTGTCGCTGGGCTATCGCGCCGGCGGCAAGACCGGTACCGCCGAGAAGGTGGTGGACGGGGCTTACTCCTCGGCCAAGAACACCAACTTCTTCGGTTCGGTATTTCCGATGGATAACCCCCATTATGCCATGATCATCATGGTCGATGAGCCCAAGGCGGAAAATATGCAGTCGGGCGTGACTGCAGCCTGGAATGCCGGCCAGGTCAGCGGCCGCATCATTCAGCGCGTCGCGCCGATGCTGGGTATCGCCCCCGATTTCGCCGAGGTTCTGGACCAGAACCTCACGCCACCCGAACTCAGATAAGATTGATCCAGAAGGATTTGTCGCCGTGTCACTCAGTGTAACGCAACTGCTCGAAGGCTCCGGCGCCCGCCCCAAAAAGGGCCTGGGCGCGGTATTCGGGCTCAATTCGGATAGCCGGCGCATTGAGCCGGGCGACATTTTCTTCGCGCTGCCTGGGCACAATGTGCATGGCAACCAGTTCGTCGCCGACGCGGTCAAGCGCGGCGCGCTGGCTATCATCAGCGACACGGCGCCGGTCGGCGATCCGGGTGTGCCGGTCATCATCGTCAAGGACGTGCGGGCTTCTTATGCTCGTGCCGCATCGCGCATTTTTGAGCCGCAGCCGGAAATCACGGTGGCCGTCACCGGCACCAACGGCAAAACCTCGGTCGCGTCCTTCGTGCGCCAGATCTGGACGCATGCCGGCATTCCGGGCGCCAGTGTGGGCACGCTGGGGGTGGAGACGGCCACTCGTCTGATCGAGGGTAGCCTGACCACGCCGGATTCGCGCACGCTGCATCAGTCGATGCGGGCATTGAAGGCGCAGGGTATCAATCACGTGGCGCTTGAGGCCTCCAGCCACGGGCTCGACCAGCGCCGGCTTGATGGCATGCATTTCGAGGCGGTGGCCTTCACCAATCTCAGCCGCGACCACCTCGACTACCACAAGGACATGGACGAGTACCGCAACGCCAAGCTGCGGCTGTTCACCGACCTGCTGGTCGATAGCGGCCCGGCAGTGGTCAATGTCGACGACCCGGAATACGAGCCCTTCATGTTCGCGGCGCTGGGCGCCGGCGCGACGCTGCTCACGGTGGGCCGTGAAGGCGCCTATATCGAAGTACTGTCGATCGAGCCGGAAGGCTATGGCCAGCGTGTTGTCGTACGCCATGTCGGCGAAAAGCTCAGCTTCCACCTGCCGCTCACCGGCGAATTCCAGGTGAGTAACGCCATCGTGGCGGCGGCGCTGGCCATGTCGACCGGCGTCGACAAGGCACAGGCTTTCCCGGCGCTCAGCGAGCTCAAGGGGGCCAAGGGTCGGCTGGAACTGGTGGCCGAGCACAATGGCGCGGCCATCTTCGTTGATTATTCCCACAAGCCGGTGGCGCTGGAGTCCGCGCTCGCCTCGCTTCGGCCATATGCCAAGGGAAAGCTGCGGGTCGTGTTCGGCGCGGGCGGCGATCGCGACAAGGGCAAGCGGCCGATGATGGGCGAAGTGGCCCAGCGCATGGCCGACGACCTCATTGTCACCGACGACAATCCCCGCACCGAAGACCCCAAGGCCATCCGCGCGGAAATCCTCGCGGCGACCAAGGGCGCGCGAGAAATCGGCGACCGCAAGGCGGCGATTACCGCAGCGGTCAAATCGCTGCAGCCGGGCGATGTTTTGCTGGTTGCGGGCAAGGGCCACGAAGACTACCAGATCGTCGGAACGACGAAACATCACTTCTCCGACCATGAAGCCGTGGCGGAGGCGATCAAGGGGTAAGGCTTTGAGCGGTCCGCAGCCACGGAGCTTCACCTCTCCCTTTGGGGGAGAGGTCGGCGCGCAGCGCCGGGTGAGGGGGCCTTCCTCGGGCACCGAGCCCAGCAAAGGCCCCCTCACCCGACCCAACAGGGTCGACCTCTCCCCCAAAGGGAGAGGTGCAGCTAGCGCCCGCATTCACCTATGACCAAACCCCTCTACACAATTGCCGAAATTCTTGCCGCTACCGGCGGCGTAAGTGCGCTCGATCCCTCCACGCCTATCAATTCCGTCTCCATCGATTCCCGCGAGCTCGGTCCCGACGCGCTGTTTGTCGCAATCAAGGGTGACCGGTTCGACGGACATGACTTCGTCGATAAGGCGCTGGAGAACGGCGCTGTCGCAGCTCTGGTGAGCCGGGGCGAAGGCGACAAATGCGTCGTCGTCGGCGATGCACTTGGTGGCCTGCGCGACATCGGCATTGCGGCGCGGGAGCGTAGCCGAGCCATTATCGTTGGCGTCACCGGCAGTGTCGGCAAGACCACGACCAAGGAGGCGATCCGGGTGGTGTTCGAGGCGGCGGGGGAAACCCACGCCTCAATCAAGAGCTTCAACAATCACTGGGGTGTGCCGCTGATGCTGGCGCGCCTGCCTGAACGGGCGCAGTTTGGCGTGTTTGAAATGGGCATGAACGCGCCCGACGAAATCCGCCCATTGTCGCAGATGGTGCGACCCCATATTGCGGTCATCACCACTATTGCTCCGGCGCATCTGGAGGCGTTTGGTTCGCTCGATGGCATTGCCCGCGCCAAGGCCGAGATTTTCGCAGGCCTAGAACCCGGCGGCACGGCTGTGCTCAATGCCGATCATGGCCAGATCCGCGTGCTGCTCGATGAGGCGCAGGCGGCGGGTATCGCCAATATCGTCACCTATGGTGAGGCGCGCGGCGCTGATTGGCGCATTGTCGATATCGAGACCGCCGCCGACCGGAGCTTTGCCACTATAGAACATGATGGCGAGCGGCATGCTTTGGTGCTCAGCGTCCCGGGCCGACACATGGTGGCCAATGCCACCGCGGCGCTGGCCGTGGCGCATCTGGCCGGGGTCGAGCCCGATGTGGCGCTGCGAGCACTGGCTGGCTTCGGCGCGCAGGCGGGCAGGGGGCAGCGTAGCCTGCTCGGCCCGGCCGAAAAGCCGCTGCTGCTGATCGACGAAAGCTACAACGCTAATACCGCCTCTATGAATGCGGCGCTGGAGGTGTTTGCCGTGCAGGCCGCTCCGGGCGGACGTAAGGCGGTCATCCTGGGCGACATGCTCGAACTCGGGCCGCAGGGGCCGCAGCTTCACGCCAGCCTCAAGCCATCCGTGATCGCTTCGGGGGCGGACCGTGTCTATCTCGTCGGTTCGGGTATGGGAGCGCTGGCAGACGCACTTGGCGCCGGTGGCGTTGCAGCGCACACACAGACGGCCGCAGAGATGGCGGAGATCGTACTCAACGACCTTGCCTATGGCGACGCTATTATGGTCAAAGGCTCTAACGGCGTGGGGCTGGCAAGTATCGTGGACAAGATCCGCAAGCAGTTCGAGAACAACTGACCCCATCCAACGAGGACGTTTCCCTTCATGTTGTACTTTCTAGGCCAGTTGGGTGACGCGCTCACGGCTTTCAACGTCTTTCGCTACATCACGTTTCGCACCGCCGGTGCGGTCGTAACGGCGCTATTCTTCGTCTTTCTGTTCGGCCCGGGCATGATTGCCCTGCTGCGGCTCAAGCAGGGCAAAGGCCAGCCGATCCGCGAAGACGGGCCTGCCGGCCACCTGCTGACCAAGAAGGGCACGCCGACCATGGGCGGGCTGATGATCCTCTCGGGCGCGGTGATTTCGACGCTGCTCTGGGCCAATCTCAGCAATGGCTATGTGTGGGTGGTGCTGTTCGTCACCGTCGGCTTCGGCGCGATCGGGTTTTACGACGATTACCTCAAGGTCAAACGCATGAGCCACAAGGGCTTCGGCAGCAAGCAACGGCTGCTGCTCGAAGCGCTGATCGGCGGCATCGCGGCCTTCGCCATCTCCCAGCTCGCGGCGGGCGCATACGGCACCTCGATGCTGTTCCCCTTCGTCAAGGACCTGGCCTGGAACCTGGGCTATTTCTACATCCTGTTCGGCGGCTTCGTGGTGGTTGCGGCGGGCAATTCGGTCAACCTCACCGACGGCCTCGACGGCCTGGCTATCGTGCCGGTCATGGTGGCAGCCGCCTGTTTCGCGCTCATCGCCTATCTCGTCGGCAGCGTGAATTTTTCCGATTACCTGCTGCTCAACTACGTTCCCGGCACGGGCGAATTGTCGGTGGTTTGCGGCGCGCTGATCGGGGCCGGACTGGGCTTCCTGTGGTTCAACGCCCCGCCGGCGCAGATATTCATGGGCGATACCGGCTCGCTGGCTCTGGGCGGCGCCCTGGGCACGATCGCGGTGGCGACCAAGCATGAGATCGTGCTGGCGATCATCGGCGGGCTGTTCGTGCTCGAGACGGTATCGGTGATCGTACAGGTAACGTCGTTCAAGCTCACCGGTAAGCGCGTGTTCCGCATGGCCCCGATCCATCATCACTTCGAGCATATGGGCTGGACCGAAAGCCAGGTGGTGATCCGCTTCTGGATCATCAGCTTCGTGCTGGCGCTGATCGGGTTGAGCACGCTGAAGCTGCGGTAGGGCACACAAGGCACCGGGCTTCCCCACACACCGAGGCTTCTCGTGGACTTGATCCGCGGGTCTTTCACCGCTTCCGCCGTTTTGAGAGTGACCCCCGGATCAAGTCCGGGGGAAGCGATTGTGGGTGGGGGCGGGCAAGTGCGCGTCCAGCCGACTCGCAAAACGCAATTGCGATTGGGAAATCGGTAACCAACGGCCTGCTACAATTCGATGCAGTTTGTATCGAGTTCAGACCATGATGTTTTCCCGTGCCGAAAAAACGCCTCTGGCGGAGTGGTGGTGGTCGATCGACCGGGAACTGCTTGGTGCGCTGATCCTGTTGCTAACCTGCGGCATGGTGCTGAGTTTCGCGGCCAGCCCGCCGGTGGCCGAACGCATCGGGCTCTCGCCCTGGTTCTTCATCATCCGCCATGCGCTGTTCTGCCTTGCCGCCTTGCCGGTGATGATCGGGGCGTCGCTGCTCAATCACCGACAGGCCCGGGTGGCGGCGCTCGTCACGTTGGTGGTTAGCCTCATCCTGCTGTGGGCGACGCTGCGCTTCGGTACCGAGGTCAAAGGTGCGCGGCGCTGGATTTCCTTTGCCGGCCAGTCCGTGCAGCCCTCCGAATTCGTCAAGCCGGCCTTTGCCGTGCTGGGAGCCTGGCTGTTCTCGGAGTCGATGGTGCACAAGAACGTGCCCGGCAAATTCCTGGCCTCGCTGATCATGTTGTCTATCGTGGCTGGCCTGCTGCTGCAGCCCGATATCGGGCAGACGGCGCTGGTCACCGCTACCTGGGCCGTGCTGCTGTTCCTGTCGGGTATTTCCTGGCTGATCATCTTCGGCTTGGCCGGTGCGGCCGGTGCATTGCTGTTCGGCGCCTATGTGTTCTTCCCGCACGTGTCGCGCCGTATCGATACCTTCCTCAACCCGGAAGGGGGCGGCAATACCTACCAGATCGATCGCGCCTTGCAGTCGCTGCTCGAAGGTGGCTGGTTCGGCAGGGGGCCGGGTGAATCGATCGCCAAGAAGCTCATTCCCGATGCGCACGCCGACTATGTGTTCTCGGCCGCCGCGGGCGAATTCGGCATCCTGTTTTGCCTCGTGCTGGTGGTGTTGATCGCCTTCATCGTTATTCGCGCCATGATGGGGGCACAAAGGCAGACGAGTCTGTTCTCGCGCCTCGCCGCCTCGACGCTGGCGATCCAGTTCGCCATGCAGTCGGGTATCAATCTGGCCGTGAACCTGAACCTCATTCCGCCCAAGGGCATGACGCTGCCGTTCGTTTCCTATGGCGGCACCTCGATGATCGCCATCGCCTTCGGCATGGGCCTGATGCTCGCCTTTACCCGCACCAAACCCGAGGAGCGCATGGCGACCGGTATTCCCAGCTACAAGAGCGCTGTGGCGCCATTGGCGCCGGCCGAATGAAGAAGTTCATGCTCATGGCCGGCGGGACGGGGGGGCACCTCTTCCCGGCAATGGCGTTGGCGCAGGAGCTCATCCGGCGCGGCAATACGGTCGAGCTGATGACCGATCATCGCGTCGAGACTTATGGCGCCGACTTCCCCGCCAGCCAAATCCACATTGTGCCGTCGGCGACGCCATCGGGGAAGAACCCGCTGGTCATGGCCGGGGCCGCTTTCAGGATCGTTTGGGGCATTGCCGTCGCCTTCGGCAAGTTGCGCGCCAGCAAGCCCGATTGCGTGATTGGTTTCGGCGGTTACCCCACCTTTCCGCCCTTCATCGCGGCCAACCTGCTGGGCATTCCGGGCATTCTGCATGAGCAGAATGCCGTGATGGGCCGGGCTAATCGTGCGCTTGGTCGCTTTGCCGATATCCTGGCCATGAGCTTCGCCAATACCAAGTTCGCCGATGCGCAGAACCTGGAAAAGGTGCTCACCGGCAATCCGGTGCGCGACCGCGTGCGCGTGGCAGCCGCGACGACTTATCCCGCGCTTAACTCAGATAGCCCCATACGCCTCGTGATCTTTGGCGGCAGCCAGGGGGCCAAGGCGTTGTCCGATATCGTTCCGGCGGCCGTCGCTTTGGTTCCCGACGCCATCCGTCATCGCCTGCAGATCGTGCAGCAGTGCCGTGCCGAGGATCTCGACCGCGTGGCGGAGGTCTATCGCCAGGCCAAGGTCAATGTGGAGCTGGCGGCGTTCTTTGGCGATCTGCCCGAGCGCATCTCGCGCAGCCATCTCGTCATTGCGCGTTCGGGTGCGTCGACTATTGCTGAAATCACGGTGCTGGGACGACCGGCAATCCTGGTGCCGCTGCCGGGCGCTATCGATGCGGACCAGAAGAATAATGCCCTGTTCTTCGAGAGTGCAGGGGCCGGCTGGGTGGCCGAGCAGGCCACGCTGTCGCCGCAATCGCTAGGCACTCGCCTGACTATCCTGCTAACAGACCCGGCCACCCTCGCCAAAGCCGCCGCTGCTGCCCGCTCCCTCGGTCAGCCGCGCGCCGTCGAGAGGTTGGCCGATATCGCCGAGATGCTATCCGGCAAGAACACAATGGAACTCACCTCATGAAGATGCCCCGCAATATCGGCCCCGTCCATTTCATCGGGATCGGCGGCATCGGCATGAGCGGTATCGCCGAAATCCTGCATAACCAGGGTTATGTGGTGCAGGGCTCCGACGCTGCCGCCAATCCCAATGTGCAGCGCCTGCAGTCGATGGGCATCAAGGTTGCCATCGGCCAGAGCGGCGACAATCTGGGTGAAGCCGCCGTGGTCGTCGTGTCCTCGGCGATCAAGAAGGATAATCCGGAGCTGGCTGCTGCCCGCGCTCGCGCCTTGCCAGTGGTGCGTCGTGCCGAAATGCTCGCCGAGATCATGCGCTTCAAGAACGCCATCGCCATCGGCGGTACGCATGGCAAGACCACCACGACGACGCTGGTGGCGACGCTGCTCGACGCGGGTGATCTCGATCCGACCGTCATCAATGGCGGCATCATCAATGCCTATGGCACCAATGCCCGTCTGGGCAGCGGCGAGTGGATGGTGGCCGAGGCCGACGAGAGCGACGGCACTTTCGTCAAGCTGCCGGCCGATGTCGCCATCGTCACCAATATCGATCCTGAACATCTCGACCACTATGGCGACTTCGAGGGGGTCAAGAAGGCCTTCCTGCAGTTCGTCGAGAACGTGCCCTTCTATGGCTTTGCCGTGATGTGCCTCGATCACCCCGAGGTGCAGGCGCTCGTTGGGTTGATCAAGGATCGCCGCGTCATCACCTATGGCCGCAATCCGCAGGCCGATGTGCGGCTGGTCGATCTCGAAACCGTGGATGGCGTCAGTCACTTTGCCGTCGAGATCCGCGACCGCATCCGTATGACCCAGCTCCGCATCGATGGGCTGGAGCTGCCAATGCCGGGCGTGCACAACGCGCTCAATGCTACCGCCGCCATTGCCGTGGCCGATCAGCTTCACGTGCCCGCCGAGGCCATCCGCAAGGGCCTCAAGGGCTTTACCGGGGTCAAGCGCCGCTTCACCAAGACCGGTGTCGTCGGCGGCATTACCGTGATCGACGATTATGGCCATCACCCGGTGGAAATCGCCGCTGTGCTCAAGGCGGCGCGGCAGTCGACCAAGCGCGACGTCATCGCCGTGGTGCAGCCACACCGCTACTCGCGTCTGCACGACTTGTTCGACGATTTCTCCGCCTGCTTCAACGATGCCGATACGGTCATCGTCGCGCCGGTCTATGCCGCCGGCGAGCAGCCGATTGCCGGCGTTACGCATGAAGAGCTGGTCAACCGCATCCGCGCGCGCGGTCATCGTGACGCGCGGGTCATCGATCGGCCCGAAGCGCTGGCGCCGCTTATCGCCAGCCGCGCCGAGGAGGGCGACTATGTCGTCTGTCTGGGCGCCGGCAATATCACGCAATGGGCCGCAGCGCTGCCGGCCGAACTCGGCGCGCTGATCGGGGAGGAGCCCAAGTGAGCAAGCACGTTGCCGTCCTCATGGGCGGCCTATCCAATGAGCGTCCCGTATCGCTCAGCTCGGGCAAAGGATGCGCCGAGGCGTTGCGCAATGCCGGCTATCGGGTGACCGAGGTCGATGTCGGCTACGACATTGCCGAGCGGCTGCGCGAAGTCGCGCCCGATGTGGCGTTCAATGCGCTGCATGGCCGCTTCGGCGAAGATGGCGCGATCCAGGGCGTGCTGGAATTCCTGCGCATTCCCTATACCCACTCAGGCGTGCTCGCCTCGGCCCTGGCCATGGATAAGCACCAGGCCAAGATCATGCTCAAGGCAGCCGGTGTGCCGGTTACCGATCACGTGGTCGCCAGCCGGGCCGAGGTTGGCTGCTCGCACGTCATGCAGCCGCCCTATGTGGTCAAGCCGGTGGCCGATGGTTCAAGCTTCGGCATCCTGATCGTCAAGGCCGACCAGTCGCATCCGCCCCAGGAGATCCTGGGCAGCGACTGGAAGGGCGGCGAGGACCTGATGGTCGAGCGCTATATTCCCGGTCGGGAACTGACCTGTGCGGTCATGGGCGATGTCGCGCTGGCGGTAACCGAGATCGTGACCGACCTCGCCTTCTACAATTACGAGGCGAAGTACTCGGCTGGCGGATCACAACACGTTATCCCGGCACAAATTTCACCGAAAATTTACGACAAAGTGCAGAAGATGAGCCTCAGGGCACATGCCGCGCTTGGGTGTCGCGGCATTACCCGCACCGACTTCCGCTACAACGATGCAGCGGGGGAAGATGGCGAGCTTGTCTGTCTGGAAATCAACACCCAGCCGGGCATGACCCCCACCTCGCTGGCGCCTGAACAGGCGCTGCATGCAGGGCATTCGTTCGAAGAATTGGTCTCCTGGATGGTGGAGGACGCGAGTTGCAACAGGTAAAGAGCGAGGCGTTTCTCGCTGGCGCAAGGATCGTCGATCCTCGCGCGCTGCCTGTTCCTGTCCGCTCTCCCCGCCGCAAGCTTGCCAACAATCTCGGTCGCACCTGGGTGCTGCATCGGCGCGTCATCAAGCGTGCACTCGCGATTGCCGCCTTGCTCGCTGCAAGCACCGCCGTCTACCAATTGCGCGAGCCCATCGCCGCAGGTGGCATGGTGCTGGGAGATCTCGCGCAGGGCCGCTTTGCCGATGCGGGCTTCGCCATTGGCGAGATCTCGATTACTGGCCAGACGCTGACCGGCGAGCAGGCGATTTTTGACGCCCTCGGCGTCGAGCCTCATACGTCCACTGTTAGTTTCGATGTGGAAGCGGCGCGCCAGCGGATCGCCGAACTGCCGGCCGTCGAAAGCGTCAGCGTCCGCAAGACCTATCCCGGCGACGTCATCGTATCGGTAACTGAAAAGGTACCGGTCGCGCGTTGGCGCGTCGACGGCATCACCTTCGTGGTCGATAGTACCGGCGAGCAGATCGGCGAAGATCGCGGTGCGTATTCCGACCTGCCGCTGGTCGTGGGTGACGGCGCCAATGACGACGCCATCGTCATGATCCGCGCGCTCGATCAGTATCCGGAGCTCAAGGATGGTCTGGTGGCGCTGTCGCGCATTGCCGACCGCCGGTGGGACATCATCTACGATACCGGCTTGCGGATACAATTGCCTGAACTGGGCGTGGCGCGCGCGCTGCGGCACCTAGTGACCTATCAGAACGACTATCAGTTGCTCGATCGCGACCTGACCGTCATCGACTTGCGGGTTCCCAGCCTCGTGGCCGTACGCCCGACCAAGACCGAGGAAGAAATCGCGGCGGCGGAAGAGGCGCGCCGGCAGGCCATCATCGAGCGGGCCAAGTCGGGCCAGCCCTATCCGATGCCGCCGCGCACACTGCCATCGCAGGCCTTTTCCGCACCGCTGCCGCCCGAAACTCCAGCCAGCCCGATTATCCCGCAATGATGACCGACGCCATGACATCCCGGCTTCGCCCCGTCCAGCCCGGCAAGACCACGCTGGTCGCCGTGCTCGACATCGGCTCCACCAAGATTTGCTGCGTCATCGCGCGATTGACCCCGCGCGCCGAAGGCAAGGCGTTGAGGGGGCGCACTCACCAGGCCGAGGTGATCGGCTTCGGCTACGGCCCATCGTCCGGCGTCAAGAGCGGCGTGGTCACCGATATAGAGAAGGCCGAGCAGACTATTCGCTCCGTCGTGGGCATGGCCGAGCGCGCCGCAGGGCTGACGCTCGAATCCGTGATCGTCAACGTCACCGCCGGACGCCTGGGCTCCGAGACCTTTTCGGCCGCCGTGTCGCTCGACGGGCAGGAAGTGGAAAAGGCGGATATCTATCGCGTGCTGCGTGCCGTCAACGAGCGGTCTGTGCGGCCGGAGCGCTCCATCATTCACGCGTTGCCCATCGGTTACGCGATTGACGGCCAGAAGGGCGTCCGCGACCCCAAGGGCATGGTCGGCGACAAGCTGGGCGTCGATGTGGCCGTGGTCAGCTCGGAAACGCTGGCCATGCGCAATCTCGAACTGGTGCTGCATCGCTGCCATCTGCAGATCGAAGCGCTGATCGCGACGCCCTATGCGTCCGGTCTGGCGACGCTGGTCGACGACGAGGCCAAGCTCGGCGTCGCCTGCATCGACTTCGGCGGCGCGACCACGACCGTGTCAGTCTTCAATGACGGGCACCTGGTCTATGCCGACGCCATCGCTATTGGCGGCCACCATCTGACGCTTGATATCGCCCGCCAGCTCTCAGTGAGCGTCGCTGATGCCGAACGACTCAAGACCTTCTACGGTTCGGTATTGCCCGGCCAGGCAGACGAGCGTGACTTGATCCCGATCCAGCCGGTTGGCGCCACGCATGACGAAGCGCCGGGGCAGGTGGCCCGCTCGGTGCTCACCCGCATCATGCGCCCGCGCATCGAGGAAATCCTCACCGCTATCCGTGACCGCATGCAGGCCACTGGTATGATGGATGTGTGCGGCCGCCGTTTCGTTTTGACGGGCGGGGCCAGCGAGATGACTGGCCTGCCCGAAGTCGCCCGCCGCATCCTGGCCCGCAACGTCCGCAACGGCAGGCCGATGGGCATTGCCGGCCTGCCTGAAATGGCCAAGGGCGCGGCCTTCGCCACGGTTGCCGGCATGCTGATCTATCCGCAGGTCTGCGCGCAGGAATATGCCGAGCCGAGAGGTCGCGGCCGGCTCACCGGCACCGACGGGTATTTTGCCCGGGTGGGCAATTGGCTGCGGACGAGTTTCTAGCGGATACCCCCTCCTAACGTCCCCCTGAAGAAGGGGGGACCGATCAGGTGCGTGACACAATCTTGGTCAAATTACCGGACGTCACCCCTCGGGCTTGACCCGAGGGGCCCTCACTTGCCTTGTCACTGGTAAAGTGTAGTGCCTCGGGTCAAGCCCGAGGGTGACGGCCGGTGGAATCGACATTGGTCGTGGGTGCTCCGATCCCCGACCTACCAGGCCCGCCCCGCGGCTTCCCCTAGTGTCAGCGCTAACCGCCTCCGCGTCGCGGCCTCGAACTCTTCTGGCCATTCGATGTCCAGCCGCTTGCCCATGGCCCGTGCTCGCGGCATGAATTCCCGTGCAATAGCGAAATTGGCATTGATCAGCGCCTCACGTTCTGGATCCGGATAGGGCAGGCGGGCCAACAGCGCCATCTGGTCGGGCGGCAACAATTTGGACTGGTGCAGGATCCCGCCGGGGTCGGGATTGGTCACATCCTGCATCAACAGCGCCTCGAGATGCCCGCGCATCATGCCGACGCCCAGCACCATGGTCACGTATTCATGCCGTCCGGCGCCGACCGGCATCAGGCCCAGCATGCGGATGAATTCGTGGATCAGGTAGCGCACCGTGCCCGCGTCAGGCTCCCTGGGTGGGAGCGTGTCGGGCAGGGCGTCATAGATGCCGTCGTGGTCGATCAGCGGTTTGACCAGGTTCTTCGCACGTCGGCCGAAATCCTTTGATGTGACGATCGTAAGGTCACAGCGCAGCCACTCCTCCGAGATCGCATTGAGCACGATGACCCCGCGCAGGAGCTCGTTCCAGAATACGATGGGTGTGATTTGCTGGAGCGTCGTGCGCCATTCATCGGCGAGCGCGCGTTCCTGACCCTCCGGCACCACGGCGATCAGGTCGACGTCGCTCCACTCATCCGCCGTGCCGCGACCAAAGCTGCCGGCCAGGAACAGACCACGGACGGCTTGTTTGTCTGCCATTTTTTCTGTGATCGCCGCGATCAGCTTATGCTGGTCCATCTCTGTCTCCTCCATGCGGGGGAGATGAGCATATGCGCCATTGGCGGGCAACCGATTGGCTCAGCGGGCCGCGCGCATCCGCCATGCCGCAGCGACGTCGGCGGCGATCTGCTCGATTGGGGCGGACGTGGTGTCCGCCTCCAGGTCGTAGCGGCAATAGTCGTGTGTCTTGAGATGATAGGCTGCTTCGCCCGTCTGCCGATTGCCGCGGGCGCGCTCGCGTTGTTCGAGAACGGCGAGCGGCGCGTGGACGCCGATCCAGAACACGTCGAGATGACCGATCAGCGCCGCTAGCTGATCGGCCCAGGTCCGTTGCTCCACAATATGCTCGATGATGACGTCGTTCCCCGCCGCTGCAAAGGCGGGGATGGAGCGGTGGAAACCATCAAAGAACCGCTCGCGACCGGCATGACGTTGATGCGGCGCCGGTGGGCGGAAACCCGCATCGGCCAGTTGATCGGAGGCATAGAGGCAAAAGGGCTCGGCCAATTGCGCTCGCAGAGCGTGGGACAGGGTGGTCTTGCCGGCACTGGAGGTGCCGTTGAGCAGGATTATGCGTCCGTCGGCCATGCGCTTCTCTTGAGAGATTATTTTCCCTCATAGGCTTTCCGCAGGTCCGCCACCACCAGTTTCCGCATGGACAGCATTGCCTGCATGGCCCGCTCAGCGCCGGCCTTGTCGGGGCCGAAGACGGTTTCGAAAATCTGCTTGGGCACGACCTGCCAGGAGAGACCGAACTTGTCCTTGCACCAGCCGCACATGCTTTCCTCGCCGCCATTGTCGACGAAGGTATTCCAGAAGTGGTCGACCTCTTCCTGACCGTCGCAGTCGATCATGAAGCTCACTGCCTCGGTGAACTTGAATTGCGGTCCGCCGTTGAGAAGGAAGAACTTCTGCCCGTCGAGTTCGATGATGGCGGTGAAGGCGGGCTTGTCGGGCGCGTGGCGGACCAGCTCATGCACTTTGGCCGACTTGAAGGTCTCGGAATAGAACTTGATCGCGTCGTCGATGCGGTCGTCGAACCACAGGCAAGGCATTGGTTTTGGCATGATCGTCGTCTCCTCGTGAACGGCCCTTTATAGAACCAATGTGTTATATTTCTAATTGGTTATTTATAGACTGTCAACTGACACGACTGGGTTTTTTGAGGCCCACGGGGCGGGCCGTGGTTAACCAGTCGTCAATGTCTGGGCGATGCTCCTCGCAAATTGCGTTCACGTTAACACCGGTGAGACAATTGTTAGGGAGCGGTTAACGTTTGCGGGGGTAAATCTTTACCAATCACGCCACTATGAGGCCCTTCATGACTATCAACCTCACCATCCCGGACATTCAGGAACTGAAGCCTCGCATCACCGTATTCGGTGTTGGCGGTGGTGGCGGCAACGCCGTCAACAACATGATCGAATCCGGGCTTGATGGCGTGGACTTCGTTGTTGCCAATACCGATGCGCAGGCCCTGGCCCTGAGCAAGGCGCAGCGTATCATCCAGCTCGGCGTCGGCGTCACCGAAGGCCTCGGCGCCGGTTCGCACCCCGAAGTCGGCCGTGCTGCGGCCGAAGAGAGCTGGGACGAAATCAACGATCACCTTAGTGGCTCGCATATGGTGTTCATCACCTGCGGTATGGGTGGTGGTACCGGTACCGGCGCGGCTCCCGTTGTGGCTCGGGCGGCGCGCGAGCAGGGCATTCTGACCGTTGGCGTGGTCACCAAGCCGTTCAACTTCGAAGGTAACCGTCGTACCCGCCTCGCCGATGACGGCATCGACGAGTTGCACCGTCATGTCGATACGCTGATCGTCATCCCGAACCAGAACCTGTTCCGCGTTGCCAACGAAAAGACCACGTTTGCCGACGCGTTCGCGATGGCCGACCAGGTGCTGTTCTCCGGCGTTGCCTGCATCACCGATCTGATGGTCAAGGAAGGCCTGATCAACCTCGACTTCGCCGACGTGCGCGCCGTAATGCGCGGCATGGGTAAGGCGATGATGGGTACCGGCGAAGCCTCGGGCGAAGATCGTGCCCGCCACGCCGCCGAAGCCGCCATTGCCAACCCGCTGCTCGACGACGTGTCGATGCAGGGCGCACGTGGTCTGCTGATCTCCATCACCGGCGGTCCGGACCTGACGCTGTACGAAGTCGACGAAGCGGCCAGCCGCATTCGCGAAGAAGTCGATCCCGATTGCAATATCATCCTCGGCGCGACCTACGATCCGGGCCTCACCGGCACGATCCGCGTCTCCGTTGTGGCCACTGGCACCGACGCGACCATGGTGCAGGCGCTGGAGCCGGCAAAGCCGCATGCTTCGCGCACGCCGCTCGAAGTGCGTCGCCATGTGCCGGTCGAGCCGACCCGTGTTGCCCAGGAACGTGCTGCATTTGCGCCGGCTCCGACGGTGACACAGATCGAGCATCAGGTCGAAGCTGCCGTCGCCGAAGCGATCACGTTCGATAACCCGGCTCCGAGCTATCATGGCCAGGAAGACGATGGCGTGTTCGTCGAGCCCTACATTCCGGCCGCTGCCAGCGTGCAGGAGACGGACGAGCCGACGACTATGGAAGACGAATCGCCGGTTCCCAGCGTCTATGTGCCGTCGCACGCCGCTCGCCCCGAAGGTCAGCGCCGCATGCCGCGCACCGAGGAGCTGCCGATTGTTGCCCGCCGGTCACAGGAACAGCAGGAACGTCATGAACCCGAGCCGCGCAATGCCCGCGCTCTGTTCAAGCGCCTCGCCTCCAATGTTGGCCTGAACCTAGGACAGCCGCAGCCGGTCGAACGCGAAGAAGCACCCCACCCGGCGGCTGACGACGCCGCTGCCCGCAGCGCAATTGAAGCTGGTGGGGCAAGGGCTTCGCGGGTTGCACCATCTGTCGACGGCGCCCGTGGCAACCTCGACGCCCAGGGTCGCCAACCGGCTCCAGCGCCGCAGAAGGATAGCCTGGAGATTCCAGCTTTCCTGCGCAAGCACGGTTAACGATCACCTGCTGATCATTTGAAACATTGCTCGGTGCGGCTTCCGCGCCGAGTTTTTTTTGGCTAACACAGTTTTTGGGCGTTCGGGGTTTTGGGCCGGAGTATTTCGAGTATGCAGAAACTTTCCACGCGCCAGCGTACCCTCGCGGCTGCGATCAGCTTCTCCGGCTATGGCGTTCATAGCGCCCAGCCGGTGACCCTCACGATCAGCCCGGCCGCTGCCGACAGTGGTATCATGATATGCCGGGAAACCGAGAGCGGCACCACCGCCCCTGTACCAGTGCATTTTTCTCGCGTGACCCGTACGACGCTGTGCACCACGCTCGATCTCGGCGATAGCGTCAGTGTCGCCACCATCGAACACGTCACCTCGGCCCTATCAGGCATGGGCGTCGACAATGCGCTCATCACGCTGGATGGCGGCGAATGCCCCATTCTGGATGGCAGCGCGCGCCCTTTTGCCGAAGCGATCGTCGAGGTCGGCCTCGAAATTCAGCCGGCGCAACGGAAATTCCTCAAGATCATGCGCGCCGTTACCGTGCGCAACAACGATGCCTTCGCGGCGCTCGAGCCGTATAACGGCCGCGCACTCGATCTCGAAATCGACTTCGACAGCAAGGTCATCGGCCGTCAGCGCATGATTTTCGACTGGACCCCGCGCCGCTATTACGAAGACGTTTCGAGCGCGCGCACCTTCGGCTTCGTGCGCGATGCCAAGATCCTGCGCCAGGCGGGCTATGCCCTCGGCTCCAGCCTCGACAATTCCATTACCGTACATGAGGACCGTATCCTCAACCCCGGCGGCCTGCGCTACGAAGACGAATTCGTGCGCCACAAGCTGCTCGATGCGATCGGCGATCTGTCGCTGGGCGGACTGCCAATCTGGGGCCGCTTCCGCTCGTACAAGGGCGGCCACGCTCTTAACGCGCATGTGCTGGCGGGTCTCTTTTCCAGCGAAGCCAACTATGAGATAGTCGGCGCAGAGGACCTGCCACTCGAATTCGAGGCGTTCGACGATCAGCCTATGGGGTTGGCGGTCAATCATTATCTGCGGTCCGTGCGCTAATCCCCGTGGGGGACGGCGCGCGGCGCCACAGTTTTGATCCATTTGCTAACTACGCCGCAACGCTGCGGTTTTCGTTATAAGGACGGGGCAGTTCGTGACAGTTGACGTTATTGGTGGTCTCACCGGCCGTGCGACCCGGTTCCTGACCGTTGCCCTCGTTGCGGTCGTGCTCGCAGGCTGCTCGGGGATGAACCTGTTTGGTCCGCCCAAAATCAGGGAAGCGGCCATTGTTCCGGCGGCGACGCTGTATCAGAAGGCACTGGACGACATGGATCGCCAGTACTTCCAGACCGCTATCAAGAGCCTGGAACAGCTTGACCGCCAGCACCCGCGCGATCCGCTGGTCGAAAAATCCAAGCTGATGCAGGTCTTTGCCAACTATCGCGGCGGCGAGCTCGACCAGGCGATTCTGGCAGCGGACCGGTTCCTGGCGCTCTATCCGACCGCCAAGGACGTTCCCTATGTGCTTTATCTCAAGGGCAATTCCTATTTCGCGCAGATCAAGGACATCACGCGTGACCAGCAGTTGTCGCGCGATGCCATCGACACCTACAACCTGCTGATTTCCAACTATCCGCAGTCTGAATATGCCGAGGACGCGCGCGAGAAGCTGTTGGTTGCCTTTGATCAGCTGGCCGGCAAGGAAATGTCGGTGGGCCGTTACTATCTGGGCAATGGCCAATACACGGCTGCCATCAACCGGTTCCGTACGGTCGTCGAGACCTGGCAGACTTCGACTCACATCGAAGAGGCGCTCTATCGCCTGACCGAGGCCTATCTGTCGCTTGGCCTGACCACCGAAGCCATGACTGCGGCCGCCGTGCTGGGTCACAACTACCCGTCGAGCAGCTGGTACAAGCAGGCTTTCGAACTGCTGGGCAAGCAGGGTCTCGCACCGACCGTCAACAACGGAAGCTGGATGGCAGGCTTGCGGAACTGATCGTTCCGGGGAACTAAGAGTTCCTAAGTAATTTGTTGCTAGTTTGTTCTGGGGCGCTAAGATGCGCCCCAGTTCGTTTGTGGCGGCGGTCAACGCTCGCCGCGTCATTCCCGCGAAAGCGGGAATCTCCCTAGCTGTGTGAAAGGGGGATTCCCGCTTTCGCGGGAATGACGTGATGGTAGTAGATTAATGTTCGTACGCCACCAGTGCAGAAGTCTGGGATAGTCCGCGCATGCTGAACGCGCTTTCGGTTCGCAATATTGTCCTCATCGATCAGCTCGATCTGGCGCTCGATGGCGGTATGACTGTTCTCACCGGTGAAACTGGCGCCGGCAAATCCATCCTGCTGGACGCGCTGACGTTGGCGCTTGGCGGGCGAGGGGACGCATCTCTGGTCCGAACCGGGCAGGAAAGCGGGCAAGTGGTGGCGGTGCTGCAATTGCCGGCCGACCATCCGGCGCGCGCCGCACTGCGCGACAACGCCATTCCCGATGATGAAGACGTCATCCTGCGCCGAGTTCAGTTCGCCGATGGCCGCACGCGAGCCTTCATCAACGATCAGCCGGTGTCCGCAGCCTTGCTGCAAAAGATCGGCGGGCAGATCGTGGAAATCCACGGCCAGCACGATGATCGCGCGCTGGTCGACGTGGCGACCCACCGGGCGGCGCTCGATGCCTTTGGCGAACTCGAGGCCGCCGTGGCGCGGGTGCGGGACGCCTGGCAGGACCTGAGCGACGCGCAGGAGGCCGTGGCGGCGCAAAAAGCGCTGGTGGCCGAGGCGCTGGCTGCCGAGGATTATGCACGGCACACGGTCGAGGAATTGGGCAAGCTCAAGCCGCAAGCCGGCGAAGAGGAAGAGCTCGCGGAGCGCCGGCAACACCTGCAACAGGTCGAGCGCTCGGCCTCCGACGTCACCGAAATCGACGAGATGCTCAACGGTCCATCCGCGCCTGCGCCGGCCCTGGCGAGCCTGATGCGCCGGCTGATGCGCAAGATCGACGGTGGCGCGACGCTGTTCCAGCCCATTGTGGACACGCTCGACGCTTCGCTGGGCGCGCTGGACCGCACGGGTGATGCACTCGACGAACTGAAGCGTGAAATGGCCTACGACCCCGCCGAGCTGGAAGGCGTCGAGGAACGGTTGTTCGCCCTGCGGGCGGCCGCGCGCAAGCACCAGACAAGCTGCGGCGGCCTGCAGGATGTACTGGCGAAATACACGGCAGACCTCGAAACGCTGCAAAGCGGGGAGGCGCGCCTCGCGGCGCTTGAAGCGGCCGAGGCCAGGGCCATGGAGGCTTATCGCAAGGCGGCTGAGACGCTGAGCGCCGGGCGTCTCAAGGCAGCCGGTGCGCTGGCCAAGGCGGTGGGCGCCGAATTGCCCGATCTCAAACTGGGCGCGGCCAAGTTCATCGTCGACCATCAGGTCGACAAAACCCGCATCGCCGCCGCCGGTTTCGACCAGATCGCTTTCCATGTGCAGACCAATCCGGGCACGGCGGCGGGGCCATTGCTCAAGGTCGCTTCGGGTGGCGAGCTCAGCCGGTTCCTCCTGGCGCTCAAGGTGGTGCTGGCCGATCGCGGCTCGGCGCCAGTGCTGATCTTTGACGAAATTGACACCGGAGTGGGTGGTGCCGTGGCCGACGCCATTGGCCGACGCCTGGCGCGGCTGGCCGGCAAGGTGCAGGTGCTGGCGGTGACCCACGCGCCCCAGGTGGCGGCGCGGGCGCAACGGCATCTGCTGATCGAGAAGCAGGCGGTCAAGGAGGGGGCGTTCATGCGCACCCATGTGAAGCCGCTCGGCGCCGATGCCCGGCAAGAGGAAGTCGCCCGCATGCTGGCTGGTGCTACCGTGACTGACGAGGCAAGGGCAGCCGCGAGCAAGCTGTTGAGCGAAGTTGGGTAGCAAGGATACCCCCGCCTGAGCTCCCCTAGAAAGGGGATCTAGCCGGCGCATGTGGCACGATTTCGCTGCAAGCGCGATCGGTCCCTCCCCCTATCAGGGGGAGGCAAGGAGGGGGTATCCTCGTTGATAGAATCTGCCTCCGAGTATCCCATGACCGACCTGTCCAAAAAAACCGTCGATGATCTAACCGAACAGGAAGCCGATATCGAGCTGGCTCGCCTTGCGGAGGCGATTGCCAAGGCCGATATCGCCTACCACCAGAAGGATGCGCCTGAGATCACCGACGCAGACTATGACGCGATGCGCCGACGCAATGAAGCCATCGAGGAGGCGTTTCCCAACCTGGTGCGGGAGGACAGTCCCTCGCTGTCGGTCGGCGCGCCGCCGGCAGAGGGCTTTGCCAAGGTCCGCCATGCGGTGCCCATGCTCAGCCTCGCCAAGGCCTATACCGACGAGGACGTGGTCGATTTCATCACCCGCGGCAAGCGCTTCTTCGAGCGGGACAAGGATCTCGATATCGCCTTTACCGCTGAGCCCAAGATCGACGGCCTTTCGGCCTCTTTGCGTTATGAGAATGGCGTCTTCGTGCAGGGTGCCACCCGTGGCGACGGCGCGGTGGGCGAGGACATCACCGCCAACCTGAAGACGATCGCCGATATCCCGCACAAGCTCAAAGGCTCGGGTTGGCCGCAGAGCATCGAGATACGCGGCGAGGTCTATATGACCTATGCCGAGTTCCAGGCGCTGAAGGCCCGTTCCGCCGCTGCTGGTGGGCAGGACTACGTCAACCCACGCAATACGGCGGCCGGCTCGCTGCGTCAGAAGGATGCGTCGGTTACGGCCAGCCGCAACCTCAAATTCTTCGCCTATGCCTGGGGCGCCACCACTGAGGACCCGGCGCCGACTCAGTTTGAGGCGGTGCAGAAATTCGCTGAGTGGGGTTTCAAGGTCAGCCCGCTGATGGTGCGCGCCAAATCGGTCGACGAATTGATTGCGCAGTATCGGCTGATCGAGGAGCAGCGCTCGTCGCTGGGCTACGACATCGACGGCGTGGTCTACAAGGTCGACCAGCTCGAACTGCAGCGCCGCTGGGGCTTCGTCACCGGCGAGCCGCGCTGGGCCGTGGCCCACAAGTTTCCGGCCGAGCAGGCCACTACTGTGGTGAAGCGTATCGACATCCAGGTCGGCCGCACTGGTACGCTGGCCCCGGTGGCCCGGCTGGAGCCGGTGACGGTGGGTGGCGTGGTCGTCGAGAATGTGACGCTGCACAACGAGGACTATATCAAGGGTTTTGACAGCAACGGCCTGCCGATCCGCGAAGGCGTGGATATCCGCATCGGCGATACCGTGGTCATCCAGCGGGCAGGGGACGTGATCCCGCAGATCGTTCGCGTGGTGTTGGAAAAGCGCCCGGCCGACGCGGTGGCCTATATTTTCCCCGATACCTGCCCGGTTTGCGGATCACCGGCGACCCGCGAGCTCAACGAGAAGACCGGCAAGGAAGACTCGCGCCGTCGTTGCACCGGCGAGCTGATCTGCCCGGCCCAGGCGGTGGAGGGGCTGCGCCATTTCGTGTCGCGCGGCGCCATGGATATCGAGGGACTGGGGGCCGAGAATATCGACCTGTTCTTCAATGCCGGCCTGGTCAAGACCGCCGCCGATATCTTCACGCTGAAAGATCGCCGGCCTGCCGTCACCAAGGCGCTGGCCGAGCGGCGCGAAGAGCAGGCGCGGCTGCGCGAGGCTGCATCGGGCAAGACGCGCAAGAATGTGCGCAGCGTCGAGGACCGCAACTACGAAGGGCTCGACAAGCTGTTCGCGGCCATCGATGCACGCCGGGAGCCCGAACTTGACCGGTTCATCTTCGCGCTAGGCATCCGCCATATCGGCGAGACCACCGCGGCGGTGCTGGCGCGGACCTTCTCGACCATGGAGGAGCTGATCCGGGTCGGCAAGGAAACCGCCGCCGCCGAAGACCCGCATAGCGTCTTCTCGTCGGTCGACGGCATTGGCGGCACGGTGATCGAAGCGCTGGTCGATTTCTTCGGCAATGAGCGCAATGACGACGTGCTCGATGCGCTGCTGAACCAGGTACATCCCAAGCCCTATGTGGTGGTGGTCTCGGCTGATAGCGTGGTGGCGGGCAAGACGGTGGTGTTCACCGGCTCGCTCGAAAAAATGTCGCGATCGGAAGCCAAGGCTATGGCCGAACGACTGGGCGCTAAGGTAGCCGGCTCGGTATCGGCCAAGACCGATATCCTCATTGCCGGCCCGGGCGCCGGGTCCAAGCTGAAGACGGCAGAGGCGCTTGGCGTCGAGGTCATCAGCGAAGACGAGTGGTTTGTGCGCGTCGGCAAGTGAATTTGGGCGATCCGCCCAGGGAGAGTACATGAAGAGACTGGCCGGACTGGTGATAACGGCAACGCTGCTATCGGGCTCCGCACAGGCGGGCGAAGCGGGCGATGCACTCATCGAACATCTCTATGCCGGCAAGGCGGCCCAGGGCCTCGCCGTCGCTGGCAGCGCCTGCGACGCGGCCGATCAGGAAGGGTGTTTCGCTCTCGGTCTGCTGAAATTCGTCACGGCCTATGAGGGCTTGGCTCAGGATCTCTACCGCTATGGCGCAACCACACCCGGCACCACCGCCGCGGCCATGCTGTTGGGCCTCAACATGGGCGCCGAGTCCATTCCGGCCAATCCCAACCCGGAACCGCTGACATACGACGCGTTGCGCACCGTGCTTTCGGACTTTGTGGTTGATCTGGATCTGGCGCGAACCGCTTTCGAGCTCTCCGGCGGAGAGGGCGACTATGTCATCACCATCGATCCGCTCAAGGTGCGGATCGATTTCAACGGCAATGGCGAGGCCGATGCGGGCGAAACGCTTGGCGCGGTGATCGAGTCGTTCGATAATTTTGACGAGTTCGATGAGTTCGACGAATTCGAAGTCCCGGACGCTCCGCCGCCGGGCGGCAAGAGCAAGACCAAGGATGTAGAGCCGGCGGTGGTCGATACCACCATTGGCTTCGATCGCGCCGACGCCATCTGGTTTGCCGGCTATACGCAGGTCACGGCGGCGCCGTTCGATCTGCTTCTGGCCCATGACTTCACGGACTTCTTCAACGCCTACCTGCACCGTGTCTTCCCTAAGGCCGATCTGCCAATGCAGGACTATTCGCGCGGCGGCATGCTGTTCATGGATCCTGAGAGCGATACCGGCATCGCCGATATCATCGCCGCGATCCACACGCTGAACTTCCCGGTAACCGATGCCGAGCGGCTGGCCGGCGTGCTCGACCGCCTCAAGTCGATCACGGCACTGTCGCGCCAGAACTGGGAGCTGATCCTGGCCGAGACGGACGACAACAGGGAATTGGTGCCATCGCCCAGCCAGACCTCGCTGGTGCCCGATACCCCGGTAACGCAGAAGACCGTGGATGCCTGGATGGCAACGCTTGATACCGTCGATCAGGTGCTCGATGGCGAGTTGCTGGTGCCGCATTGGCGCTTCAAGCAGGGCTTTGATCTCAAAGCATATTTCGAGACCGCGACCCGCACCGACCTCGTCATGATCCTGACTGGCGCGGGGGCACTGCCTTACCTCAAGGACGGCCCCATCGCCGATGCGCAGAGCTTTGCGGAAGCCAATGAGGCGTTCGGTGTCGACTGGCTGAATTACGTGTTCTGGTTCAATTAGACCCTGGGCACGACGACTCTTCGCTCAATCGTCATTGCCCGGGCAATCCAGCATGCCCAGGGGCGCATTTGAACCACCCGAACAAGTCGGGTGGTGACGATGTGGAGAGGTTGGCGTATCACCACCAATACCGGATGCTGACTGGAAGAATAGCCAGCCCTCGTTCTGTTCTTGGAGATTTCCCATGCGCCTTGCTGCCCTCGCCACCGGCATGTTCCTGGCCCTGACGGGTTTCGCTGCTGCCCAGGCTTTCGAAACGCCGCAGGATTTGCTTACGGCGTTCTATGAACCGTATTTCAGCGACGATTTCCCCGAGGACGAGGTGCAATTCCGGTCGGCGGCGCTGCAGGCGCTTTACGACAATGATGCGCTGGTGACGCCGGAAGGGGAGATGGGGGCGCTGAGTTTTGATCCCTATATCGACGGGCAGGACTACGAGATCACCGATTTCGAGATCGGTGCGCCCGGCATTGCTGGCGACTATGCCTCGGCCGACGTGACCTTCAAGAATTTCGGCGAGCCGCGCAGCCTAACCTATGAGCTGGTGCTGGAGAACGGCGGCTGGAAAATCGACGACGTCGTTTCGACCAATCCGGACAATCCCTATCGCCTCAGCGAGATTTTCGCGGAAGCCGCCGCACTCTACAATTAAATGGACGAAATTTAAGGCAGCTGTCGCAAATCCGCCACCGCCCCATCACAGTCATGCCGTGCGACGCAGCTAGCAGGCTGGCGTCACATGAGGGGCAAGGGAATGCGACAGATATTGGCGGCGTTTGCGGCCATGGCGATGGTGCCATGCGCCTGGGCGGCCGAGCGCTTCGACAATCCGAAGGCGCTGGTGGCGGCCATCTATGACGACTACCAGCTCGGCCAAACGGTCGCCGATCCCACCGTCTACTACTCGACCCGGCTCAAGGCGATCTTCGACCAGGCGGTCGAGAACGACGTGTTCTCCAGCGATGCAGCGATGAGTGGCTCTGAATTCACCATCGACGCCGTGTTCAATCCGTTCCTGCCCGACGTCAATGCGCTGCTGTTCGATGTCCATATCGGGGAACCGGCGCAGATCGACGACCGGGCGGTGATCAATGTGAGCTATCACAATTTCGACCAGCCACGGCTGCTGAGCATAGCCATGGTGCGCGAAGCCGAGGGCTGGAAGGTCGATGATGTCTCATCGATGGGCAGCGAGGAACACTGGCTTTTGAGCTGGGCCCTGACCTACGATCCGCTGGGGTTTTAAGGTTCTTCACTCCTCCTTCGGGGAGAGGTCGCTACCCTTCTCAACCCACAGTCGCTCCCGCGGACTTGATCCGCAGGTCTCTCACCGCTTGTGCCGTGTTGAGAGTGACCGCGGATCAAGTCCGCGGCAAGCGATCGTGGGTAGGGCGGTCTCTGTGCGCCGCAAAAAGGCCTCTACAATTCCTCAGTCGCGTCCTTGAGCCAGTCCTTGACCTTGCCCTTTACCAGCGGGCCGATCTCCTTCCACACGCGGCGGTGGTAGGCGTCGATCCAGGCGCGCTCGGCTTCTGTGAGCATGGACTTGCGGATGAGGCCCCGATCGATCGGGGCCAGGGTGATGGTCTCGAACTCGAGATAACCATCGAAACCCGCGCTCGGCACCACCGTGATCAGGTTCTCGATGCGAATGCCGTATTCACCGGCCTTGTAAAAGCCCGGCTCGTTGGAGATGACGTTGCCGATCTCGAGCGGCATCGTGTAGCGCGAGGAAATGCCGATCGGGCCTTCGTGGACGCCCAGATAGGCGCCGACGCCGTGCCCGGTGCCGTGATTGTAAGTCACCCCCGCCTGCCACAGGAATTGGCGCGCCAGCACGTCGATCTGCGCACCCGAGGTGCCCTTGGGGAACCGCGCCATCGAAATGGCCACCATGCCCTTGAGCACGCGGGTGAAGCGGTCGCGCTGTTCGTCGCTTGGCTTGCCAGTCGACATGGTGCGGGTGATGTCGGTCGTGCCCGACAGATATTGCGCGCCGCTATCGACCAGCATGATTTCGCCGGGATTGAGCACGCGGTCGGTCTTGTTGGTCACGCGGTAGTGCACGATGGCACCGTTGGGCCCGGCACCTGAAATGGTGTCGAAGCTGGCATCGACGCAGGTCTCCTCCTCGCGACGGAAGGCTTCGAGCGCCGTGACGATGCCGGTTTCGGTTAGCCCGCCCTTCGGCGCCGCGTCGTCGAACCAGGCGAGAAACTTGGCCAGCGCCACGCCATCGAGCTTGTGGGCTTCGCGCATGCCGGCCAATTCGGCATCATTCTTGCGCGATTTTGGCAGCAGCACCGGGTCGCGCTTCTCGATCAGCTTCGCGCCGGCATCCTTGAGCGCGGTGGCGACGGACTCCGGCGCGGTGGCGGGGTCGATCAGCACGGCTTTGGAGCCCTTGCCCAACCGCGCCAAAGCCTCTGGCAGGCTTTTGCTGCTGGACAGCTTGGCGACGCCATCCAGCGCCTTGCGGATGTCGTCGGTGATCTTGGCCGGGTCGAGATAAAGCGTCGGCAAGCCCTTCTTCGGCACGATGGCAAAGCCCAGGACGTAAGGCGTGTTGGGCACGTCGCGGCCGCGCATGTTGAACAGCCAGCAGATCGATTCGGGTAGGGTCAGCACGCCCGCATCAGCGCCGTCGGCAGCCAACGACGCTTGAATTTCGGCAATTTTGTCGGGGGCCGTCTTGCCGGCACGGTTGTGGCCCAGAAATTCGATGGGACTGACCGGGGCGCCGGGGCGATCCTTCCAGATGCTATCGACCAGGTTGGCGGATGGGACCATGGTGGCGTGGCCATCGAGCATGGCCGTTATGTCGCGCACTTCGCCCGGCGTGTGCAACCAGGGGTCGTAGGCAATGGTGCCACCCTTGGGCACGTAGTTGCGAGCCTCGGCAGCAATGCCCCGACTCTCGGTCTGGATCACCGTGATCTTCTTGGTGTCGGTCTGCGCTGGGGCCTGCAGCGTGTAGCGGCTGTCGACGAATAGCGCCGCCTTCTTCGCGCCGACCAAGGCGACGCCGGCGGAGCCGGTAAAGCCGGTGATATAGGCCAGCCGCGCTTCGCTCGGTGGAACCGACTCGCCGCGATGCGCATCGGCGCGCGGAATGAGGAAGCCATCCACGCCTGCCTTGGCCATGGCCGCCCGCAACGCGGCGAGGCGCGGAGCCACGTTCTTCGGGTCGGCCTTTTCCTCGAAGCTCTGGAAAACGGCAGGGGGGAAGCTCTGGGCGGTCATGGGCGGGAATTCCTCGTGCCGGAGTGCGCTCCGGTCATGGCTGGCTTGTTACGCCGGGCAATCGCAAATCGGCGCCGGCGCCCTAACTTAGATGGAGAAGCAAGGAGAGCGAAATGGATAAGAGCAAGAATTTCGTGGTCCGCGTCTTCGATGCGATGATGGCGGGACGCGAGCGCGAGGCGCAGCGCTACCTCGACCGCTTCGAGCGCGACTATGGCAAGCTGAACGGCAAATTAACAAAGCGGTAACGGGGTTTGCGAGTCTTGCAGGGCTGCCTTGACCGCTAGGGCCTAACCAAACCCTACCGGTGAGACTAAATAACATCGCGACGGGGGCAATAGACCATCGTCACAAGTGCATGGAGACTAGAATGACTGAGAGCAAGAACGATTTCCGCAAGGCACTGGGGTCCGTTATCGACGCCCGTGGCCGTGAATCGAGCCGCCAGGTCAGCTACCGCATGCAGCACCAGCTGATCGGCGCGTTCACCAAGCGCCCGTAAGGCCGCTGCAGTTTACTGCTGACGATCTGACGATCCCCGGAGCTCGCTTCGGGGATTTTGCTTTTGGGGTGAGTAACGGAACGCAGCTTGGCGGCGCCACTCGGCCCGTCCGCTACTTCATTTCCAGCATCAGCGTGGTCCAGTCTTTGCGCTGCAGCTTCTGCGTCAGGGTCATGCCTTGGCGAGCATAGGCGTTGATAACGCCGCGCGCCTGATGCTCCAGAATGCCGGACAAGATGATGGTCGCGCCCTTCTGCGCCGCGCGGCCAACGGCCGGCGCCAGCGCCATCAGCGGCCCTGCGAGAATATTGGCCACGATCAGATCGTAGGGTGCATTTTGCGCGATCGCCGGGTGGTTTAGCCCCGTCGCTTCAAGCGCGATAATGAGCTTGCCGACCCCGTTCTGGGTCGCATTTTCCTGCGTCGTCACCACCGAGATCGGGTCAATATCGGTGGCGATCACCGTCGTGCGCGTGCGCTTGGCAAGGGCAATGGCGAGCACGCCGGTGCCGGTGCCAACGTCGAGCATGTGGCGCGGTTTCCGGCGCTTCAGCAGCTTGTCGATGGCCTCGAGGCACCCGGTGGTGGTTTCGTGGTGACCGGTGCCAAAAGCCTGCGCCGCGTCGATCCGCATCGGGGTCAAGCCGCTCGGAACCGGTCCGGTTTCGTGGCTGCCGTAGACATAGAATCCGCCGGCGATGACCGGCGCCAGGCCTTCAAGCGACTTGGCAACCCAGTTGATTTCTGGATCGATCGGCGAGACTGAAAATTCGACAGCCCCACCAAGGGTTTGCCGGGCCAGTTCAACAAATGATTCAACATCGGGCGGGCTGTCGCAGGTGGCCTCGAAGAACCACTCGCCGGTGTCTTCGTTCTCATGGGCCGAGGCCGTCAAAGCCAGATCGTCGCGTTCCATGACGGCGTCGACCAACGCGTAAGCCTGTTCCTTGGTGAGCGGGGCGGAGAGCTGGTCGACGGGCATAGCGAGATCCTTTGTTCCGCGCCTAGTTGCGCCATGTGCGCCCAGAGGTCAATCTGGCTTATCCCCCGCATGGCGGGCTTGGTGTAGATTCGGTGGAGCTCAACCAATGTATGGTTTGATCGGAAGAATGCTGGCGGCACCGGGCAAGCGCGAGGAGCTGCTGGCTATCATGCTGGAGGGGAACGACGCGATGCCGGGCTGCCTCAGCTATGTCATCGCACGCGACCCCAAAAGCGAAGACGGCATCTGGATTACCGAGGTCTGGGACACCAAGGATAGCCATGCCGCCTCGCTAAAGCTGCCACACGTGCAGGCAACGATTGCGAAGGCGAAGCCGATCATTGCCGGTTTTGGCGAGTACTTCGAAACCGAGCCGCTTGGCGGGGTCGGCGTCTAGCGTGCGCTAGGCGGAGGCGGCGATCGATTCGCCTGGGTCGCTGAAGCAGACCTGGTTCCTGCCGCAGCGTTTGGCCGTGTAGAGGCGACGATCGGCGATCGCCATGATCTGTTCCCATGACTCGCTGGATGAAGGCTGACGGACGGCTACGCCAAAGCTGGCGGTCACGAACAACTGGTCCTGCCGGCTGATCACGCTCTGACTCAGGCTGGCCCGCATTCGTTCGGCGGCCAGGCTGGCCCGGCCGATATCGGTATTGCGCAGCAGCACAACAAACTCTTCGCCGCCATAGCGGGCAATAATGTCGTTGGGGCGGAGCAGGGGCGGCAGGATCTTGCCGATCTTCTTCAGTACCACGTCGCCCATGGAGTGGCCGTAGGTGTCGTTGACGACCTTGAAATGGTCGACGTCGAAGATGATTACAGCGATGGGCTGGCTGTCGGATGCACTGGAGTCGAACATCTGCTCGGCCGCATCGCGCAAAGCGCGCCGATTGGGCAGGCCGGTCAGTGTATCGGTCTCCGCCAGGGATTTGAGGCGCTGCGTCATGCGGCGCTGCTCGCGCTCCAGCCGCTGCTTCTCGCGCTGGTGCTGGCGCAGTACCGCGACCCCGGCAAGCATATCGCGAATTTCGCTGCCGATAGGACGCGTCGCAGGGGGCTCGGTTAGATCGCCCGAGGCGACAGCGAGAATTTGCTCGCGAACGCTGGCGAGCGGCATGAAAAGGATGCGGCGGAACAGCAACCCCAGACCCAGCAAGACCAGAACGATGACGCCAGTAAGCGCGACCGAGCGGAACACGGCAGTGCTGGCGTCGTTGCGCAGTTGCCACAGCCGGGTCATCGACTTGGTTATGATCAGATCGCGCAGGCGCTCGGACGAGGCCATGCCCGGAACGTAGTTGGCGGTGAAGTCGGCGGCGCTGATCGATGCAGCATCGCCGAGCTGGGCGATCTGCCAGGCATAGGGAAGCGCCTTGCCGAAATAGTCCGTGTCGACGCTCTCCAACATTGCGAGAAGCACGGGGGTCGCGGAGAGGTAAGCGCCGGCATAGCCGCCGAGCATGTTCCGAAGCTGGAGGACATGGGCCTCGGTCACCGCGAGCCTGGTGAGGAGCGGCGCGTCCTGCGTCGCATCCGATGCCAGCATCATAACGACATAGGAACCCAGACGTCCCTCGAACTCCCGCAGCTCGCTGGCCGTCGCGGTCAGCATGATCTCAGTGGTGATTTGTGGCGTCGCTTCAATGATATGCTGAGCGATGTCATTGCGCAGCATGGCCGCGCTATCTGCTGCTGCAAACATGCTTTCTATGGTGCGGGCTACCGCTAACCCGGAGCGCTGGCCCGCGGGCGTCGCTATCAACCGGTCGACAGCGGCGCGGCCGGTCGACAAGGCCCTGCGAAGGTCGCCTAGTTCGGAGTCGTGCAGGTCGTCCTGCTTGCTGGCGAGGTCGTTGGCGAGGCCGGCGATCTCCGCATCGACAGACGCCCGCTTCACCGCCAGCGCCGCCACCAGACCCGGCATCTCGTCGGTATCAGCGCCAAGGGCGGCATTTGCCGGACCGCGTTCGGCGGAAACGGCGTTGGCGACGGCCAGCATTAACTTGAACTGCGCCAGCTCCGCTACGCCGACATCGTATCGCGTGTAGTCATTGACGCTGACCAGCAGCGCCGACCCGCCAAGGAGCAGTCCGCTCACGGCGACAATGGCGGCGCCGAGCCACTGCAAGTTTTGAATGCGGATCGGGGCCATGGCACGGGAAACTCAATACTCGCGCCCTTGTGCCATGGCGATTGGTAATCAATTGTGAATTTGCGGCACCGCTCTACTGCCGAGACTGCAGTTTTACCGCGGTTCCAGACACCGACACCATCAGCATCGAGCCGCCCTGGCCGACGACCTCGTAGTCGATATCGACCGCGACCACGGCGTCCGCTCCCAAACGCCGTGCCTCGGCCTCGAGCTCGCCGAAGGCCTGCCGGCGGGCGTCGCGCAGGGTCGATTCATAGGCTCCGGCCCGGCCGCCGACAATGTCCCGGATGCCGGCGAACAGGTCCTTGAAGATATTAGCGCCGACAATGACTTCACCAGTGACGATGCCAAAATACTCCACGATATCGTGGCCTTCGAGTGTGGGCGTGGTCGAAATGATCATGCGGTGTCTCCTCTGTGCTGGGGCAAGAGATAGGTCCAACCCGGCCGTCGCGAAAGGCCGGCGAGGAATCTTTGGCCAATTTGTCGAAGCTTGCGCAATCTGTGCGACATGGTTTCGAACCGCCGGGCTCGCCGGCCGCAAGAAGAGGGTTTCACCGTGCTCGCCGTAACTAGCTATCCCGAAGTCTATGTCCAGCTCACCGCCGCCAAGATCGACGAGCAGCTGGCCGCCTATGCCGCGCTCGCGGCGGCCGTGAAGGGCAATGCAAAGGCCGAAGCGGCGCTAGCGACGTTCGCGCCGGGCTATTTCAACGCCATGCTGCTGGCGCTCGACCACCACTTCATGCACCGCATGCGCGGCGCCGAAGGCAAGGATGGCAACCCGCTCAACGAAGTGCGGATGCTGAGCGACTCCATCATGGAGAATGACGGGGTGCTGAAGGACAATAAGACGATTAAGTACAAGGTCGAGAAGGCTGCGGCGGGAATTGCGGTTGGGCAGACGATCACGTTGGATGCCGAGCGGTTCGGACGCCTGGCGAAGGCTTATATAGCGGAGATTGGGAAGCGGTTTCCCTGACCAGCGTCAGATGCAGAAATCGAGTTGTCGCCGCTCGCTAGAGCTGCAAGCCAAGGTCGGTGACCCGCCATTGACCCGTGTGGTCAGACAACGCCACCTGCACCGCGCCCGTGCCGTTCTCGAACTCGCCGGGGCAGACGGCAAGCGCGGTGGCCTTGCCATTGACGATGTCTAGATTTGTCACTTGGCACTTAGGCATTTGAACCGCCTTGCCCAGCATGGCGTAGGTACTCCACGACTTGGGATTGTCCACGAGTGACTTGTAAAAGCCTTCGTCAGCGAAAGGCTCTATCGAAGCGGGATTCCAACCCACGACGACTGCCGTGGCGACCTGGTTGGCGAATGCCGTGGCGCTATCGCTGCGCGAGGACATGTAGGAGAACAGCTGTACTCCGCCAAAGACCAGGGCTGCAATCGCAACGCCAATGCCGCCGGCTATCAACAATACCTTCACCGGCGATCACCCCTTTTTGACAAAGCTCTCCAGCACCTTCTTCCGGCCGGCCTTTTCGAACTCGATACTGAGCTTGTTGCCTTCGATCTCGACGATTTCGCCATAGCCGAATTTGAGGTGGAAGACGCGCTCGCCCATGCCGAAGGCCGACTTGTCGTTTCCGAGGTCGACTGAGCGGGCGACGAGGTCGCCGTCGATGGTCAGCGGGCCGCCGCCCTTGCGGTTGGCCTGCTGGGCGCGGGCTCGTTGCCAGCCGGGGGTTTCGTAGACGCTCTCGAACGGATCGGACATGTTGAAGCGGCTGGTGGCGCCCCCGCCATAGCCATAGCCGCCATAGGACGAGCCGGTGTCCTTGACCTCAACGGCGTCAGGCGGGAGTTCGTCGAGGAAACGGCTGGGAATGGCCGATTGCCAAAGGCCGTTGATGCGGCGGTTCTGCGCGACCGACAGCCGGGCGCGCTTGCGGGCGCGGGTGATGCCGACATAAGCGAGGCGCCGCTCTTCCTCGAGACCGGCGCGGCCGCTCTCGTCCATAGTGCGCTGGCTGGGGAACAGACCTTCCTCCCAGCCGGGCAGGAAGACGGTGTCGAATTCGAGCCCCTTGGCCGAATGCAGCGTCATGATAGAGACGGCGTCCTCGGCCTCTGCCGTGTCGCGATCCATCACCAGCGAGATGTGTTCGAGGAAGCCGCCCAGCGTCTCGAACTCCTCCATCGAGCGGACGAGTTCCTTGAGGTTTTCGAGGCGGCCAGGCGAATCCGGCGATTTGTCGTCCTGCCACATCTTCGTGTAGCCGCTTTCGTCGAGTATCTGCTGGGCCAGTTCCCAGTGCGATATGCCGTCGAGGCGTGATGACCAATTGTCAAACTGACCGACGAGCTCGCGCAGAGTGGTGCGCTGCTTGGGTTTAAGCTCTTCGGTTTCTAGCAGCATCCGGGTCGCCGCCAGCAGTGAGACGTTGGCCGAGCGGGACGCGTTGTAGATGATCTGGACGGTAGAATCGCCCAGTCCGCGCTTGGGCACGTTGACGATGCGCTCGAAGCTCAGGCCGTCGGAAGGATTGGAGACGACGCGCAGGTAGGCGATGGCGTCGCGGATTTCCTTGCGCTCGTAGAAGCGCGGGCCGCCGATGACGCGATAGTTGAGCCCAAGCGTGATGAAGCGCTCTTCGAAGGCGCGCATCTGGTGTGAGGCGCGGACAAGGATGGCCATCGAGTTGAGTGGCTCGCCGGCACGCTGGTAGTTCTCGATCTCGTCGCCGACAGTGCGGGCCTCTTCCTCGCTGTCCCATAGGGAGGTGACGGAAAGCAGCTCGCCCCGTTCGCCGACATCGGTCTGCAGGGTCTTGCCCAGCCGGCCTTCGTTAAAGGCGATAAGGGTGGAGGCGGCCTTGAGGATGTTGGAGGTCGAGCGGTAGTTGCGTTCGAGCTTGATGACCTTGGCGCCGGGAAAATCCTTCTCGAAGCGCAGGATGTTGTCGACCTCGGCGCCGCGCCAGCCATAGATCGACTGGTCGTCGTCGCCTACCACGCAGATATTGGCCTCGCTCGCCGGCTTGCCCTGGGCGAGCAGGCGCAGCCAGAGATACTGGGCGGTGTTGCTGTCCTGATATTCGTCGACCAGCATGTATTTGAACTTGCGGTGGTATTCGGCCAGCACCTCCGGATACTCGCGGAACAGGCGGATATTCTCGAGCAGCAGGTCGCCGAAATCGGCAGCGTTGAGCACCTTCAGCCGGGCCTGATAGTCGGCATAGAGCTTGGCGCCGCGGCCGTTGGCATAGCTGCCGCTTTCGCCCGGCGAGACGTCTTTTGGCAGCAGGCCGCGGTTTTTCCAGGTGTCCATCATCCCGGCGAATTGCCGGGCGGGCCAGCGCTTCTCGTCGATGTTCTCGGCATCGAGCAATTGCTTGATGAGCCGGATCTGGTCGTCGGTATCGAGGATGGTGAAATCGGACTTGAGGTCGACCAGTTCGGCATGGCGGCGCAGGATGCGCGCGCCGATGGAGTGGAAGGTGCCAAGCCAGGGCATGCCCTCGACGCTGGCGCCGACGAGATGGCCAATACGCTCTTTCATCTCGCGTGCGGCCTTGTTGGTGAAGGTCACCGACAGGATTTCGGACGGCCAGGCACGCTTGCTGGTGAGGATGTGGGCAATGCGGGTGGTGAGAACACGCGTCTTGCCGGTGCCGGCGCCGGCCAGCACCAGCAGAGGGCCATCGATGGTCAGCACGGCGTCGCGCTGCTCTTCATTGAGGCCCTTCAGATAATCGGGCGCGGGCGCGCTACGGCCGAGCTGGCTAGTGATCGGCCCCGATGACGGGCGGTCGATGGGCTGGTTTGCACCGGGCATTCATGGGCCTTTCCATCGCTGCGGCCGGAGCTGGCGGCGCGGCGCGGGGATTGACGAATCTTATTTTGTTCTCGTTGGCAATATAGGGATTGCCGGACCCAGTGTATAGAACGCCGGCCCGTCACCGATGTGTCATGTTGGCGTCATCGGACTGTTGTGTGGCCGCCCTAAGCGGATCGGACTACAACAGGGGCTCCATCATGTTCTCATCGAAATCCTTGGCCGCGCTGACCGCGGCGCTGCTCGCCACGACTGCGTCGGTGGCTGCTGCCGAAACCTTCAACCGCATTGCCAGCTTTCCGGTGGAACTCAACAATCCGGAGGCCGAAGCGAGCTCGTCGGAAATCATCACCGCAACCGATGACGGCATGACCCTGATCTATTCCGATAGCCCGGCTGGCGGCATCGGCTTCATCGACATTACCGACCCCAAGGCGCCCAGGCAGGGCGGCTTCATGGATATGGGCGGCGAGCCCACTTCGGTCACCGTGATCGGCGGGAAGGCCTATGTTGCGGTGAACACGCGCGAGAACTTCGTCGAGCCGTCCGGCAAGCTGGTCGTCGTCGATATCGCCACCAAGGCGGTCGAAGGCGAATTCGAGCTCGGTGGTCAGCCGGACTCGATTGCCCACAACAAGGACAACACGATCCTCGCTATCGCGATTGAAAATGAGCGCGACGAGGAGGTCAATGATGGGGCCATTCCGCAGGCGCCGACGGGCTTCCTGACCATCGTCACGCTCACCGATGGCGCTGTGACTGAAACTGGTATCAAGAAGGTCGAGCTGACCGGTCTCTCCGATGTCGCGCCTGATGACGTCGAGGCCGAGTTCGTTGATTTCAACGACGCTGACGAGATCGCCGTCACGCTGCAGGAAAACAACTGGGTCGCCATCGTTGATGCCAAGACCGGCACGGTGACTGGCGGCTTCTCAACCGGCGCCGTTTCCGTTGAAGGGATCGACACCAAGAATGACGGTGCGATCGACTTTACCGGCTCCAAGGATGACCTGCCGCGCGAACCCGACTCGGTGAAGTGGCTGGACAATGATCGCCTTGTTGTCGCCAACGAAGGCGACTGGAACGGTGGCTCGCGCGGCTTCACCATTTTCAACCGCGATGGTTCTGTGGCCTTCGATTCAGGCAATGCGCTCGACGTACAGGCAGCATTGCTGGGTCACTATCCGGACTTCCGCAACAAGAAGGGCGTCGAGCCCGAGGGTCTGGAAGTCGCGACGTTCGGCGATATCAAATACATCTTCGTCGCCGAGGAGCGCTCCTCGCTGATCGCCATCTACAAGGATACCGGGGCCGAGCCGGAATATCTTCAGTCGGTGCCGTCGGGCATTTCGCCAGAAGGTCTGGTCGCCATTCCCGAGCGCAACCTGTTGGCCACGGCCAACGAGGTCGATCTGCGCGAAGACGGCCTCGGTGGCTCGCATGTGATGGTCTATGAGCTGAGCGAAGCCGAGGCCGCCTATCCACAGCTGGTGTCCGAGCTTGATGCGGATGGTCACCCGATCGGCTGGGCCGCCATTTCGGGCGCCGTGGCTGATGCCGACAAGCCCGGTATTCTCTACGCGGTCAGCGATAGCGTGCTGTCGGGCGCGCCAGCGATCTATGAGATCGACGCGACCGCCAAGCCGGCGCGCATCGTCAAGAAGACGATCATCACCCGCAATGGCGAAACCGCGCAGAAGCTCGACCTTGAAGGCATCACCCTCGATGGCGAAGGCGGTTTCTGGCTCGCCAACGAAGGCGATAGCGACAAGCTGGTGCCGCATGCCCTCATTCGCGTGAACGCCGAAGGCGAGATCGAGGACGAGGTTGGCTTCCCCGTCGACCTGCTGGCTGGTCAGAAGCGCTTTGGCGCCGAAGGCGTCGCCAAGGTTGGCGATACGCTTTGGGTCGCCGTGCAGCGCGAATGGGGTGATGACGAGAAGGGCTCGGTGAAGCTGCTCGCCTACAATACCGAAAGCGAAGAGTGGGGCGCCGTGCGGTACCCGCTCGAGGCCGCGCCGGAGGGCGGCTGGGTCGGCCTCAGCGAAATCACTGTGCATGGCGACTACGCCTATATCGTCGAGCGGGACAACCAGATCGCCGGTAGCGCCGCACTCAAGGCGATCTACCGCGTCGCGCTGACCGACCTTGTTCCGGCCGCTCTCGATGGCGAATTGCCGGTCGTGACCAAGGAACTGGTGCGCGACCTGGTTCCCGACCTCGCCAGCAATAACGGCTACGTGGTCGACAAGGTCGAGAGCTTTGCCATCGATGCCGATGGCACCGGCTATGTCATCACCGACAATGACGGCGTCGATGACTCGTCGGGGGAGACATTCTTCTGGTCGATCGACGCTCTCTAAGGTGTTGGTATTTTGTATGGGGCGGTCGGGCTTTCGGGTCCGGCCGCCTTACCATTTACGGCGATGATCGAACTGTGATCGGCGCGATCCCGTTTCGGCCAGAATCCTCGCGTGTATTCAAGGCAATGGCGGGGTTGCGCGGCAGGCGCTCTTGCCTACACTCTGCCGCGGGAATCCGGGTGACTGCGCGCAGTGTTGAACCGCATCTACATCATCGTTGGCATGCTGGCGATCATCGTGCTCGCCGGCGCCTTCATCGCGCCGCGCTTTATCCACTGGAGCGATTATCGCGGCCGCATGGAAGAGCTGGCGACGGGTGTGCTGGGCACGGCCGTGACGATCCGCGGCGATATCGAGTTCTCGCTGTTGCCGCAGCCGCGCCTGACCCTGACCGATGTGCTGGTGGGATCGCCCGAAGAGCCCGCCGCCACCGTCGATGGCGTGGAAGCCGAATTCTCGCTGATGGATTTTCTGCGCGACAATTACAACGTCACGCGGCTGGTGCTGCACGCCCCGGTGATCGACTTCACCGTCGATGAAAGCGGCTTGTTCGGCAGTGGCGTGTCCATTGCCGGAAGCGGTGGCGGTGTGGCGCTGACCCAGACCAGTATTGTCGATGCCACCCTGCGCCTCTCGGATCGGCGGTCGGGCGAGACGTTTACCGCTGATGATGTCGACGGTGAGTTCAAGCTTTCGAGCTTTGCCGGCCCATTTCAGTTTCAGGGTTCGGCCAGCCATGGCGACGACCGCTACAGCGTGCGGTTCAATTCGGCGCTGGTCGATGCTGCGGGGAACACCAGGGTCACCGGATTTTTGCAGGACGGCGACTTCTCGATTGGCGCCGAAGGGGTGCTGACGCCGGGCATGGCGCCCAAGTTTGACGGCACGGTGACCTATCGACAGAAGCCGCCGGTGACTGATGTGGCGGACGACATTCGCGGCGACCTGGTGCTGGAGAGCAAGGTCACCGGTTCAACCGATCGGATCGTGCTATCAGGCTATACACTACAGCCCGACGAGAACCGGGCCGGGACCAGACTGACGGGCGCCGCCAGTATCCAGCTTGGCAATCGACACAGCTTCGATGCGGTGATCTCGGGCGGTGTGTTCTCGCTGCCGCCGCGCGATGCCAACGAGGACGCCTCAACCTTGCCCTACGAGGCGGTGCGGCTGCTGGCGGAACTGCCGGCGCCGATCATGCCGAACATGCCGGGCAGGGTGGGCATAGACCTGGCCGAGGTCGCCCTGCGGGGTTTTGCACTGCGCGAGGTGCGGGTCGATGCCAGTACCGATGGCCAAGTGTGGCAGATCGAGCAGCTCGTCGCCCAGATGCCTGGCAATACCGAGGTGCGGGCGAGCGGCGAGCTATCGAGCGAAAGCGAACGCCCGGCCTTCCGGGGCACGGTGTCGCTGGTGAGTCAGCGGCTTGATGGGCTGGCGGCGTTGTGGCGCAAGCCCGATACCGACAATCCGTTGTTCAACCAGCCCGGGAGCCTTGAAGCGCGGGTCATGCTGGTCGGCGATGCGCTGGGTCTGAGCGGCGGTCTGCTGACGCTGAATGGGCGCAGCCACGCGGTGGAATTGCGCTTGGGTTTCGGTGCCGAGAAGCGGCTGGACCTGGCGGGACATTTCGACGAACTCGGCGCTACCGGCAGCGCGATGCTAGGCGCGTTGATGCCCAATATCGCGGCCGAGGCCGCCTTTGGGCTGAGTTTCCCCGAGGGTAGCTTTTCGCTGACCGGGAAGACGGCCAGGGTGTTTGGTCAAGACGGCACCGATTTGGTAGCCGAGGGGCAATGGGTTCCGAACACCGTGCGGTTCACGCGGCTTTCCGCGGCGGACTGGGGCGGTGTCGGCATAGATGCCGCTCTTGCCGCAGGCGGCACTATTGCAGTCCCCAACGTGTCCGGTTCGGGGCGGCTCAGCGTGCAGCGAGCCGATGCGCCGGCGCTGACGGCACTCTACGACCTGTTGGAAACGCCGCAGGCATGGCGCGACTTTCTGGCGCCGTCGGCACCAGCAGAAATACTGGTCGATCTCGATCCGCCCGACAATGACGGTGGGCAAGTCCTGACGCTGGACGGCACGCTGGGCGTGGCGGATCTCGACCTGCGAGCCGAGCTGGGCGCGGGAATTGCCGCGATACCAACCGGGCAACTGCGGCTGACTGCGACTCTCGACTCCACCGATACCGAGGGCCTAACCCGGCAAATCGGTCTTGGCTCGGCGCAAATCTTCAGTGGGGATTCGATGCTGGTCAGCGTCGGGCTGCAGGGATCGCCGACAAATAGTCTCCAGGGCCAGCTTAATGCCAGCGCGGGCAGCGAGAGCATCGGTTTCGCCGGGGAGCTGCTCACCATTGGGGATGGCGAAATCCAGGGCACCGGCAGGCTCGATATCGCCTTGGCCGACGCGGGTGGCATGGCGCATGTTGTGGGTGCTCGCGGCCTCAGCCTGCCCATGGCCCAGGCCAATGCTGAACTGCATTTCGAGGGTGGGCGGCTGGCGCGACTGACCGACATTACCGGGACATCCGGCACGACCGGTTTTTCGGGCGAGCTTTCGCTCACACGCACTGGCAGTACCGCGGCGGTGGCCGGAGCCGTGGCCATCGACGCGATTTCGATCGAGGGACTTGCCGCGACCATGTTTGGCCGAGCGGCGCTGGTGGCGGGTGACGGCGTCTGGCCGGACGGGCCGATCGAGGTTGGGGCAGAGCCCCGGCAGACCCGCGGGTCGGTGAACGTTACTGCCAATGCGATTACGGGCGGCGGGCAGGAACGGCTCGGCGCGACGCAGTTCGAACTGAGCTGGGACGAAACCAAGCTACGGCTTGCCCGCTTCGAGGCTGTAAGCGGCGAGGCCAAGGTCAACCTCGACCTGACGGTCTGCTGCGCCGGGCCGCTAACCGACAAGACGGTCAGTGGTCGGTTGAGCGTCACGGACGCCCCGGTCGACGCGATTGTCACACCTGCCGTGGCGGCATCCCTCGGGGGCGTGCTCGATGGCGGTGTGCGCTTCGAGGGTACCGGCGCCAGCATTGCCGAAGTGCTGGGCGTGATCGCGGGCGAGGGCAGCTTTACGCTGGATGGGCTGTCGGTGGAGCAATTGGCCCCGGCGGTATTCCCGACCGTCGCTGGTCTCGACGATATTCTCAATATGGATGCCGACGCTCTCGGTGCGATCATGGGTCTGGCGCTGGGGCAGGGCCAGTTCACCGCCCCCAATGCCGCCGGCACATTTACGATTGCGGGCGGGGTCGCGCGGCTCGCCAATTTCATCGTCGAGGGCAATGGTGGGCGACTCGCCGGCGATGTCAGCCTGGCGCTGGCGCCGCTCGGGCTCAATGGCGGCTTCGTGCTGACGCCGTTGGACTTCGAGGATGAAAACGGGCTGGTCGGTGAGGACACGGCGCGGATCACCACGCGCATTGCAGGGACGCTGCTCCAGCCTGAGATCACCCTGGACGTCGACGAAATGGTGGCGGCCGTGCAGGTGCGGGCCAATGAGTTGGAAGTCGATCGGCTCGAGGTTCTGCGTGCGGAGGATGAGGCCCGGCAGCGAGCGGCGGCCGAGGAACGGAACCGCTTGATCGAAGAACAGCGCCGCCGCGCGGCGGAGGAGGCGGCGCGGCTGGCAGAGGAAGAAGCGGCCCGGCTTGCCACCGAGGAAGAGCAGCGCCGGTTGTTGCTAGAACAGCAGCAGCAACAACAGCAGGCGCCGCCGGTTTCGCCAGCGCCGCCGCCCAACCAGCCGCTCCAGGGACCGCTCGATCTCGGATTTCAGCCGCAGCCTCAGGTCAACCAGCCGCAGTTCGGCGTCAACCAGCCGATCAATTAGTGTGAGCTCAGCCGTGTTGCTGAAGCGAACAACCACCGCGCGCTGGTGGGGTGGATAGATCAAGCCAGAGCTTGGCGAGGTGCAAACTTGGGGAATGCACAAAGCAAGTCCACACCACGGCGTAGTCCCCCGCGAAAGCGGGACCCTCTAGAGGTTCAGCCCGCCCGCTGTTGATACCAGCGCAGCACTGCCAGTCTGGCGGCCGAGGATAGGTTTGCCGTTTCGCGGGTTTCGTCGATGGTACGGATCAGGCTGGCCATGGTCTGGCCGGACTGTGCGGCCATGAGTTCCAGCGCGGCCCAGAATTCGGGCTCGAGCGCAATGGATGTGCGATGACCAGCGATGGACAGGGAACGCTTGTCCATCAAGCTATTGTCAGGGTTTCTTGCGGAAAGCGTCGAGGCTCACGACTTTTTCGCCGCTCTTTTCCCCGTCGCCTTCGGATGCGCCTGCCGTGGCTTCCACCACCTCGTCGGCCTCGGCTTCGACGGCTGCCGAACCCGGTGCTGTGGCGGGGTCGAATTGAAGGCCGAACTGCACCGACGGGTCAAAGAAGCCCTTCACCGCGGAGAAAGGGATGACCAGGGTTTCGGGAATGCCGTCAAAGGACAGGCCGACCTCGAAGCCGGTTTCGCTGACCTTGAGATCCCAATACTGGTTCTGGATGACGATGGTCATTTCCTTGTCGTACTGGCCGAGCAATTTTTCGCTCAGACGCACGCCGGGCGCGCGGGTGACGAACGAAATGAAGAAGTGATGCTCCCCGGGCAATCCGGTTTTGGCAACCTCGGCCAGCACCTTGCGCACGACGCCGCGCAGGGCTTCCTGAGCGAGTATGTCGTAGCGCATGTGATCTTCGGCCATAGGCAACCTTCCAGTCCCAGGGGATAGAATCCCTAATTGCCCATATCAGCCTTAGGCGCCGTGAGAATTCAAGGAGAAAGGCGCCGGGGCGATTGAAAGTGCAGGCTTCTGTTGCCAGGTGCCTGCGAACCCCGCCTGTCACCCGGCTAGGGGTGGAGGACTTAAATTCCCAGTGCTAGCACCGCTTACGCGGCGAGAGCGACCGGAGCCTTATGGTTGTCATTTGCAACTATAAGTTTTGGACCGATAACGGTGGTACCTCACCGAGCAAAAGCACACCCTTTACGCCCTCGTCGATCCTGTTTCGCCCCCATTGGCTCCCCCTGAGGGAGAGATGGTGGAGGCGCCGGGTACTGCCCCCGGGTCCGAAAGGTTTATTACGATGACAGTTTATCGCCATAGCTCTTGCGAGCAGCTTCTATATAGGCGCGGGGACCGCATGATGCAATCGGCTCGCAAAAAGGTGGGTCAGCCGTTCCACGTCATGCCCATGTAAACGCCGCCGGCTTCCAGCTCATCAAGCATCTGATCAAGGTGCTTTTGCTTGGTTTTCTCGCCTTTGACCTTGTTGATCCAGAGCAAGTAGTCGTTGCGCTGGTAAGGCGGGCGCGCGTCGTATTTGTCGCGCAGGCCACGCTCGTCCAGTGCCTTGCGAACAAAGTCGGGCATGTCTTCGCGCTTGCGTAGCGGGCGGAGGACCGGACTCATTTCAATACTGCCAGAGCTTCGATCTCGATCAGGAAATCGGGGTTCGCGAAACCGGGGACGCGCAGGGAAGTGACGGTGGGCGGATTGGTGTTCTTGCCCCAGACTTTCATCCACTCGGCGAAGCCTGCCCGAAGGTCGGCATCATTGTGCAGGATGATTGTGACCTTCACCAGATCCTTGATGGTAGCGCCGGCGGCCTCGAGCACCTTCTGCAGGTTGGCGAGGGCCTGGGCGGTCTGCTTGGCAATGTCCGTCTTGTCGACGACCTGGCCCTTGGCATTGGTACCGTTCTGGCCGCCGATGAGCAGCAGCCGGCCATTGGACGGCAGGATGATGCCCTGCGAGAATATGGGGCTCTGATACATACCTTCGGGATTGATGTGTTCGACGGACATGTCGGTCTCCTGTTGCGTGATGGAGCCTAGCTAGCGTCACGGCGCTGACGCCCGCTGTCAGGATAGGGAGAGGTATTCTATTACCTCATCAACTGTTTCCCGCCCGTCCGGTTCCATCGTAGCGTCGCAACGCGCGAATGGTTGTAGGCTGGGCGGACATTGCGAGCGAGCCAATCATGACCGACACTTCGAGCGAAATACTGATCACCGCCGCCGAGAGGTTCCTGGGCAAGGGCGAGAAAGCTCTGACCCAGAGCGAACGACAGGTGCTGGAGCAAGCCATCGGCAAGAAAGCGCTATCGCGCGACACCAGCACGGTCTTCGATGAGAAGTCGACATTAGGGCAGCGACTGGCAGATGGCGTGGCCGCCTTTGGTGGTTCATGGACCTTCCTCATCAGCTTCGGCATCGCGCTGGCAGCCTGGGTGCTCGGCAACCTGCTGCTACGCGGCGAGGCGCCGGACCCGTATCCCTTCATCTTTCTCAACCTGTTGCTGTCCATGCTGGCGGCTGTCCAGGCGCCGGTGATCATGATGAGCCAGAACCGTCAGGCGGCGAAGGATCGGCTGGTGACCAGCCACGACTACGAATGCAACCTTAAGGCCGAGATCGAGATCATGGCGCTGCACGATAAGGTGGATCAGATCCGCAATGACGACCTCAAGCAGCTCATCGCCAAGCAGCAGGAGCAGATCGACCTGCTGACCCGCCTCGTGGAAAGCCACATCGCCACGGCGGCGGCGAAGGGCGAATCGAAGTAGGCTGGTTGTTCGGCTATCAGGAGGCCATCGGTGCGCCACCCGGAACTTCAATATCTGGACCTCATGTCCGCCATTCTCGAGCATGGGGATCAGCGCGTCGATCGGACCGGCGTCGGCACGAAATCCATCTTCGGCGCGTCGGTTCGCTTCGACTTGTCCCGCGGACAGGTCCCGATCCTGACCACCAAACGCGTCTATTGGAAAACGGCGGTCAAGGAGATGCTGTGGTTCCTGACCGGCGGCACCAATATCCAGCCGCTCATTCGCGACAATGTGCGGATTTGGACCGACTGGCCATTGGCGGCATATCAGAAGGCCACGGGCGAGGCGATTTCACAGGAAGCCTTCGAGAGCCGTATTGCTGAGGATGACGCCTTTGCCGCCAAATGGGGCGAGTTGGGGCCGGTCTATGGCAAGCAATGGCGGCGCTGGCTGGGGGCGGACGGGCGCGAGCATGACCAGATCGCCGGCCTGATTCACACGCTCAAGACCAATCCGACCAGCCGCCGCATGCTGTTCCATGCCTGGAACGTACCGGAAATCGGCTCGATGGCACTGCCGCCCTGCCACATGGTCTACCAGTATTATGTCACCTCGGATAACAAGCTGAGCTGCATGATGTATCAGCGGTCATGCGACCTGCTGCTGGGGGCGCCGTTCAACTATGTCGGCTGCGTCGCCCTGCAATATATGATTGCCCAGCAGGCCGGGCTCGACCTGGGAGAATTCGTATGGTTCTCAGGCGATACCCACCTTTACCTCAACCATTTTGAGCAGGCGAAGCTGCAGATTTCGCGTGAGCCGCGCGACCTGCCGACGATGACGCTGGCACGGCGGGCAGCGAGCATAGACGAGTATACGATCGACGACTTCGCGGTGGAGGGATACGCCCCGCACGACGCCATCAAGGCGGACGTGGCCGTTTAGGCTCTTGCTTGAAACGCGCCACCACGACGGTGCCTTTCCCGCGAAAGCGGGAATCTCCCATCTGCACCACGCTTCGAAAGGGGATTCCCGCTTTCGCGGGAATGACACCGTGGTTTGACGCGCTTAAACCGGTAGCACCGTCACGTTCTTGACCTCGCGCAAGGCGAAGCTCGAATTGACGAAGGCGACGCTGGGCAGGTGGAGTAGCGAGCGCTTGACGAATTCCTCGTAGTGCTTGACGTCGCGTGACACCACGCGCAGCAGGTAGTCATGTTCACCCGACATCGAATAGCACTGCACCACGAAGGGCAGTCGCATCACTTCGGCCTCAAAGGCATTGAGGGCGTCTTCGTCGTGGTGGTTGAGCTTGACGAAGCAGATGACCGAGACATCCAGCTCGACCTGGGCCGGATCGAGCAGGAGCGCGCGGCCGCGGATAACACCCTGGGCCTCCATCTGCTTGATGCGTCGCCAGCAGGGCGTGTGGCTGAGGCCCACCCGCATGCCCAGCTCGGTCATCGGAATGTCCGGCTCCTGCTGCAATACCCGCAGGATCTTGAGATCAATCGCGTCGACCATGCCGTCCCCTAGAGTTTGGCCGTCAGCTCCGGCACCAGGGTAAAGATATCGCCGACCAGCCCATAATCGGCCAGCGCGAATATGGGGGCATTGGGATCGGAGTTGATCGCCACGATCACCTTTGCGGCCTTTATGCCCGCCACGTGCTGGATGGCCCCGGAGATGCCGCAGGCAATGTAGAGGTCGGGCGCGACGACCTTGCCGGTCTGCCCTACCTGCAGGTCATTGGCGGCATAGCCGGCATCGACCGCGGCGCGCGAGGCGCCAAGCGCCGCGTTGAGTTTTTCGGCGAGGGGACCGAGAACCGCGTCGAACTGGTCCTTGCTACCGAGGGCACGGCCGCCCGATACGACCACGCGGGCGGCACCCAGTTCGGGCCGATCGCTGACGGTCTTCTGTGTTTCGACGTGTCGGGTTCGGCCACTCCATCCTGGCGCCGCAACCGACTCGATGGGGGCATTTCCGGCCTCCGGCGCTGGTTCGAACAGCGGTGTGCGGACAGTCAGGACGATCTTGCTGTCCGTGGTTTCTACGGTCTGGATGGCGTTGCCGGCATAGATTGGCCGCTTGAAGGTGCGGGGTCCGTCGATAGCGATCACGTCGGATACCTGCATCACGTCGAGCAGCGCGGCCACCCGTGGCATCGTGCTTTTGCCGGTGCTCGACGCTGCCGCGGCGATGACCTCGTAATTGCCAGCCAAGGACGTGATGAGCGCGGTGAGCGGCTCAGCGAGGTGATGTGCGAGCGAAGCTCCATCGGAATGAAGGACCTTGCCGACGCCAGTGAGACGAGACGCTGCCGCGGCGATGTCGCCGACGGCGTTACCGGCGACGAGCAGGTGAATATCGCCCAACCCAGCCAGGGCGCTGACGGCGCGGGCAGTATCGGGCGACAGGTGTGTGCCGTCATGCTCGGCGAGCAGGAGAGTGGTCATGCGCTGCCTCCGTTCGGTTACAATATGGCCTGGGCTCGCAGCCTGTCGATGAGCTCATCGACCGACGCCAGGGTGGCGCCGGCTTTGCGGGCAGGCGGTTCTTCGGTGCGCTGCACCTTGAGGCGCGGGGCGAGGTCGAGGCCAAGCGTCGCGGAATCAATCTGGCTCAAAGGCTTGCTCCGGGCCTTGAGGATATTGGGCAGACTGACAAAGCGCGGCTGGTTGAGCCGGAGATCGGCGCTCACCACTGCCGGCAGCGTCAGCTCCAGCGTTTGCGTGCCGCCGTCGACCTCGCGGGTGACGCGGATTGCTTCGCCGGCGACGGTGACTTCGGAGGCAAAGGTTGCCTGGGGCCAATCGAGCAGAGCGGCCAACATCTGGCCGGTCTGGTTGGCGTCGTCGTCGATCGCCTGCTTGCCGAGGAGCACGAGGTCGACGCTTTCGTCACGGGCGACCCGGGTCAGGATTTTGGCCACGGCCAGCGGTTCGGGGGCAATATCGGTGGTGACCAGAATTGCGCGCGTGGCGCCCATTGCCAGCGCCGTCCGCAGCACGTCCTGCGCAACGGCTGGACCGATGGTCACGGCTATAACTTCGGTTGCGGTGCCGGCTTCTACCAGGCGCACTGCCTCTTCAAGCGCGATTTCGTCGAAGGGGTTCATCGCCATTTTCACGTTGTTCAGGTCGACGCCCGATCCATCGGGCTTGACCCGGATGCGGACGTTGAAATCGACTACGCGTTTGACGGGGACCAGGATTTTCATCACGATTTCAGCCAGTTAGGTTTGCGCTTTTCAAAGAATGATTCAACGCCCTCGCGGGCCTCGTCGGTCTCCCAGGCGTCGGCCAGGGCGGTTATGGTGGCGTCGATGACGTCAGCATCGATCGGCGGGCCGAGCCGCCGCGCCAGCGCCTTGGCGCGGGCTACGGCCCCAGGCGCGGCGGCGAGATAGGGCCGGACTTCGGCCTCCACAGCGGCGTCGAGTTCACCCGCGGGCACGGCCCGCGCAACAACACCCAGCGTGACAGCCTCGGCCGCATCGAACAGCCGGGCCGACATGAATACGCGGCGGGCCACTGCCTCGCCTAACCGTGCCAGTACATAGGGGCTTATGGTGGCTGGGATCAGGCCGAGGCGGGTTTCGGTGAGGCCGAAACGGGCGGAGTCGGTGGCTATGGCGATGTCACAAACACACAGGAGGCCGATGCCGCCGCCATAGGCTGCGCCTTGCGCCTTGCCGATTAGTGGCTTGGGTAGGGTGTTGAGTGCGCTCAGCATTTCGGCGAGCAGGCGGGCCTGGGCGATGCGGTCGGCGCGGGTGGCGTCCATCTGGCGACGCATCCAGTCGAGGTCGCCGCCGGCGCAGAAGCTGACGCCAGCACCGCTCAAGATCACCACCCGCACGGCTGGATCTGCTGCCAGCATGCTGGCGACTTGCTGCAATTCGGCGATCATCGTGCCGTCGAGGGCGTTATGGCGCTCAGGTCGGTTGAGCGTCAGCGTCGCGACGCCGCGACTATCGGTTTCGAACAGCAGGGTGGAAAACGCCATCAGTTCACCTCGCGCAGGCTGCGGGCGAAGCGGGCCGCGTCGACCAGTTTTGCAGTATCCAGCCCGGTGTCGAAGCCGCGCCCGTGGAGCATTTCGACCACGGCCTCGGTCGCCACATTGCCACTGGCGCCGGGGGCGAAGGGGCAGCCGCCAAGGCCGCCGGCCGATGCGTCAAAAACGGTGAGGCCGCGATCGAGGCAGACGGCGATATTGTCGAGTGCGCGTCCGCGTGTGTCGTGGAAGTGCCCGGCAAAGCGGGTGGCAGGCGCGATGCCGAGCACGGCGCGGAGCATGGCGGTGGTGGTTTCCGGCACGGCGGCGCCGATAGTGTCGCCGAGCGAGATTTCGTGGCAGCCGATGGCGAGCAGAGCCTCGGCGACGCGAGCGACCTTGGCGGGCGGGGTGGGACCGTCATACGGACAATCGGTAACGCAGGAGACATACCCGCGCACCGGCAGGCCATGGGCAACAGCTGCGGCAGCGACGGGCCGGAAGCGTTCGAGGCTTTCGGCTATGGTGGCATTGATATTGGCGCGCGAGAAGCCTTCGGATGCGGAGGCGAAGACGGCGACCTCGCTAGCGCCGGCGGCGCGAGCTGCTTCGTAGCCGCGCATGTTCGGGGTTAGGGCGGCGTAGACGACGCCGGAGCGGCGCTTGATGCCTGCGAGTACTTCGGCGCCGTCGGCCATCTGGGGCACGAGCTTGGGCGAGACGAAGCTTGCCACCTCGATCCGTGTCAGGCCGCAATCGGAAAGCAGGTCGATCAGCCTGATCTTGTCTTCCGTCGCGATCAGCCGGTTCTGGCTTTGCAATCCGTCGCGCGGGCTGACCTCGTAGATGGTGACGCGGTCCGCCATGCTCACGCCTCCGGCTTGAGGTTGACCAGCAGGGCGCCCTGGTCGACCTGATCGCCGATGCCGACCAGCAACTCCGCTATCTGGCCGTCACGTGGCGCGCGCAGGGTATATTCCATCTTCATGGCTTCGAGCACGATCAGCGCTTGGCCCTGGGTCACCGCTTGACCCGGCTCGGCGAGCACGGCGCGGACGGCGCCGGGCATGGGCGACAGGACGTGGTCGGCGGCGTCCTCGTTTTCGGCCTCGCCGTCTAGGGGATCGTGGAGTGCGAAGGTGAAGCTCGCATTGCCAGTGAAGACGGTGATGATGTTGCCGAGGCGGATGGCTTCGGCGGCAATCAGGGTGCCATTGAGGCTCAGCCGTCCAGGGGACGGTATGGTCACCGAGAAGCGGTGGTCGCGTACCTCGATCTCGTAGGCGGCGGGGGTCGGCGTCACGGATGCGGGCAGGGGCGTTTCGCCGTGAAGCGTTATGGTGTGGGTGGCATTGCCCCAAGCGCGCCAGCCGTGGCGGGCACCCCAGGGGTTGGGGTCGGGTGAGCCGGGGAGGCCAAGCGCGGTCAGGGTCGCGAGGGCGATGGCCGCGTCGGGCAGGTCGGGTTGAGCCGTCAGCGCTTCCTGCTTGCGAGCGATCAGGCCAGTATCGACATCGCCGGAAGCGAGGTCCGGATCGGCGGCGAGAGCTGAGAGGAAGGCCAGATTGGTGACGGTGCCCGCAATCTGGCACTCGGTCAGCGCGGCGCGCAGCCGGGCGAGAGCGGTGGCGCGATCCGGTCCGTGCACGATCAGCTTGGCGATCATCGGATCGTAATATGGGGTAATGGCGTCGCCCTGCCGCACCCCGCTATCGACACGGACCGGGCCTTCGGTCTGCGGCAGGCGCAGGTGGCCAAGGGTGCCGATGGCGGGCAGGAAGCCCTTGGCGGCGTCCTCGGCGTAGAGGCGCGCCTCGAAAGCCCAGCCGTCGATCTTGAGATCGTCCTGGGTGAATGACAGTTCTTCGCCGGCGGCGACGCGCAGTTGCAGTTCCACCAGGTCGAGCCCGGTGATGAACTCGGTCACCGGGTGTTCCACCTGCAGTCGCGTGTTCATTTCCATGAAGTAGAAGCGGTCGGGCCGCAGGCCATCGCTGGCGTCGACGATGAATTCCACTGTGCCGGCGCCCGCATAGCCGATGGCCTTGGCGGCCTTGACGGCCGCTTCGCCCATTGCCGATCGCATCTCAGGCGTCATGCCGGGCGCGGGGGCCTCCTCGATGACCTTCTGGTGGCGGCGTTGCAGCGAGCAGTCGCGCTCGAAGAGGTGTACGGCATTGCCGTGGCTATCGCCGAAGACCTGCACTTCGATGTGGCGCGGGCGGGCGACGTAGGTTTCGATGAGGCAGTGGCCGTCGCCGAAGCTGGCCAGCCCCTCGCGCTGGGCGCCAGCCAGGGCTTCGGCGAAGTCGCGGGGATCATCGACCCGGCGCATGCCTTTGCCGCCGCCGCCGGCGCGTGCCTTGATCAGGACGGGATAGCCGATGCGCGCGGCTTCCGCGGCCAGCACGGCGGGGTCCTGGCTAGCGCCGTGGTAGCCGGGGACCACCGGCACGCCCGCCTGTTCCATCAATGCCTTGGCCGCGTCCTTGAGGCCCATGGCGCGGATGGCTGACGGGGAGGGGCCGATGAAGGTGAGGCCCGCGACAGCGACGGCCTCGGCAAACTCCGCGTTTTCCGACAGGAATCCGTAGCCGGGGTGAATGGCCTGTGCGCCGCTGGCGAGTGCGGCGGCGATGATCGCGTCGCCGCGCAGGTAGCTTTCGCTCACCGGCGCGGGCCCGATCCGGTGCGCCTCGTCGGCCATGGTTACGTGCAGCGCGCCGGCCTCGGCGTCGGAATAGACGGCGACCGTGCGGATGCCGAGACGTTTTGCGGTGCGGATCACGCGGCAGGCTATTTCGCCGCGATTGGCGATCAGGATGGTCTGGAACATCATCACATCCTGAAGAGGCCGAAGCGGGTTTCGGAGATGGGCGCGTTGAGGGTAGCCGAGAGGCTTAAGCCCAGAATGTCCCGGGTTTTTCGCGGATCGACAATGCCGTCGTCCCAGAGGCGGGCCGAGGCGTAGAGCGGATGGCTCTGCTCTTCGAACTGAGCAATGACGGGGGCCCTGAAGGCGGCTTCCTCGTCGTCGCTCCAGCTCTTGCCTGACCGCTCGAGGCTGTCGCGCTTGACCATGGCGAGCACGCCTGCGGCCTGTTCGCCGCCCATGACCGAGATGCGCGAATTGGGCCAGGTCCAGAGAAAGCGCGGGCTATAGGCGCGGCCGGCCATGCCGTAATTGCCAGCGCCGAACGAGCCGCCGACCAGCATGGTGATCTTTGGCACCTGCGTTGTGGCGACCGCGGTCACGAGCTTGGCGCCATCCTTGGCGATGCCGCCGGCCTCATAGCGCTTGCCGACCATGAAGCCGGTAATGTTCTGCAGGAACACCAGCGGGACTTTCCGCTGCGAGCAGAGCTCGACGAAATGGGCGCCCTTGAGCGCGCTTTCGGAGAACAGCACGCCGTTATTGGCGATGATGCCGACTGGCATGCCGTGGATATGGGCGAAGCCGCAGACCAATGTGGTGCCGTAGCGGGCTTTGAACTCGTCGAAGCGCGAGCCATCGACAACGCGGGCGATGACTTCTCTGATATCATAAGGGGTGCGGGGATCGGCGGGGACGATGCCTGATATTTCGTCGGGGTCGTAGAGCGGAGCTTCCGGCGTTTCGAGCTGCATGTGCGCCCGCTTGCCGCCATTGAGGTTCGCCACCGCCCGGCGAGCCAGCGCCAGGGCGTGGGCGTCGTCGCGGGCAAGATGGTCGGCCACGCCGGAGAGGCGGGTGTGGACATCGCCGCCGCCGAGCTCCTCAGCGGTCACGATCTCGCCGGTTGCGGCGCGGACCAGGGGCGGGCCGGCGAGGAAGATGGTGCCCTGATCCTTGACGATGATAGCTTCGTCGGACATGGCGGGCACGTAGGCACCGCCGGCGGTGCAGGAGCCCATCACGACAGCGATCTGGGCGATGCCGCGTGCCGACATGTTGGCCTGGTTGAAAAAGATGCGGCCGAAATGCTCCTTGTCGGGAAATACCTCGTCCTGGCTGGGTAGGTTGGCGCCGCCCGAATCCACGAGATAGACGCAGGGCAGCTCGTTTTCGGCGGCAATTTCCTGCGCGCGCAGGTGCTTTTTGACCGTCAGCGGATAGTAGGTGCCGCCCTTCACGGTCGCGTCGTTGCAGACCACCATGACTTCGCGGCCTTCGACCCGTCCAATGCCGGCGATGGCCCCAGCGGCGGGCGAGGCGCCGTCGTACATGCCGTGGGCGGCAAAGAGACCGACTTCGAGGAAGGGCGAGCCGGGATCAAGCAAGGCATCGATGCGCTGGCGCGGCAGGAGCTTGCCACGCGCCACATGGCGATCGCGTGCGGCCTGGCCGCCGCCGGCCATGGCGGTGTCGGCCGCCGCTGCGACCTGGTCGAGCGCTGCCGCCATGGCTGCGGCATTGGCATCGAAGCCCCCGCTGCGCCGGGTGATCGACGACTTGATGACCGCCATGTCAGCGTGCCTCTGCGAACAGTTCCCGTCCGATCAGCATACGCCGGATTTCAGACGTGCCAGCCCCAATCTCGTAGAGTTTGGCATCACGCAGCAGGCGGCCGGCCGGGTACTCGTTGATATAACCATTGCCGCCCAGGGTCTGGATGGCCTCGAGCGCGAGCTGTGTCGCCTTCTCGGCCGAATAAAGAATGCAACCAGCGGCGTCCTTGCGGGTGGTTTCGCCGCGATCACAAGCAGCGGCCACCGCATAGACATAGGCGCGGCAGGCCGAGAAGGTGGTGTACATGTCGGCCAGCTTGCCCTGCATCAGCTGGAACTCGCCGATGGCCTGGCCGAACTGCTTGCGCTCATGCACGTATGGGATGACCAGATCCATCACCGCCGCCATGATGCCGAGCGGGCCGCCTGACAGCACGACGCGCTCGTAGTCGAGGCCGCTCATCAGCACCTTGGCACCACCGCCGACTGCGCCGAGCACGTTCTCCTCGGGCACTTCGCAATCTCTAAAGACCAATTCGCAGGTGTTGCAGCCGCGCATGCCCAGCTTGTCGAGCTTCTGGGCGGTGCTGAAGCCGGGGAAATCCTTCTCAACGATGAAGGCGGTAATGCCCTTGGCGCCGGCGTCTGGATCGGTCTTGGCATAGACGATCAGCGTTTCGGCATCGGGACCGTTGGTGATCCACATCTTGGTGCCGTTGAGGATGTAGCGGTCACCCTTCTTGACGGCGGCGAGGCGCATCGAAACCACGTCCGAGCCGGCTCCGGGCTCCGACATGGCCAAGGCTCCCACATGCTCACCCGAGCATAGCGGTGGCAGGTACTTCCGCTTCTGCGCCTCGGTGCCGTGCCGGCTGATCTGGTTGACCGCGAGATTGGAGTGCGCGCCGTAGCTCAGCCCCATCGAGGCCGAGGCGCGGGATACCTCTTCGACGGCCACCACATGGGCGACGTAGCCCATGCCCGAGCCGCCATATTCGGGGTCGGCGGTCATGCCCAGGAGGCCCATTTCGCCCAGCTCCGGCCAGAGGTCGCGGGCGAAGGTATTGGTCTCATCGATCTCGGCGGCGCGCGGCGCGAGGCGCAGCTGTGCCCAGCGGATGACGGTGGCCCGGATCGCCTCGATTTCCTCGCCCAGCCCAAAGTTCATTCCGGTCGTGAACATGAAATCTCCCACTCACTCATTCAGCGGCCATGGCCGGGACCGGCGATGGCGATTGGTATTGCGCCAGGAGCTGGGCGGCGCGCGCCCTGGCTTTTTCCGCAGCCTCAGCCTTGACCGGGCCGTAGCCGCGCACCTGATCATGCAGGCTCAGCAGCTGGGTGGCGAGGTCGGTTTGGCGGCGGTCGAAGCCGGCTAGAACCTGGTCCAGCAAAGTCTCGTATTCAGTGATCAGCGCGCGCTCGAGCTTGCGATCATGGCTGATGCCGAAGATGTCGAGCGGCGTTCCGCGTAGTCCTCGCGCGCTGGCGAGGACGCGAAGGACGGGCAGCATCCAGCGGCCGAATTTGCGCTTCTGCGGCCGGCCATTGGCAGCCTTGCCGGGCAGGAGGGGCGGCGCCAGGTTGAACTCCAGACGATAGTTGCCGTCGAATTGGGCCTCGAGGCCGGCCAGGAATTCTGGGCGGGTATAGAGCCGGGCGACTTCGTATTCGTCCTTGTAGGCGAGGAGCCGCGCATAGGTTTGCGCCACCGTGCGGGCAACTTTGTCGCCTGCGGCGCTGCGTACCCGTTCAACTGCCGTGCGATATTTCTGCGCCAGCGCGGCATCCTGATAGTCGGTCAAATGCCGGGCGCGGTGGGTGATGAGCTGGTCGAGGGTCATGTCCGCAAGCACGGGTGGCTTGGGCGGTTCGGCGATGGCTGCCTCCACGCTGGCGCGGTCGGCAGCGATGCGGCGGCCCCAGTCGAAGGCGGCGAGGTTGGCGTCGATGGCGACCTTGTTCAACCGGATTGCCTCGGTGATGCTTTCCCGGCTCAGCGGCACCAGGCCCTGCTGCCAGGCATAGCCGAGCATCATGACGTTGGTGGCGACGGCGTCGCCGGCCACGGCTTCGGCAATGGCGGTGAAATTGACGAAGTGTTCGGATGAGCGAAGCTGCCGGCGCAGGGTGGTCTCGACTTCGGCGGTCTTGAAGTCGAGGTCGCGCTTGCGCACGAAATCGGCGATGGGGGCGAGGTGGGTGTTGACCACGCCCTGGGTGCGGGCCGGGTCGCAGAGCTGGGCGCCGTCCTTGGAGACGGCCACCACGTCGTCGGCGGCCAGCAGCAGGTCGGCGCCGCCGGTGACGATGCGCGGGGAGCTCACATCCTGCGGGGTTGCTCCCAGGCGGATATGGCTGAGAACGGCGCCGCCTTTCTGCGCCAGGCCGGCCATATCGAGCACCATGGCGCCCTTGCCGTCGATATGCGCGGCCATGCCGAGCAGTGCACCGATAGTGAGCACGCCCGTGCCGCCGACGCCGGTTATCGCGATGTTCCAGGGTTTTGCCGTCAGCGCTGGAACATGCGGTTCGGGCAGGCTTGAGGCATCGAAGGCGGCGACTGGGGCACGCTTGCGCAGGGCGCCGCCATGTATGGTGACGAAGGAGGGGCAGAAGCCCTTGAGGCAGGAGAAGTCCTTGTTGCAGCTGGACTGGTTGATCACCCGCTTGCGGCCGAGGGCGGTTTCCAGTGGCTCAACCGAAATGCAGTTGGATTGCACCGAGCAATCGCCACAACCTTCGCAGACCGAGGGTTCGATATAGACGCGCTTGTCGGGCTCGACGGCGATGCCGCGCTTGCGGCGGCGGCGCAGTTCGGCGGCGCAGGTCTGTTCGTAGACGATGGCCGAGCAGCCGGGCAGCTCGCGGACCTCTTCCATTACGGCGTCGATGAAGTCGCGGTGCTTGAGGATCACGCCCGGCGCCAGCTCGCTCAGCTCGTAGACATCGGGTTTATCGGTGAGGAAGTAGATCGGCTTGACGCCCTCCTGATGGAGCTGGTGCGTCACCTGCTGCGGGGTCAGGTTGCCGTCGACATGCTGGCCGCCGGTCATGGCCACGGCGTCGTTGTAGAGCAGTTTGTAGGTGATGTTGGCGCCGGACGAGACGGCTTGGCGGATGGCGAGAATGCCCGAGTGGAAGTAGGTGCCGTCGCCCAGATTGACGAACATGTGCTTTTCGTCGGTGAAATGCGACATGCCGGTCCACGGTATGCCCTCGCCGCCCATATGCGAGAAGGTTTCCGAGCGCCGGTCCATCCACTGCACCATGTAGTGACAGCCGATGCCGACGGCCGCCCGGCTGCCCTCGGGCACGCGGGTCGAGGTGTTGTGCGGGCAGCCCGAGCAGTAATAGGGCGTGCGGATCAGCGGGGCGACGTGATGCTGGGTCAGCGCGTGGCGCTTTTCGAGGTAGTCGAGCTCGGTCGCGATCTTGGCCTTGAGGCTGGCATCGAAGCCGAATTGCAGCAGCCGGCCGGCGATGGCGCGGGCCACCGTACCGACGGTGAGTGACTCAGAGAGCGGCAGGACGTGATGGTCCTTGTCGTCGAGCTTGCCGATGATGCGCGGGCGCACGTCGGCGCGCCAGTTGAAGAGCTGCTGCTTGATCTGGTTCTCGATGATCTCGCGGCGTTCCTCGACGATCAGGACCTCTTCGAGACCCTCGGAGAAGTGCCGGATACCCTCGGGCTCCAGCGGCCAGGGCATGCGGACCTTGTAGAGCCGCAGGCCGATGGCCCTGGCTTCCTCGGGCCCGATCTCGAGCTCCTTGAGCGCCTGCAGGACGTCTTCATAAGCCTTGCCCGACGCGACGATGCCGAAGCGTGCATTGGGGGTGTCGAGGACGACCTGGTCCACCTTGTTAGCGCGGGCGAAGGCGATGGCGGCGTAGCCCTTGTAGTTCTGCAGGCGATCGTCCTGCACCATGGGCGGGTCGGGCCAGCGCAGATTGAGACCGCCGGGGGGCATCTCGAAATCATCCGGCAGCACGAACTGGCGGTGCTCACCGGCCAGGTCCACCGAGGCGGTAGTTTCCACCGTGTCCGAGATGAACTTCATTCCCACCCAGCAACCCGAATAGCGCGACATGGCAACGCCAAGCAGGCCCATTTCGAGGAATTCGTGGATCGAGGACGGGTAGAGCACCGGCATCAGCGCCGACATGAAGGCATGGTCGGATTGATGGGGAATGGACGAGGACTTGGCCGAATGGTCGTCGCCGGCAAAGGCCAGAACACCACCATGTTGCGAGGTGCCTGCGGCATTGGCGTGCTTGAGCACGTCGCCCGAACGATCGACGCCCGGTCCCTTGCCGTACCAGAAGCCGACCACGCCCTGCTTGCGCGCACCGGGGGAGAGGTGCAGCTGCTGGCTACCCCAGATGGCGGCGGCGGCGAGGTCTTCGTTGAGGCCGGCCTGGAAATGGATGTCGAGCGGATCGAGGTGTTTGCGCGCGGCCATCACCTGCTGGTCGTAGCCGCCGAGCGGGGAGCCCCGGTAACCCGAGATTAGCGCGCCGGTATCGAGCCCGGCCGCGCGGTCGCGGCGCATCTGCGCCATGGGCAAACGCACCAGAGCCTGAAGGCCGGACATGAACACCCGACCCTCGGTTGCCGAGTAGCGGTCATCCAGTGAAATCACCTTTGCCGTCATGCCGTCCTCCCGAGGCAAGATTGGCACGGACCGCATAGGAGCATTTCACTATCCGCAGGGCCAACTGACCCCGAAATAGGATGGCGTCCGTCTATCAGCCTTCATGTTAGGATGGATGTCTTGAGTGCGTCGGGATGTGCGTTGCGCGCGTCGTGGGATATGCACCGTGCCCAACAAACTGCGGCGGGACGATTCCGGCTTTCTCGGTCATGACGTCGTGGTAGATGACATGACGCTGATCACCGGGAGGATGGAATGAAGGCTCAACTGGCCGCAGCGCTGCTGCTGATAGCTGCACCGGCTTTCGCCAACGATACGTCGGCTGTGCTGACTACGGGCGGGCTGGAGTTCATCACCAGCACCGACATCGTGATGGAGAGCGAAGAACTCTTCATCTCCAAGGATGAAATCCGCGTGGTCTACAAGTTCCGCAATGACGGGACCGAGGACCAGAACATCCTCGTGGCTTTTCCGATGCCGGATATCGTGCCGAATTTTTGGTCGCCGGTCGCCTTTCCGATGGGGCCGGACGACAATCTGTTCGAGTTCGAGACTACGCTGGACGGCCAGAAGGTCGATGCGACCCTGCATGAATATGCCTACGCGTTCGGTGTCGATCGCACCAAGCTGATCAAGCAGCTCGGCTTGCCGCTGGTGCCGATTTCGGAGGCGGCTAGCGAGGCTACCGATGCGCTCGACGATGAAACGACGGCGGAGCTGCTGCATCTGGGCATGCTGACGCCTGATGAATTCGATGCCGGCGAAGGCTGGGAAAAGCACTATTGGCCCGCATGGACCTATAAGGCCACCTATACGTGGGAAGGCCATTTCCCGGCCGGCAAAACGGTGACGGTCGAGCACCGCTACAAGCCGAGCGTTGGCGGCACTGTGGGCGTGAGCTTCCTGAGCGAACCCTATGAGGGTTACGATCCGGCGGCGGAGTACCGAACCAAGTATTGCACGGATGATGGCTTTATCAGCGCGGTGCGCGCTACCCTGACCAATCCGGATGAGCCCTGGTCGGCGCCCTTCTACGAAAGCTGGATTTCCTACATCCTCACCACCGGCGGCAATTGGGGCGGTGGCAGCATCGAGAAATTCCGGCTGGTCGTCGACAAGGGCAGCACCGAGAACCTGGTTTCCTTCTGCGGCGATGACATCAAGAAGACCGGCCCGACGACCTTCGAAATGGTCAAGGAAGACTTCTGGCCGGAGAAGGAACTGGAAATCCTCATTCTCGAGCGGCAGCCCAGTGAATAGGACCGCACTTCCGAGCCAAACATGACAGCACCGACCATCCGCTCCGCCACCGCAGCCGACGCCGCGGTCATCATCGACTTCATCGCAGCGCTGGCCGCTTACGAGAAGCTCAGCCACGAGGCCAAGGCTGATGAGGCCGACATTGTACGTGACCTGTTCGGTCCCGAACCTAAGGTGTTTTGCGAGATCGCCGAATGGGAGGGCAAGCCGGTCGGTTTCACATTGTGGTTCTACACCTACTCGACCTTCCAGGGCCGACATGGCATTTGGCTCGAAGACCTGTTCGTCGACCCCAGCATGCGGGGCAAGGGGATCGGCAAGGCGCTGCTGGTCAACCTGGCGCAACGGTGCGTGGCCGAGGGGCTAGGGCGCTTTGAATGGTGGGTGCTCGACTGGAACGAGCCGAGCATTGAATTCTACAAGTCGCAAGGCGGCGTGATGCAGGACGAATGGACCAAGGTGCGGGTCGATGGCGATGACCTGCTGAAGCTGGGGGCATCATGACCGTCAAGATCGCCATGATCGCCGGGGTCGCCGAGAATGGCGTCATCGGCAGCGACCAGACCATTCCCTGGCGCATCCCGTCAGACTTCGCCTATTTCAAACGAACGACGTTGGGCAAACCCATTATCATGGGTCGCAAGCAATATGAGACAGTGGGCAAGCCGCTGCCGGGACGAACCAATATCGTCGTCACGCGGCAAACGGACTACCAGCCCGAGGGTGTCCTGGTGTTCAACGACGTGGACAAGGCGATAGAAAAGGCGCGCGAGATCGCCCGGGCCGACGGTGTTGACGAAATCATGATCATCGGCGGCGGCGACCTATATGCGCAGCTCATGAACCGCGCTGACCGGCTCTACATCACCCATATCGACCTGGCTCCGGCCGGGGATGTCCGATTTCCGGCCATAGATCCGGCAATTTGGACCGTGGTCGATGTTCCCGATGTCCCGTCCAACCCCAAGGACGAGGCAAGCTACCGCGTCAAAGTGTATGAGCGGCATAAAGGTTCTTCTCATTGATCGCCTGAAGCGCTTGCCTATATAAGTCCACAACGAAATGAGAACTATTCGAAAGGGACGCGATGCCGTGGGAGAATAACGGAGGCGGGGGTGGCCGCAACAATAATGGCGGCCCCTGGGGGCAAGCGCCCGGTGGTGGTGGCAGCCCGCGTCGCCCGGGTGGCGGCAATACGCCCAACCTCGAGGATATTCTCAACCGCGGCCGCGACCAGTTTCGTGGTGGCGTACCCGGCGGCCGCTGGGCGCTGATTGGCGGCGTCATCGCCGTCGTGGCGTTCTGGGCGCTGAACTCGATCTATACCGTCGATCCGCAGGAAGTCGGCGTCGAGCTGCGCTTTGGCGCGCCCAAACCCGAATTGTCCATGCCAGGCCTGCATTTCCATCTGTGGCCGATTGAATCGGTCGAGCGCGTCACTGTGACCGAGAACCAGACCACGATCGGTTCGGCGACCGGCGCTGGCGCGCGCGGCGATGACGGCCTGATGCTCTCGGGTGACCAGAATATCGTCGACGTGCGCTTTGCTGCGCTGTGGTCGGTGTCGAACCCGATCGACTACCTGTTCAATGTCCGCGATCCGGAAGACATGGTACGCAACGCTGCCGAAAGCGCGATGCGTGAAGTTGTCGGACGCCGTCCGGCGCAGGATATTTTCCGTGACGACCGCGCTGGTATCGCCATCGAGGTCCAGGAAATTACCCAGTCCATTCTCGACAGCTACAATCTGGGCGTTCGCGTCAGCCAGATTTCGATCGAGAACGCCGCGCCGCCGGCCGAAGTAGCGGACGCCTTCAACGAAGTGCAGCGCGCCGAGCAAGACGAGGATCGCCTGCAGGAAGAAGCCCGCTCCTACGCCAATACCCTTTTGGGTGACGCGCGTGGTCGTGCCGCGGCCCTTCGCGAAGACGCTGCCGCTTACACCAACCGCGTGGTGCAGGAAGCAACCGGTGAGGCCCAGCGCTTCAACGCCGTCTATGCCGAATACGTCAATGCCCCCGAAGTGACGCGCAAGCGCCTGTTCCTCGAAACGATGGAAGAAGTGCTGGGCGGCTCGCAAAAGGTGCTGATCGAGAATGGTGCGAATGGGCAGGGCGTCGTGCCCTATCTGCCGCTGCCAGAATTGCGCCCCGGCGCCTCGACCACGACCACTATGCCGGCGGGGAACTAAGCCATGAACAATCGTCTGATCATCATTGGCGTCGTTGTCCTCGCCGCCCTCTATGTCTTCTTCTCGTCGATCTATGTGGTCAACGAGCGCGACCAGGCCATCGTTACGCGCTTCGGTAACATCACCGACATCCGTACCGAGCCCGGAATTTACTTCAAGATTCCGACCGATTTCGTCGACAGCGTGCAGATCATCGAAGACCGGCTGCTGCGCCAGGACATTGCTGACATGACCGTGCAGGTGTCGGGCGGTGCGTTCTACGAAGTCGACGCGTTCCTGACCTATCGCATCACCGATCCGCGCTTGTTCCGTGAACGCGCGCTGGGTCAGCTCTCGGTGGCCGAAGACCGTATCGCGACCCGCTTCGACGCGGCCCTGCGCCAGGTCTATGGTCTGCGCGAGTTCAACGCGGCTCTTTCCGAGCAGCGCCCGCAGATGATGCGGGAAGCGCGTGACCTGATCCGTCCGGATATGGCGGAACTGGGCATCGAGGTCGTGGACGTGCGTATCCTGCGTACCGATCTGGCGGCCGAGGTTTCCGAACGCACCTTCGAGCGCATGCGTGCAGAGCGTCTTGCCGAAGCCGCGTTGCTCCGCGCTCGTGGTCAGGAGCAGGCACAGAGCCTGCGTGCTATCGCCGATCGTCAGGCGGTGGAAATCGTGGCAGCGGCAACCCGTGATGCGGAAATCATCCGCGGTACTGGTGACGCCGAGCGGAACCGGATCTTCGCGGCCGCCTATGGCCAGGATGCCGAGTTCTTCGAGTTCTATCGCTCGATGGAATCGTATCGCAACGCGCTGACTGGCACCGGCACGACCATGGTGCTCTCGCCCGATAGCGAGTTCTTCCGCTACTTCGGTTCGAACGGCGAACTGCCGGCAGCGAACCCGAATCCGGCGGCGCCGATTCAGCCAACCGCTGCACCGATCACCGCCCCGGAAGGCGATGAACCGGCACTTGATGGACTCGGAATCGAGGACACGGTGGCACCGAGCCTGACGCTCGAGGATGGCTCGCAGCTCGAACCCACCGTGGGTACCGATGTGCCCGCGCCGGTGGAGGAGCCAGCACCTGCTACGACGACGCCTTAAACGTCCAGTCGAGAACGCTCAGAAGCCGGCGCAGTCAATGCGCCGGCTTCTTCGTTTTCGGTGGTCCCTATGGGGCCGGATTGGCGATGCGGTAGAGTACGTGCGGACGCAGAGGATTGCCCTGTGGCACCGACGGATGCTCGAAATCCGCGGCGGGATCGCGGGTCATGCCGATCTTCTTCATCACGGCCTGGCTCGGTTCATTGATGCGGGCGGTGAAGGCAGCGACTTCGGGTGCACCAAGCGCGTCGAAGGCGTGCGCCAGTGACGCGCGGGCGCCCTCGGGCGCGTAGCCCTGGCCCCAGTATTGCTGGCTGAGCACCCAGCCGATTTCGAGTTTTGGCGACGTGGGTATTTCGAAGCGGATCGTGGCTGTACCGGTGAGGCCGAGCAGCGCGCCGTCGCTGCGGCGCTCGACGGCGAGGAAGTGCGCGGAACCATCGCTCAGGCCAGCGATCATCTTGTCGATCCAGGCATCGGCTTCGGCCGGTGTTCTTGTCGCCGGGTAGTAGCGCATGACGTGGGGATCGCCGACAATCGCGGCAAAGGCCGGGCGATCCGCGTCGCGCCATTCGCGCAGGATCAGCCGCTCGGTTTCGAGCCTCATCTGACGATGTCTTCGTCGGCATAGCCTTGCAGATAGAGCAGGGCGGTGAGGTCCCCGTGGTCGATGCGGATGCCGGCTTCGGCCGCGACGGCTGGCTTGGCGTGCAAGGCGACGCCAAAGCCGGCGACGCGGATCATGTCGAGGTCGTTGGCGCCGTCGCCCACGGCGATGGTCTGGCTGAGCGGCAGGTTGCGCTCGGCGGCGAGGGCTACCAGCCGCTCGCGCTTGGTGTTCTTGTCAACGATAGGTTTGGTGACGGTGCCGGTCAGGCGGTCGCCGTCGAATTCGAGCACATTGGCTATGGCTTCGTCGAAGCCGATGCGCTTGCCGAAATAGTCGGCGAAGAAGGTAAAGCCGCCCGAAACCAGCGACGTATAGGCGCCGTAGGCTTTCATGGTCTGGATCAGGGCGCGGCCGCCAGGGGCGAGGGTGATGTGCTCGCGGCGGACTTCCTCGATGACCTTGCGTTCAAGCCCCTTGAGCAGCGCCACTCGCGTGTCGAGAGCTTGCCCGAAATCGAGCTCACCGCGCATGGCGCGGGCGGTGATCTCGGCGACTTGGTCCTTGATGCCGAGAGCGGCAGCGAGTTCGTCGATGCATTCCTCGTTGATCATGGTGGAGTCCATGTCCGCGACGAGAATGGGCTTGCGGCGGTTTTCGCTGGGGACAAGGGCGGCGTCGACGCGCCTCGTGCCGATGACCTGACGCGCCAGCGTCACCGGGTCTGTTGACTTCGGCTCGATGATCTCGCAGGCAATACCGTGGTTGAGCCAGTTGAGCTCGCCGCCCGTCTGTTTGACCACCGCCGCCGCCAGCGCCGGATCGAGTTCGGAATCGGCGGGATTGGCGATCAGGCAAAGAACCGGCATGGGTCTACTCGGGGAGGAAAAAGGTGACAGGCCGCAGGCGCGCCGTTCTGATAGCGGGTCCGACTGCCAGCGGCAAGTCGGCGCTTGCGCTTGCCATGGCGCAGGCCGAGGGCGGCGTGGTCATCAATGCCGACGCCATGCAGGTTTACGACACGCTTTGCGTGGTGACGGCGCGGCCGACGGCGGAAGACAGGGCGTTAGCCGATCATAGGCTCTACGGCACCGTGCCGGCATCGACCCGGTTTTCGACGGGGCAATGGTTGGAGGCGGTGCGCGGCGTCATGGCCTCGGTCCCTGAGAGTGTGCCGCTGATTTTCGTTGGAGGCACGGGGCTTTATTTCGATGCGCTGCTAAACGGATTCGCCGACATACCCGAGATTTCGCCGGCGCTGACGCTTCAAGTTCAACAAGAGATTCAAGCGCTCGATGGAGCGGAGAGGCTGGCGCTGTTGCAACGGGAGGACCCGGTAGCGGCGTCGCGGCTCAGGGTGGCCGATCCGCAGCGATTGACCCGGGCGCTGGCGGTGAAGCGGGCGACCGGCAGGACGCTGTCGAGTTTCCAGGACCGTCAGCAGGCGGGCCTGTTGGGTGAGTTCGTGGTGGAGCGGGTAGTGCTTGATCCAGATCGCGACGTGCTCCGCCAACGTATCGCGCGACGCTTCGAGGCCATGTTTGCGGGTGGCGCGGTGGAGGAGGTCAAGGCGCTGCGCGGGCTCGATCTCGATCCCAGCCTGCCGGTCATGAAGGCCATCGGTGTTCGCGAGATCGGCGATTGGCTCGATGGCGTCGCTGAGCGCGATGACGCCATCACGCTCGCGACTATCGCAACGCATCAATATGCGAAGCGGCAACGGACCTGGTTCCGCAATCGCTTCAGCGATTGGCCACGGCGGGGTATTGCGGGGACCTAGCCTCGCGGCCGCAAAAGTCCCAGCTGTTCGCGCATGGCGAAGCGGGCGACCAGTACGATGGCTGCAAAGGCCAAGCCTGCCGCGAGGCCGATCCAGATGCCGACGCCGCGCCAATCCAGCGTAAAGCCCAGAACGTAGGCAATCGGCAGACCGACCACCCAATAGCTGAAGATGGCCAGGACCATGGGAATCTTGGTGTCGCTCAGCCCGCGTAGCGCGTGTGCGGCCACCACCTGGGCACCGTCGACCAGTTGGAACACCCCGGCAATCACCAGGAACGTCGCGGCCAGCGCCACGGCGTTGGCGTTCTCAGGGATGCGCGGATCGAGGAACAGGGAGACAATGGGCCGGCCCAGGGTCAAGAACAGCGCGCAGGAGAGTGTCATGAAGGCCATGCCGAGCGCGAATGCGGTCCAGCCTGCCTTGCGAATGCCTTCTGGGTCGCCGCGGCCATAGGCCATGCCGACGCGGACCGTTGCGGCGATGCCGAGCCCTAAGGGAACCATGAAGGCCATGGAAGCGCTTTGGAGGGCAATGGCATGGGCGGCGACCTCGTCGGTGCCCAACCGCCCCATCAGCAGGGCCGCAGCCGTGAAGAGGCCGACCTCGGCGAGCACGGTGAGGCCGATCGGGGTGCCGATGCGGAAGATTTCGCGGAAACGTGGCCAATCGGGCTTCCAGAAGCGGATCAGCACGTGAAAGCGCTTGAATCGCCGATGGCGCAACACATAGGTCAGCATCAGACCGAACATGATGAAATTGGTTATGACGGTCGACAGCGCCGCGCCGCGCAGTTCCAGCGGGGGCAAGCCGAAGTTGCCGAACATCAGCAAGTAGTTGCCGACGGCATTGGCCAGCACGCCACTGACGGTGATGGCGAGAATGATGCGTGTCGAGCCGAAGGCGGACAGCAGCGAGCGCAGGACGATGATGGCGAGCCCAGGATACAGCATCCACACCGCGACCTGGATGTATTCCTCAGCGCGGGCAGTGGCGACAGGATCCTGGCCGAGCGCCTCAAAGATTGGCCGAATCTGCAGCAAGACCGGGATCATCACCGTCGCGAGGATCAACGCGGCCCAAAAGCCCTGGCGGGCGATGCGGCGTATCGCCTTGATGTCGCGCGCGCCGCGGGCCTGTGCAACCAAAGGAGCAACGGCGCCGACGATGCCGATGCCGCACACCAGGAACGGCATCAGGAAGGTGGTCGCAAGCGTGCCGGCCGCCAGGGATTGCGGACCGAGCCAGCCCATCATGATGACGTCGGTCGTGGTCAGGGCCGTCTGCGCCAACTGCGCGATGACAAGCGGCCATGCGAGCGTAAAGGTGGCGCGCAGTTCGGCGCCCCAGCCCGTTGGTGTCGAAGAGATAGCGGCGCCCCCGGCCGTGGCGACCGCGACTTGCTCGTTCATGGGAAAATGTCCTACTCGCGGGAAATTGGTCTAAACGAAACCTCAAGCAGGCGGAAGGGGCGGGGCGCCCCGGGGAGAGCAGCACATGGCAGCCGCGTATGGCAAGGTATCGAGGGCGATCCTCGCAGCCGCGGGGCTCGTGGGCGCAGTCGGCGTCATGGCCGCGGCGGCGGCCTCGCATAGCGGCGAATCGCGGAACCTGGGCGCGATCGCCGCGATTTGCCTGGCCCATGGTCCGGCGCTGCTGGCGCTGGGCCTGGCGGGCCGGGGCAGGGTGCTCGAGTGGGCCGCCATCATTCTTGCGCTTGGAACGATCGTCTTTGCCGGCGATCTGGGCATGCGCGAGTGGTTGGGACGTGGCGCATTTCCGGGCGCGGCGCCGCTTGGTGGTGGCGCGATGATCGTCGGATGGCTCGCGGCGGCGATTGGCGGCCTAGTACATTTTCGCTCGTCTTGATCGCGCGCGAAGCGATTGCCGCAATATAGTTAAAATTGTACTGGAACCTTTGTCTGGATCACGCATTCTTGTGGTCGAGAGTTTTCTCGGAGGGTTCCAATGCATAAAATTCTGATCATCGCCGCCACTTGCCTGTCGCTCGCAGCCTGCACCACTACCCAGCAGGGTGCTGCGGTTGGTGCCGGCGCTGGCGCAATCGTCGGTGCGGCTACGACTGGCAGCGTGCTTGGCACGGTTGTCGGTGCCGGTGTTGGTGGTGTCGTCGGCGCAGCTGCCGGCAACATGATCGGCAGGCGCTCGGGTTACACTGACCAGTGCGTTTACGAACGTCCCAATGGCAGCCGTTACTACGACACCTGCCCGCGCGGATAATCAAGGTTGCAGCATCGCCCCATGCTGCCAGCGCCTCTAAGGCGCAAAGCACCCGGTTCGGAGTCCCTCCTGAACCGGGTGCTCTTCATTGACCAGTGAATCGCCTTGAATTTCTGACTGATAGCCGCCATATATTTCGTCTACGACACTGTCTTGCGCTATCTGATCTACCGGCAAAAACCGGGAACTTGGCTACCTCCTGATCTGTGAATCGTTAGGCCGGGTCTGATCTTTTGGGCCCGTTTTCAACCCTTAGCCGCCTCGGCGGCGCCCACTCGCGAGGACTTCAGTTCCATGGCCACCATTACCGGTACCGTAAAATTCTTCAACACCACCAAGGGCTTCGGCTTCATTTCGCCTGAGAATGGCGAAAAGGACGCGTTCGTTCACATCTCCGCCGTTCAGCGTTCGGGCCTGCAGGGCCTCTACGAAGGCGACAAGGTGACCTACGAGCTCGAGACCGGCCGTGACGGCAAGGTGTCGGCAACGAACCTGACCCTGCTCAGCTAAGCCTATTGGTTAGCGCCTTTCGGAAGGGCCCCAGTGGGGCCCTTTTTTATTGACTTGCGCCTCGACTCGATCGGCCGGTCCGTGCAAGTCTCCTGGCCGGAACACAGATGGAGGGCGGTCCATGCTGCGAGAATTCCTGCGAAACTGGAGTCCAAGAGTCGAGGCGGTTCCGGCACTGCGCCAGTCGGGCGCACTTCCCTATTCCATCGTCAATGATCGCGTGGTGTTTCTGCTGGTGACGTCGCGGCGCACCGGCCGCTGGATTTTCCCCAAAGGCTCTGTCAGCGCGGGAATGACACCGTGGGATAGTGCCGCCAAGGAGGCGCTGGAGGAGGCGGGCGTGACCGGCGAGGTCGGCACCAATGCCATCGGCAGCTACCGCAATTCCGACAAGGGTCTGCTGGTCGATATCGATCTCTATCCATTGCGGGTCGACGCCCAGTTCGATGCCTGGCAAGAGATGGACCAGCGGTTGCGGCACTGGGCGCTGCTAGCCGAGACCCGGCGCCTGCTGGCGGATCGCTCGCTGGCGCGCATAGCGGAAGCGCTGCATCGGCAGCTCACCGTGCGCCGGCTTATGCAATGAAGCGGGTAAGTCCGAGGTAAATCACTGCGGCGAGGCCGGCTGAGGCCGGCAAGGTCACCACCCAGGCGGCTGCGATGCGTGCAACCTTGAGGCGGCGTACCAGATAGCGGCGTTCGTTGCGGCGCTCGCGGGCCAACGCGTCTTCAGGCGTGGCATTGAGCATCGAAGCTTCGACGAACTGCGCCCTTACCGGCACGGCAGCGCCGTTCATGTTGCGGATGGCCAGGAACTCCCGCAGGAAGCCGACGCCGAATACTGCCCCGACCGCGACATGGGTGGATGACAGGGGAAAGCCCAGCGCGGAGGCGGCCAGCACGGTGGTGGCCGCTGAAAGGGCTACGCAGAAGGCGCGGATCTCGTTGAGCTTGGTGATCTGCTCGCCGATGGTGTGGATCACGCGCGGACCGAAGAGGGCAATGCCGAAGGCGATGCCCAAAGCGCCGATGGCGAGTAACCAGAAGGGTGCCGACAGGGTCTGCAACGGCTCGGCCTGCACCACGGCGAGAATCGCAGCCAGCGGGGCCACCGAATTGGCGACGTCGTTGGCGCCGTGCGCGAAAGACAGCAGGGCCGCGGCGACGATCAGGGGAGGGCGGAACAGGCGGGCGACCTGCTTCTTGCGGTTCTCCAGGGCAAGCGACCGCATGCGGACCCATGGCATGGCGATCAACCAGCCGAGCGCAGCAAAGACAATGCCGGCCAGCAGCGTCGTGACGAAATTTGGGTGCCAAAAGCGGCCAAGGGCCTCGGTGGAAAGGTACATGGCGAAAATGCCAGCCATGCCTGCGACCAGAATCGGTACCCATAGGCGGGCAGCGCCGATCTTGTCGGCCCTCCGGGTGATCGTGGAGCGAATAACAGCATGCAGCGCCGCGGCGAAGATGCCTCCCAGCAAGGGCGAGACGGTCCAGCTCACCGTGATCATGCCAATGGCGGGCCAGGCGACCGCGTCGATACCGGCGGCCGCGATGGTGGCGCCGACAATGCCGCCGATAATGGCGTGGGTGGTCGAGACCGGAGCGCCGACGAAGGTGGAAAGATTGATCCACGCCGCCGCCGACAGCAAAGCAGCGATCATGACAATGATGAGGCTGACGGAGGTGGGGGCCAGTCCTGGCACCAGTAGATCATTGGCAACCGTATCGATGACATCGCCACCGGCGAGTAGCGCTCCCGCAGCGTCAAAAACCGCGCCAATCGCTAGCGCGACGCCCATGGTCAGTGCCTTGGCGCCAACGGCCGGGCCGACATTGTTGGCCACATCATTGGCGCCAACATTGAGCGCCATGTAGCCGGCGGCGGCAGCGCCTAGGATCACCAGGTATCGCAGCGGGCCATCGGGAATGACGATGCTTGCCCAAGCGGCTGCCCCCAGCAGAAACAGCAATGCGATGCCGAGTGGCAGAACGGTGCGGGGCATCGGTGGGCGTTCAATCCTCGTCGCTTGGAACAATCTCCCTTGGACTACGGTTCGCGGGGTTTGTCGACACAAAGCGCACCCGCCTTGCACAGAAGGCGGATGCGCGGATTTGACTGGTCGTCACTGGGCAGGGGCGGGGTGAGCGGCCGTACCGTCGGATAGTGGCCGCAGGTGACGGAGCTGGGTGAGAACCGTCAGGCCAACGCCGGCCAGAATGATCGCCACCACGGTAACAGCCATCTGCATGCCGCCCATGAAGGCGGAGCGTGCGGCGGCTTCGAGCAGAGTTGCGGTTTCGGCGGGCAGAGTGGCGGCGACGGCGAGGGCACTCGCCAAAGTCTCGTGTGCGGCAGCGACCGTTTGGGCCGGCAGGCCCGCCGGCAGACTGGCATCGAGGCTGGTTCGATACATTGCCGCGGCGGCGCTCCCCAATACGGCGATCCCAAGGGCAAAGCCGGTTTCGGCGGAGGTTTCGGTCAGAGCCGCCGCAGCGCCGGCTCGCTCGGGGGCAACGGCGGTCATGACGATGCCGTTGGCCAGCACAACCATGGGGGCGCATCCGCCATTGAAGGCCACGAAGCCGATGATGACGGCATAGAGCCCCCAGTCCCCTGCCTGGGCGACCACGACAGCGCCTGCGACTGCGATGGCGAGGCCGGCGGCGATCAGGCGAGCGGGCGGGATGTGCTTAGCAAAAACCGGGCTCAGCATGAAGCCCACGACCGAGGCCGCGACACCCGGCAGTGTCCATAACCCGGCCTGGAGCGGGGAAAGGCCGGCCACCAGTTGCATGTATTGATTGGTGAACAGCATGAGCGCGCCGGCGCTGGCAACGAAGGCCATGCCGCCGATAGCGGTGGCGACACGCGGGTTGGTCAGCAGCTTGAGGTCGAGCAGGGGATGATCGAGCCGCCGCTGGCGGAGGATGAAGATCGTCCCCATTATCAGGCCGACTGCGATGCTGATGAGCGGCAGCACGTCGATGCCGGCCTTGGCAATCTCCTTGAGGCCGTAGACCACGGGCAGTGTGGTCAGGAGCGACAGCGCCACGCTGATGAGGTCAAGCCTACCCGCACTGCGATCGCGGAATTCCGGCAGGAAGGCGGGAGCGAGCGCCAGGAGTAACACCATCACCGGAACGCCAATAAGGAACACCGAGCCCCACCAGAACCACTCCAGCATGACGCCGCCGACGACTGGGCCCAGCGCCATGCCGCCCATGAAGCAGGTGAAAAAGATGGAGAGGGCCGTACCGCGCTGGGCCTCGTTGCGGAACATGTTGGTGATGAGCGCCATGGCCGATGGCGTGATCGTCGCGCCGGCCACGCCAAGCAGGGCGCGGGAGATGATCAGCAATTCGGCGGTCGGCGAGAATGCGGCGAGGATCGACGCGCCGGCAAAGGCGGTGCCGCCGATCATCAGCAGCTTGCGCCGGCCGATGCGGTCGCCCAGCGTGCCCATGGTGATCATGAAGCCGGCCAACAGGAAGCCGTAGATGTCCATGATCCAGAGCATCTGGGTGCTGTCGGCTTCGAGGCTCGCGCTGATATGCGGCAGCGCGAGCAGGATGACCGAAACGTCGATGGAAACGAGCAGGGTGGGCAAGGCGAGGACTGCGAGGCCGACCCATTCGCGGGTGCCGGCGCGGGTTCCTTCGGGCAAGGGAGTGCCGTCGAGCATCTTGATGCTCCTTTGAATTGCAATGAAGCTGAATGCGTTGGCTAGTTGGCGGTCTGCCGGGCGAGTTCGGTGCCGAGTGCATCGACAAGCTGTTCGGTGCCGGCCCGGCGTTGCTCGAGATTGTCGAGGCCGTCGAGGAAGCAACCATGCTCGGTGACGGTCATCCGCGCGCCGTTGCCGTCGGGGTGGATCTCGATCGCGGCCACCGAAACCGAGATGCGCTGGCCGTTCATAGTCATCTGGTAGCCGTAGATGATGCGCTGGTTTTCCACGATGTCCTGGTACTGGACGTCGAAGGTGTAGGTGGTGTCGCCCATGCTGCCTTCAGCATATTCGCGGCCACCCTCGCGGAAGTCGAAGGATTTTACGTCTTCATTGCCGGCGCCAAACCAGCGCTTCTTGACCTCTGGGTCGGCCCAGGCCTTGAAGACGCGGGCGGGATCGGCGGGGTAGCGGCGTTCGACGACGAAGGTGCCGTGAGCTATGGATCGTTCGGTCATGTCAGCGTCCTCTTGATTGTTAAGTCAACAATTAAGCGACGGTGGCGTGCCGAGTCAATGCTAAACTTTCTGATTAAGTGATGGTCCCCGGTACCGTCGGCGGTAATGGGCAGGCGTCACCCCGGCGAGACGGCGGAAAAGCCGGCGAAAGAAGGTTGGGTCTTCATAGCCGACTTCGGCGGCGATGCTGTCGATACCATCGCCGGTGGTCTCGAGCATCTGCTTGGCTTCCTCGATGCGGATGGCTTGCACGTAATCGACCGGCGCGTAGCCGGTCGCCTGTTTGAAGCGGCGCTTGAAGCTGCGTTCGGGCAGGGCGGATACGTCCACCATAAGGCCTACGGGATTGGGCTTGGCATAGTTATCGGCAATCCAGGCCTGGCTGGCCGCGATCACCGCGTCATCGTGCTGGCGAGGCCGTGTCATGGCGGCGAATGGGAGCTGGCCTTCGCTGCGATCGCCAATCAGGAATATCTTCGCTGTGCGGACTGCTTCGCTGGGGCCACAGTATTTGCCGATAAGGAAGAGCGCCAGATCCTGCCAGGCGGACGCGCCGCCGGTGGTGATCAGGCGGCCTTGATACCCGCTGTCGCAGAGGATGCGCTCGGGCCGGAACCGCACTTTGGTGTAGCGGTCGCGAAACAGCTCGCCGGCACTCCAGTGAGACGTGGCTTCGACGCCGTCGAGCAGGCCGGCCTCGGCCAGAACCACCGAGCCGCTGCAGGTGGAATTGACGCTGGCGCCTGCTTCCAGCCGCCCGCGAAGCCAGGCGATCTCCTGCGGCCAGAGGGTCGCGGGATCAGCCGCCAGGGGCAGTTCGATATCGGTGACGATGACAACGTCCGAGTCGGTATCGTCGACTATGGAGGCCTGCGGGGTGATCGGGATGCCCAGCACCGAGTTGAAGGTTTTGCCGTCGCGCGTGACGATCCTGGGGTCGATGCTGCGGACGCGCGTGGTCTCTCCGGTTACCGCAGCCCAGACTTTTCCGACTGAGCCGAGAACTTCGTAGAGTCCATAAACGGCCATGGGCGCGGTCTGCGGCAGGACCAGAATGCTGACCTTGAGCGGCGGCGCGTCGAAATGTTTCGGGATCATGGCTACATGCTGGCACGAAAGCCCCGTTTTTGTCCAACCTGCCACTCAAGATGGTGACTGCCGCCGCCTAATGTCTCCCTAAGCGATCCAGTTGGGATCGTTGAAACAGGAGATTGTCATGACCCATATTGTTCACGAAACGCTTGAGTTCGAGCGCATGCTGGATGCAAGCGCGACCGATGTCTTTGCCGCCTTCGCCAGCAAGCAGGCATTGCTCGACTGGAGTGATCCGGGTGAGGGCTGGGACATGAGCTACGATGTTTTCGACTTCCGGGTTTCCCATACCGACGTCGCTTCTTTCGGCGTGATCGGGCAGCCGCCCTACACGAGCACAACCCACTACTTGGCGATCAACTCGGGCACCCGCATCATCTACGCCAGCACGTTGACGCATAAGGGCAAACTCACCTTTGTCGGCACGGTTACCGTGGAGCTGCAACCGCTTGGTGCTGCCGTTACCCAGCTGCGCCTCGTGGAAGCCGGGGCATATATCGATGGCGCCGACGGTCCCGAGGGGCATCGCGACGGATGGAACTTCATGCTCGACAATCTCGCCAAGTACCTCAAGCGTGCCCGCCGGGCGGCCTGAGGATCGGAATGATGCCTGATGGTCGGCGCCGGATCGAAATGGTCCGGCGCTGACGCCCCTTGACACCTTTGCGGCATTACTCCTATCAATGCGGCCACAATTTTGGTTGGAGAGGTCCCGTGCGGGCACTCATTCTCGTAGTAGGCAGGCGCATCGGCAACGTGGGGTAAAACCCCGCGCGTAAGCTGGTGCGCCGAAAACAGGTCCCGAAGGGGGCCTTTTTTATTGCCCAGTTTTCGCCGGTGCGGCGCTGGGCTGGTTCAAGAGACTAGCCTTCAGGGGCAAAGGGACTAGGAAGGAATTGACGATGGCCGAAAGAATGACCGGCGCAGAGATGGTGATCCAGGCACTGGCCGATCAGGGAGTCGAGCATATTTTCGGCTATCCGGGCGGCGCGGCCCTGCCGATCTATGATGCGATGTTCCAGCAGGAGCAGGTGCAGCATATCCTGGTTCGGCATGAACAGGGCGCGACGCACATGGCCGAAGGCTATGCGCGGTCGACCGGCAAGCCTGGCGTGGTCCTCGTGACCTCCGGCCCCGGCGCAACCAACGCGGTGACCGGCCTCACCGACGCATTGATGGACTCGATCCCGCTGATCTGCATCACCGCGCAGGTTCCAACGACGCTGATCGGCTCGGACGCGTTCCAGGAATGCGACACGGTCGGCATCACCCGCTCCTGTACCAAGTACAATTACCTGGTGAAGCGCGTGGAAGACCTGCCGCGCATCATGCACGAGGCCTTCCACATCGCCACGACTGGCCGCCCCGGCCCCGTGGTCATCGACATTCCCAAGGACGTGCAGTTCGCCGTCGGCGACTATTACAAGCCCGATCTCGAGACGCTGCGCCACCAGAGCTACCGCCCGCAGATGGATGGCGACGCGGCCGCCATCGAAGCGGCGGTCGACCTGATGCTCAAGGCCGAACGGCCGATCTTCTATACTGGAGGCGGCGTGATCAATGCCGGCCCGGAGGCGTCCGAGCATCTGCGCGAACTGGCCGAGTTGACCGGCTTCCCGGTGACCTCGACCTTGATGGGTCTGGGCGCGTTCCCGGCGTCCAATCCGCAATGGATGGGCATGCTTGGCATGCACGGCACCTATGAAGCCAACCTGGCGATGCATGACTGCGACGTGATGATCAATATCGGGGCGCGCTTTGACGATCGCATCACCGGTCGCATCGACGCCTTCTCGCCCAATAGCCGCAAGATCCACGTCGATATCGACCCGAGCTCGATCAACAAGGTCGTGCGCGTCGATATTCCGATCGTGGGCGATTGCGAGCGGGTGCTGAGCGAGATGGTTCGCGTGTGGCGCAGCAAGACGAACCAGCCGCGCACCGAGGCGATCGCGCCGTGGTGGAAGCAGATCGAGAAGTGGCGGGCGGTGGATTCGCTCGGCTACAAGAACTCAGATACCACCATCAAGCCGCAATATGCCATCGAACGGCTGTATGAAGCGACGCGAAAGCAGGGCAAGGAGGTGTTCATCACCACCGAAGTCGGCCAGCACCAGATGTGGGCCGCCCAGCATTTCCACTTCGACAAGCCGAACCACTGGATGACCTCCGGCGGGCTGGGCACGATGGGTTATGGCCTGCCAGCGGCGGTCGGCGTGCAGGTGGCGCATCCGGATGCACTGGTGATCGATATTGCCGGCGAAGCCAGCGTGCAGATGACGATGCAGGAACTCTCGACAGCGGTGCAGTATCGCCTGCCGATCAAGATCTTCATCCTCAACAATGAGCGCATGGGCATGGTCCGCCAGTGGCAGGACCTGTTGCACGGCTCGCGGTACGCGCATTCCTATTCAGAGTCGCTGCCTGATTTCGTCAAGCTGGCAGAGGCTTACGGCGGGAAGGGCATCCGCTGCGATAACCCGGCCGAGCTCGACGCCGCCATTGCCGAGATGCTCGATTATGACGGCCCGGTGCTGTTCGACGTGCTGGTCGAGAAGGACGAGAACTGCCTGCCGATGATTCCGTCGGGCAAGCCACACAACGAAATCATCCTGCCCGACACGGCCAATATCGGCTCCATCATCGACGAGAAGGGACGGCAGCTCGTCTAGGGCGCTGCAGGGGACAAAACCATGAACGCACATCTGCAGCCAACTGGCTCGGCCTACTTCCTGACCAAGGAAACTCAGGAAACCGAGCGCCATACCCTCTCGGTGCTGGTCGACAACGAGCCGGGCATTCTCGCCCGCGTCGTGGGCCTGTTTTCGGCGCGCGGCTACAATATCGAAAGCCTGACCGTCAGTGAGACGGAACACGGGCGGCGACTTAGTCGCATCACCGTTGTCGTCATCGCTACGCCCAAGACGCTGATCCAGATCAAGCTGCAGCTCGAGCGGCTGGTGCCAGTGCACAAGGTGCACGATTTGACCGCTGAAGGCGCGTCATTGGAACGCGAGCTGGCGCTGATCAAGGTCGCCGGATCGGGTGACCACCGCGCCGAAACGTTGCGCCTGGCTGACGCGTTTCGGGCGCAGATCGTCGATGCATCGGTGGAAAGCTTCGTGTTCGAGGTGACCGGCAAGCCGGCCAAGATCGACAGCTTTATCGCGCTGATGCAGCCGCTGGGCTTGGTCGAGGTGGTTCGCACCGGGCTGGCGGCGATCTCGCGCGGGCCGCAGAGCATGTAACGCCGGTTCACAACTGATTTTCGGATGGGGCGGCTCGCCGGGAGGTGGCCGCCCCATAGGTTTTCGTTGCCTCAAATGTCGACATCGGACCCAAGGTTCTTCGCGCCGGCGGCGTCTTATGGAGACTGGAGTCGAGGGGCGGCGAATGAGCAGAATTGTCCTTGCGGTCGTTACGGCCCTGGTGATCCCCGTGCTGGCGGCGGGCGTCTGGTGGTCGCTAGGCACTTGCCGGTTCCTCGATCGCCTGCTTGGCGCGACCTCATGCGTGTCGACGGCGACGATTGCTGACTTCGAACCGCTGCGCGGCAATGGTTTCATGGCAACGCCGACGCAGGCGTCAGGCGGAAATGCAGGTCGAATGTTCGGTTTCGATCTGCGCGATGGCAGCCGGCGTCCGGCGATGATCCAGCTCGATATTGAGAGTGGCGAGGAGCTTGGTCGCATTGCGCTATCGGTTCGCGATAGTTTCGAAGCCGTGATCCTGGCCCGCGATGGTCAGCGCGCGATGCTGGTGTGTGATGCCGGCGCTTATTGCGCCCTCGATCAGGACAGGGACGGCGTCATCGTCGCGCTGGAGACGGCGGCGGTGCTTGAGTTGGTGGATAGCGACGGCCGCGGGCTCGATGGCTTTCCGGGTGAGCCGAAGGCGCCGGAGGGGTTTGGGTTCTTCGCGTTTCAGGCTGGGTCCAATGTCGTGACCTATGAGCCGTCGGCGCCGATCGAGTTGCGAGCCCCCGACCAATCTTTGATCGCCGTCTTGATCGAGGGCGACAGCGGTCGCTCGCTCGGGCGTGGTGTATTTTCGGTGTCGCCCAGCGGGCGCTATGTCGTGGCGCTTGATTTACGGCCGCTGCCGAGCGAACGGGCAGGGGCCGTGGTCTGGATATTCGACACAACCAGTGGAGCGCTTTTGCACAGGATTGCGACTGATCCGGGGTACGTCGCAGCCGGCTCAGCTACCTGGCACTCCGATGAACGGCATATCAGCCTGCTGCGGGCCCAGGGCAGCGATGTAGAAGTCGGCCGTTTTGCGCTGCCGGCGCTGGGTGATCCGCGAGGAAGGTAGGCTTTGTTCCGATCGCCCCTGACAACGCCAATCTGACGCGAAGCGCGGCGCTTTGGCCATTATCAGCTTGTGGCGCGAGCCTACCCGGGTGTAACGCCGTTACAGGATGGCATATTGTCGACGCCTGCCACGGAACCTGATTCAGTCCCATGACCCTTCTCTCCGTCAACCTCAACGCCGTCGCTCAGTTGCGCAATCGCCGCGACCTTCCCTGGCCGAGCGTCACTGGTCTGGCTCGGGTGGTCCTCGATGCCGGGGCCAGTGGGATCACCGTGCATCCCCGTCCTGACGAGCGCCACATAAGGCGGACCGATGTCCTCGATCTGGCAAAGCTGCTGCGCGAGGACTATCCCGCCGCCGAGTTCAACATCGAGGGCTATCCCAGCCCGGAGTTCTTCGCGCTGATCGAGGAGGTCAATCCGCAACAGGTCACCCTAGTGCCGGATGAGCCGGGGCAGGCCACCTCTGACCACGGCTGGGATTTCCACAGCAAGGGGCCGCTGCTGACCTCGGTTGTGCAGATGTTGAAGGGTGAGGGGCGGCGGATTTCGCTGTTCTGCGATCCTGATGCGGGTGTTGATGGCGTGACCGTGGCCAGGGCCAGCGGTGCCGATCGCATCGAGCTTTATACCGGGCCATATGGCAGCTGCCACAATGATCCGGATCGGGCTGAGTACGAGCTGGCGGCGCTGGCGGAGACGGCGCGCGCGGCGCATGCAGTCGGACTTGGCGTCAACGCGGGGCACGACCTGACGCTGGCCAACCTGCCGGCATTTCAGGCCGCGGTGCCTGACGTCGCCGAGGCGTCGATCGGCCATGCCATCACGGCAGACGCGCTGCTTATGGGTTTCCCTGAGGCCGTGCGCCGTTACCGGGCCGCGTTGGGCAGCTAGCGTCGCGACGGCGGCAACAACGGACACGCCGCTTCGAGCCGTCCAGCCAGGTCTTCGCGGAGTGCCGCGAGGTCGGCAATGCGCGCATCGATCGCCGCGATCTTGCCTCGCAGAATAGTCGCAACTCTTTCAGCAGTGACGCCTTGATCGGCCAGGCTCGGCAATTCGGTCTCGATTTCGGCCAGGCTGAATCCCAGCTTCTGGGCGGTGCGCACATAGTCCAGCACGAACAGGGTGCCATCCGGATAGTGGCGATAGCCGTTGGGCCGGCGATGTGCGCGGATCAGGCCGCGCTTCTCGTAAAAGCGCAGGGCGTCGCGGCTTATGCCCGAGCGTTCCGCCAGTTCACCGATCTGCATACGATTTCCTCTTGACCCTAGAGTACGCTCCAGCGTTTAGCGCAGGTGCATCCATCAGCAAAGGAGTTCGATCATGCTGGATGCAAAACGCTATCTCGATATCGTCAGGGCCAGTGCACTCTACGACCTCGTCGTTACCCTGCCATTCCTCACGCCCTGGAGCTTCGGTCTCGTCGTCGCTCTCATCGCCGGGGTGGATTCCGGCCTCAATTTGCCGGGCGATGCCCTCGATCCCGAGATGACGACGGTGCTGTTCGCCAATCTCATGGGAGCGGTCGTGGTGGTGTGGTCGGTGGCCCGCCTGCATCTTGGGCTGGCGGTGCTTGGCCGTTACGACGGCGTGGCGCGCCTGTTGTTCGCCACCTGGCAGATCAATGCGCTGCTGAATGGCATGAGTTGGGCGATACTGCCCCTGCTGGTCGTCGAGATCGGTTTCGGCATTGCGCAGTTCCTGCCGGTGCGCCGAGCCTAGTGCTGCCGGGCCCCAAAGGCGCGGAGGAAGGTCGAGACGCCCATGCTGGCGGCCCTGTGGAGAGCTTCCTCCGAGGGTCGGACGCATGGGCCCTGGTCGTTCGGCAGGTCAGCGCGGATGAGCGCCATGAACTGCCGGGCGGCGAGGCTGGCATCGTCGATGTCCAGGTAGCCTTCGTGTGCGAGCCGCGCGAAATGCCCTGCGATCAGCGGCCAATCCTTGCCCGGCCCATATTCCTTCCATGCCAGGAAAAGCTCGGGATAGCGATAGGCTTCCTTTTCGAGCAGCATGATGAGCGTGCGCCCGTCGATGTCGCAGAGGCAGCGCGATAGCAGGCCGACAGCGAAGTCGGTGAGGGCGGTCTGGATATCGTCGGGCTTGCTCGGGAAGCTGACGAGCACTGCCATCAGTGAGGCGCTGGAGCGGGTTGTGACGTCTTCGATAACGGCCCGGAACAATTGGTCCTTGTCGCCAAGCTGGTTGTAGACCGTCTGCCGGGACACGCCGGCTTCCATGGCAATGGCGTCGATGCTGACGGTGCCGACCCCGTCACGAACGAAGGCTCGCTTGGCCGCATCAAGAATGGCCATGCGCTTGGATGGCGCCTTGGCGGACCCGGATCGCGTTGGTGCAAGATCAATGTCACTCATCGGCATAAGGATACACGCTTTGACGTATTTTACAATACTGTCCATTTTTCTGGACGATCACACTTGACTGATTTTACAGTGCTGTCCAATATGGGGTCGTCGGCTGCCTGATCCTCCATCCCGCGCCGACCTGAATTCTGGACATAGCGACTCGCCGCCTCTACGCGGGTCGAAGAGGTATTGCCAAATGAACTCTCCCATCCTGCGCGCAGCGCTGGTGCTCGGCTTGCTGTCGGCCATCGGTCCGTTCGCCATCGATATGTATCTGCCGGCGCTGCCGGCCATCGGCCTCGACCTGGGAGCCGATACGGCGGGTGTGCAAGCCAGCCTGATGGCCTTCATGGCGGCCATTGCAGTCTGCCAGCTCTTCTACGGTCCGATCAGCGATATGGTCGGCCGCAAGCCGCCGCTCTATTTCGGCATGGCCCTGTTCACGCTGGGCGCGATCGGCTCGGCCATGGCCCCATCGATCGAATGGCTGGTCGCCGCGCGATTCGTGCAGGGCGTTGGCGCCTGCGCCGCCATGGCGCTGCCCCGCGCTATCGTGCGCGACGGCTATACGGGCGCTGATGCCGCCCAGTTGCAGAGCCTGCTGATGCTGGTGTTCTCGGTCTCGCCGATTCTGGCTCCGCTGGGTGGCAGCCTGATCGTGCAGTTCGGTAGCTGGCGCGAAATCTTCTGGGTGATCGCCGGGGTCGGCGTGCTCGGCGCTCTGCTCGTGCTGTTCTTCCTCAAGGAGACCCGCCCGGCCGAAGCCCGGCTTGAGAGCAGTGTCGGTTCGGCTCTGCGGGGTTACGGCGTGCTGCTGCGCGATCGCAACTTCCTTGGCCTCAGCATGATCGGTGCTTTCGGCATGTCGAGCTTCATGGCCTATCTTGCCAATTCATCGTTCATCCTGATCGACCATTACGGGCTCAATCCCACGCTTTACAGCGTCATGTTCTCGATCAATGCGGTGTCGTTCATCGGCGTTTCGCAACTGACCGGCGTGCTGACCCGCCGCTTCGGGCTCAATGTGGTGGTGCGGACCGCCGTCAACGGCTTCATCGTCACCATGCTGGCGTTGCTGGCGGTTTGGATGCTGGGCGTCGACCGGCTCGAAGTGCTCGCCGTGCTGCTGTTCATCGGCTACGGCTTCCTGGGCCTCGTGATCCCGACCACGGCGGTACTGGCGCTCGAAGAGCACGGCCAGATTGCCGGAACGGCCTCGGCCCTGATGGGCACGCTGCAACTGGTGACGGCGGCAGTGGTGATGGGTGTGGTGGGCAGCTTCTTCGATGGCACGGCAAAGCCGATGGTCATCGGTATCGCGGCCTGTGCGGTGATTGCCTTCGCGCTGACGCGGCTGACAATCAAGCCAACGGTTCTGGCGCCCGCGGCGGCGGAGTAAACAAGAAGGCGCCGGGATGACCGGCGCCTTTATTGTATTAGTCGGTGAAGCTGAACTGGCTGAGTTCACAAACATTGTTATCGGCCGAGACGACTTCGTCACCGTCTTCGAACACGGCCAGGAAGTCGTATTTGCAATAACCGCTACCGTCATCGATATTGATGACCACGCTATGGCCAGCCGGCAAGATGTTGCGGCCCAGGATATCTTCTTCCCAAGAGCGGCTACCCGTATTGGACGCGTAGAACTCGACAATGTCGTAAGACGATTCATTGTTGATGCGCACGCGACGATCCAGGGCCGAAGCCTGGACCACGCCGAACGCTAGTATAGCCAGCGCGAACGCGGCCGAGATTTTCTTCATCATGACCCTCATAGTTTGAAGCTTTGCCCCGTGGCGCTATTAAGCGCGCCCGCAGGGGCCTCGCAACCCGGATTCATGGGTACTGGTGCATCATCGCGCGATTATGCGCTAAACGGTGAACAGTCCGTTGGCGCGCAGACGTCAACGCTCATCCCTGCTGCCTTAATCCGCATACGGGGGCGAAAAACGCAGATTTTGCTTACGCTTACATGACTGTGCCCTAGGCATGGCATTGTCTCCGCACCACAACAAGGTGCCTCCTTGCAACGTACTTCTTTGGTCACTTATATCGCCTCAGTTACGATTTGTTACCAAGGAGGCTCAAATGTCCAAACTCAAGATTGCAGTTATCATCGGCAGCACCCGCGACGCTCGCTACGGCGACAAGCCGGCAAAGTGGATCGCCGACCTGGCCGCCCAGCGTCCCGAACTCGACGTCGAGATCGTCGATCTCAAAGCTTTCGAGCTACCGCTGTTCAACGAAGCCGCCTCGAACGCCTGGGTCCCCTCGCAGAACCCCCAGGCCATCGCCTGGCAGAAGAAGATCGCCGAATTCGACGGCTATATCGTAGTGACGGCCGAGTACAACCGCTCGATCACCGGTTCCCTCAAGAATGCCTTCGACCAAGCCTATAAGGAATGGAATCAGAAGGCGATCGGCTTCGTCGGTTATGGTTCGGTGGGTGGCGCGCGCGCCATCGAGCACGCTCGTACGATCGCTGTCGAATTGCAGATGGCGAACACCCGTTCGGCCGTCCATATCGGTGGCAGCGACTTCTTCGGCATCTATATGGGCAAGCAGACGCTGGCCGATATCGAAGCCAACATCGCGCAGAGCGCCAAGGACCTGCTCGACCAGCTGACCTGGTGGACCAAGGCCACCAAGGCGGCCCGCGAAGAGGATGCCGAGGTCGCTCAGGCAGCCGAATAAGCGCTTACGAAGACCTCCAATCTTCGTTTACCGGCAGGGGTCGTTCCGTGAGGGACGGCCCCTGTTGGTTTGGACCATTGTGGCGGCAAGGTGTTGTGTGTGACTGTGGGGGGGTGTATAGCGGCGCCCGCCTTCGACCGAAGAGAGCACAAGGTTCATGACGCAGACGAACTCGGCCGGCACCCATGCCGTCGGCGATGCGGGCGACCTCAGCCAATCCCATTCGCGCAAAGATCTCCCGCTCCTGATCCTGGGGGCGCTTGGCGTCGTGTATGGTGATATCGGCACCAGCCCGATCTATGCCTTCCGCGAGGCCATGCATATCCGGCCGGGCGCGACGTCCAGCGACACGGAAATCCTGGGACTGCTATCGCTCATCGTCTGGGCGCTGACGCTCACCGTCTCGCTCAAGTATGTCTTCTTCGTCACCCGTGCCGACAACAATGGCGAAGGCGGTACGCTGTCGCTGATTGCCTTGGCGCGCAAGACCTTTACTAAGCCCCCGGCCTGGATCACCGGCCTTGGCGTGGTTGGCGCGGCGCTGTTCTTCGGCGACGCGATCATTACGCCGGCCGTTTCGGTGCTTTCGGCCGTCGAGGGCCTCAAGGTCGTCGCTCCCGACCTGACGCAATATGTCGTGCCGATCACCTGCGTGCTCATTATCGGTCTGTTCATGGTGCAGCGGTTCGGTACGGCCAGGGTATCAACGGTGTTCGGGCCGATCACCGGGATTTGGTTCCTGACGCTCGGCATTTCCGGGCTGGCCCATATTTTCAATTATCCGGAAGTGCTGTGGGCCCTCAATCCGCTATTGGGCGCGGAGTTCGTCGCTACCCACGTCAGCATCGCTTTCGTGGTCATCGGCGCCATCTTCCTGGCGGTCACCGGCGCCGAGGCGCTTTACGTCGATCTTGGCCATTTCGGCCGCAGGCCGATCGTGCTCGCCTGGTTCGGCATGGTCTTCCCCTGTCTGCTGCTGAACTATTTCGGGCAGGGCGCCTTCGTGCTCAGCGTCGGTGTTGAGAACGTCGAAAGTCCTTTCTTCGAAATGCAGCCGGAATGGGCGCTGGTGCCGTTCGTCGTACTGGCTACGGCGGCGACCATCATTGCCAGCCAAGCGGTCATTTCCGGCATGTTCAGCCTGGCGCAGCAGGCCATCGCGCTCAACATGCTTCCGCGCATGGTCGTGCAGCATACGTCCGAGACACAGAGCGGGCAGGTTTACATGCCCCAGATCAACAGCATGCTGATGATCGGCGTGCTGCTGCTGGTCGTCAGTTTCCGCAGCTCGGCGGCGCTGTCGCATGCCTATGGTATCGCGGTGTCCGGCGTGATGGTGGTGACATTGACGCTGCTGCTTGTGGTGATGTGGCGAAATTGGAAGTGGCATCCGGCCGCGGTCATCGCGTTCGGCATTGTGTTCGCCATTATCGACGGTGGGTTCTTTGCCGCCAACGCGTCCAAGCTGTTCCAAGGTGGTTGGGTTCCGGCCGTCGTGGCACTTGTGGTCGCATCGCTGATGGCGAGCTGGATCGGTGGCCGTCGCCGGCTGTCTGAAAAGACGCGCCGCGATGAGGTGCCGTTGCAGTTCCTGGTCGACAACCTCTCCAAGAAGAAGCCGACCCTGGTCCCGGGAACGGCCGTGTTCCTGACCAGCGATATCGAAGGCGCGCCCACGGCGCTTCTGCACAGCCTGAAGCACTACAAGGTGCTGCATGAGCAGAATGTCATTCTCACCGTGCGCACCTCGGCTTCGCCACGCGTGCCAGACGACGAGAAGGTGACCATCGATGCCTATAACGAGCTGTTCAGCCGCGTGGTGGTGACCTTTGGCTACATGGAAACCCCCAATATTCCCAAGGCGCTGGCGCTCGGTCGCAAGCTGGGTTGGAAGTTCGATATCATGTCGACCTCATTCTTCCTGTCCCGCCGCTCGCTGAAGCCGGGTCCGAAGTCGGGCGGCCCGCTGCGCTACTGGCAAGATCGGTTGTTCACCCGGTTGGCGAAGAATGCCAGCGACGCGACGGAGTATTTCCATATTCCCACCGGCCGTGTGGTGGAGATCGGTACGCAGGTCGTGCTGTAGCCTTGGCAGTTCTCGATGTTGCCATTTGCGGTGCCGGGCCGGCTGGGCTGGCGACCGCGCTCTATATGCTGCGGCTTGGCCATCGGCCGACCATTTTCGAGCGCTTTGACGCGGCGCGGCCCATCGGTTCGGGCCTGGTGCTGCAACCGACGGGGCAGGCCGTGCTGCACGACCTTGGCCTGCTTGATGCGATCCGGGAACTGGGCGCGCCGCTCGACCGCTTGCATGGTGCGGATGCGCGGACCGGCAGGGTTGTGCTCGACGTGCGTTACGATAGCTTGCCGCGTGCTGGGCGCGGTCTGGGCATTCACCGCGCAGCCTTGTTCGGTGTGCTGCATAATGCCGTGCTGGCCGCCGGCATTCGCGTTGTCACCGAGCAAGAGGTGCGTGGCCTGCGTGACGCGGCCAATGGCAAGCGGGCCCTTATCTTTGCGGGCGATCGCCTGTCGGAGGCATTCGATCTCGTGGTTGATTGCCTCGGGGCGAACTCGCCGCTAAAGACCTATTCGGCCAAGCCGGGAACGTCGCGGGCCCTGTCGTTCGGCGCTATCTGGACGACGCTGCCCTGGCGTGCCGAGGGCTTCGAGGATACGGCGCTGACCCAGCGCTATCGCCGGGCCGGCGTGATGATCGGCGTCTTGCCGGTGGGCCGCTCTTCGCCCGATAGCGCCGCGCGCGCTGCGTTCTTCTGGAGCCTCAAGCCCGCCGAATACGAGGCCCTCAAGCAGGCGGGTCTCGATGCCTGGAAGCAGACCGTGCTGGCGCACTGGCCCGAGGTTGCGCCTCACCTCGACGCCATCGCTGATTTTCCCGATATGACCCTGGCGCGCTATGCGCACCATACGATGCCGAACCCCACCGGCGATGCGCTGGCCTTCGTGGGCGACAGTGCGCATTCGGCCAGTCCGCAATTGGGGCAGGGGGCGAACATGGCTTTGCTCGATGCCCGGGCGCTTTATCTCGGACTGCGCGATCATCCGGAAGACATGGGGAAGGCGCTGGCGCGCTATGCCGCCCTGCGACGCTGGCATGTGCGGCTCTACCAGGTCCTCAGCGCCATGTTCACGCCGTTCTACCAGTCCGACAGTCGGGTGCTGCCGCTGATCCGCGATGTCTTCGTGTCGTTCATTGCTCGCATTCCACCCGCGCCGCAATTCCTGGCGGCGATAGTTTCGGGATCGCTGCTGGCACCGCTCAAGACGCTGGAGCTGAAGCGGCCGCCGAGCGTCTAGCGCGCCGCCGCGATCTATCGCGACCAGAGGCGGGAGACGCCTGCGATCACCTGCTGCTGCAGGTCGGGATTGGTCCACAGCACGTAGGCGCCTGCCGCGAGGGCGATCAGCAAGACGATGCCGAGCATTTTCTTGACCAGCGAGAATACCAGCCACACGGCCAGCAGCCCGGCGAGACCCAGGCCGATCAAGGTGTAGGTGTCCTGGGTCATGGGCAGCTTTCGGGCGGGAATGGCTCGGGCAGGTCGCTCGGTTTCTCGGTACGCAAGGTCAGCGCGGCATGTCCGGGCAGACATAGGGGACAGTGGCCGTGACGAAGCGTTGTTCCTGGACTTCACTGCCGAGCTTGAGGTTCAGCACAAGTTCGGTGTCGCTGACGCTGGCGATGTCGGCATCGATGGTCATGCCGTCCTCATCCCAGCTGATAGCGCTGTCGGAGACCTGCTGCCATTTGCTGAGGCGATAGGTTTCCCAGCAGCTATCTGTCACCAGCGTGCCATCCGCGAGAAAGATCTGCATGGGGCCGGGCAGGGATTCGTCGGTGTCGGCGCGCACCCAGACCTTGTTGAGCAACGGATTGCTGCGATCGCCATCGTCATCGGTGGCGTCCTCGGTTTCCTGGGCCATGGCGGGGATGACGGCGCAGGTGCCGACACCCCAAACGCTCAAGAGGGCTATGACTGCGGCCTTGGTATCCATCGAGCGTTCTCCCTGGTCTCGCCGCTGATCTGGTGACGGCTCCGACGCATGACAAGAGTGGTCGGGCAAAACGGCAACATTGCGTTGCCGCCTTGGCGCTTTTCAGGAATTCCGAGCAAAGACCTCGGTGGGTCTTTCAGCGCGCGCCTTCCAGCGCAACCGGGCCAACGTGGGTATCAGCTTGCGCAGGGCCCAATAGATGGCTGTCACAGTCACGACTGAGACATAGCCATCGATCGCGTAGTGCCAGCCGAGATAGACCGAGCTCATGATGATGAAGACGACATAGGCCCACATAAGCACTGAAAAGCGGCGCGAGATTTCGCCGATGAAGAGCGCGTTGATAGTGGTGACGGCAACGTGAACCGAGGGAAAGGCCGAAATGCCCGAGCCTATGCCTACATTGCCACTGGAGTACAGGTACCACAGATAGGACTGGAACGCCTGAGCGGAGTTGCGTTCGCCCGCAGTGGTTGACAGGAAGGCAAGTTGGTCGGCGAAACGGGCTGTGTCGCCAGTGACAAGGCCGTAATAGGCTGGGCCGGCTGACAGCCAGGTGCCCGCCATGACCGTGCCGATGAGGGCCCAGCTTAGCAGCCAGGTCAACACGTAGCGGACGCGCATGCCATTGGTGCGTGGCGAGGTGCAGACCCAATAGAGCGTGAAGTAGCAAATGATGAACCAGATGACATTGTAGTTCATCTCGACGATGCGGAGCACCAGCGGGTGCTCAGCGACCGCATAGAGCAAGCGCCAGGGATCGACACCGAAGTGGATTGCTTTGTCAATGTCGGCTTGTGCTACGTCGAACCGGAAACCGTGATCAATTGGGAAGCTGGTCTTGATCGCTGAAAACATCGTGGTGAACAGCAGAACCGCCGTCAGCAGTAGGATGGTGCCGGCCACAAAGCGAGCAACGCGCCGGGGCGCGAACATGGCGCGATAGGCCAGGCGGCGGCGCGCGTCGAGCCGGATGACAATGTGCAGCAGCCCGATAATGGTGACGAAAACAGGCCCCAGCACACCAAAGTGCATGCTCCAAGCGCCATAATAAACATTGAGCATGCCGAAGGCGAGGTACCCCTTGCCGGCCATGAACACGTAACCAATGACGATATAGATCGCTGCCACGGCGTAAATCGCTGCGTCACTGCGCAGCTCAATCCAAAGTGCCTCCAAGTAGCGGGCAGCAAGCGGGCGAATACGATCCATCGGGTGCACTCCTGATGGATCGATGCGTAACAAATCTCGCTTAAGAACTGGTTAGGTCGGCTGGAACGATCTGAGGCCCAGAGCGCGGTCGCGTTCGCGGACGCGTTGGGCTTGTTCGGGCCAAAGATCGTAGTCGGTGGCACCCAGTCCGTGGCGGGCGTGAACCGCCCAGTTTGGATCGTCAAGCGCGCCGCGGGCGAGGGCGACGAAATCGGCCTGGCCAGCGGCGACGATGGCTTCGGCCCCGGCCACATCGCCCAATAGGCCCACCGCTATGGTCGGGATGTCGGCGCCTTCGCGGACGGCGTGAGCGAACGGCACCTGATAAGCGGCGACTGGCGCGATGCTGCCACCGTCGAAGCCGCCGCTTGAGCAGTCGATGGCGTCGACGCCTCGCGCCTTGAGTTCGCGCGCGAGCACAACGCTGTCCTCCACCTGGCAGCCGTCCGGACGATTGTCGCTGACCGACAGACGGGCCAGCAAGGGCTTGTCAGAGGGCCATACCGCGCGCACGGCTTCAGTTACTTTCAGCACCAGTCGCATGCGGTTTTCACGGCTGCCGCCATACTCATCCGTGCGCTTGTTGGCGAGAGGGGAGAGGAACTGGTTGAGCAGATAGCCGTGAGCCGCGTGGATCTCGACCGTGTCGAACCCCGCCTGTTCGGCACGTCGGGCGGCGGCGACGAAGCTATCGACGATGTTGCGGATGCCCGCCAGATCGAGGGCGTGGGGCGGCGTGAAATTCCTGTTCTCGGCGTGGATCTCGGCCGTCGGCGCTACCGGGGTCCAGCTCGCGAAGCCGAGCGCGCGCTTTTCTGCCTCGGTCTCAGTGAAGCCGCCACGCCACGGGATTGGCGTCGACGCCTTGCGGCCGGCATGGGCCAGCTGGATGCCGGCAGCAGCGCCCTGGCTGTGCAGGAAATCGACGATGCGTGCCAGCGGCGCAATCTGCTCGTCCTTCCACAGGCCCATATCGCGATAGGAAATGCGCCCCTCGGCGGTAACGCCCGTGGCCTCAACTATGATGAGGCCGAAGCCGCCCATGGCGAACCGCCCGAGATGCACCAGGTGCCAGTCATTGGCGAAGCCGTCCTCGGCCGAGTATTGGCACATGGGCGCAACAACAGCGCGGTTGCGCAGGGTGAGGCCGCGCAACTGCGCGGTGGAAAAAAGTGCGGACATGGCAAACTCTGGGTTGGCATCGGTGCAGGGGCAAAGATGCACACCACGGCATTTATCGGCAAGTGCCGATGGAAAGACACTCTGTTGCGCCCAGCGCATGAAGTGTGATGACTTCCTCTGGTTGACCAGCGTTGCAATTGGTACCCCAAACATGCCTGTTTCCCCTTCCAGACTCCGCGAAATCATAGGCTTGTCGGAGCCGCCGATCGCCTTGATATCAAGCTGGGAAGAAGTCGCCCGAGACTATGTCATCGAGCATTTGCGCCTGCGGCTCGGCGAGATCGAGGTTCGCGGTATTCTTACGAGGCCATCGGGTCCGCCAGGTCCACTTCCAGCCATCCTTTATGGCCACTCGCATGGTGGGCGCTATGACATCGGGGCCAACGAACTGCTGGTGGGACGGGAGTATCTGGTCGATCCGCTGGGGCCGGTTTTCGCTCGGCACGGCTATGTCACACTCTGCATTGATATGCCGGTATTCGGCGAACGGTCCAGCGTCAGCGAAGGTTCTGCTGCCAAGGCTCTGCTTTGGCATGGCAAATCGCTGTTTGGACAGATGCTGTCGGACCATGCGGCGGCGCTGACCTATCTGACCGGGCGGCCAGACGTCGATGCGTCGCGCATTGGTGCCTTCGGCATCTCGATGGGATGTACCCTCAGCTATTGGTTGGCTGCGATGGACGAGCGTATAGCGGCCGTCGCGCACCTCTGCTGCTTCGCCGATTTTCGCACCATGATCGAATTGGGCGCCCACGACGGACACGGCATCTACCTGACCGTGCCGGGCCTGCTCAACGAGGCCGATGGCGGCACAATTGCAGCGCTGGTGGCGCCGCGGCCGCAACTGGTTTGCATCGGCGAGGCCGACAAATTGACCCCGCGCGCGGCGGTGGCCCGTGCATGGGCAGAATTGGAGCCGGCCTATGCCGGTGCGCCCGATCGGCTGGTTCTCGTCAGCGAACCGGGCATCGGCCATAGCGAAACGCCACGCATGCGGGCGGCGATGCTGGCGTTCTTTGCAGAGCATCTGGGCGGTCAAGCAAAACCCGCGTGACGATCGTCACGCGGGGTCTATCGACAGGCGGGCGCGAGATGCGGCCGAGGCGGGGATGCAGAACCTGTTACCCGCGTCTATTGGCAGCGATAGCGACGCCCGTCATGGCTCAGAAAAGTGCCGCTTGCCGGATCGAAGCTCCGATACTTGCCGGCGCAGTAGGCCAACCAGCGCTCGTAGTCCGTCATGGGGCGGGGCCTGTCGTTTTCGGCCGAACTTGCCGCGCCGGCGATGATGGCGCCCAGCGTGAGTCCGATGATCCCTACCCCGATTGCCGTCCCCCAGTCAGCGTCCTCATTGGGGCGTGCGCCGTTGAAGCAGCGCGCCCGTTCCCGCCTGTCACGGATGGTTTCGCAGGGCTGATGCCAACGTTGATCGCTGGCCTGGGCCACGTCGAACCGATCTTCGTCAAAGGCAAAGGTGGGCGCGGTTGCCGTCAGGGCCAGACACGCAGCCATGCATAGCTCGAGCAGGGGTTTCCTGGTCATGGGGTTTCTCCTTCAGTGGAGTTGTGGGGCGGCGATCGAATGGCCTAGAAGCGCAGGTTGATGCCGGCCTTGATCGAGTGGTTCACGAGGTCGTTCGAAAACCGCGCGCCACCGGCCACGGTCGTGCTCACGTCGTCCATGCGCATCTGGGTGTATTCCAGCTTGGCGGAGAGGTTGCTGCCCAGCCCTTGCTCGATGCCGCCACCGAAGACCCAGCCGCCCTGCCATTTCGGGTCGGAAATGACGTTGCCCTTGGGGTCGAGGCGGGCGAAGCCATAGCCGGCCGTGCCGTAGATCAGGGTAGCATCGAGCGCCACACCGGCCTTCAGCTTGGCCGTCGCGGCCCAATGCTGGGACAGCGTGCCGCCGCCGCCGGTGTCGTAAGTCCTGCCGCCGAGGTAGCTGCCCTCGATTTCGCCGCCGACGACTGCCGGCCCAAGCTGCATGGTGTAGCCGGCGACGACACCCCCTTGAAGCGAGTTGTCCTGGAACACGTTAGGGAATTTGGAAGGCGTCAGCCCGCCGTAAATTCCGGCATAGAAGCCGGTCCAGTCGAAGGGTGCCTGATAGCCGCCATACTGCTGCGCATTTGCGCCAGTGGCAGAAATCACCGTGGCAATCACGGCCCACGCCGCGAGGTGCGACGATCGTTTTTGGGTCATTCCATAAACTCCATATGGCAGCAGGCCCAAATGCTTGGCCGCCACTCGTGACAACCGCCGGAACAATAACCAGCGATACCGAGGGGCATTCTGCTGACGGGAGTTACGCCAACATTACTGACGTGGTGCCAGTGGTTTCACGGGCAGCCAGCGGCAGGCGGATCCGAAACCCAGCGCCGCCCGCGGGACTGTCGAACACCAGGATGTCGCCACCGTGCCGGTGCACGATGTTGCGCGCCAGATTGAGCCCAAGCCCCGATCCATGGCTGAGCGGCCGGACGCGATAAAAGGGCTCAAACACCCTGTCGCGATGTTCGGCCGGGATGCCCGGCCCGGAATCCAGCACTTCGAGCGTGCCGCGCGCATCGACTGTGACCTGGATTTCGCCCGCATTGCCCGCGTGGGTAATGGCGTTCTGCACCAAGTTGACCAGCAGCCGCTCCAGCGAGCCGGCGTCGCCCTTGACCCAAACATGCTCTGGCGCCGCTTCGAGCGAAATGTCATAGCCGCCGGCAATGGCGAGGGGGGCAATGTCGGCAACGACCTGGCGGGCTGTCGCCACCAGGTCCACTGGCAGTAGTTTGACGTCGTCACGGGCGAGCCGCTGCAAGTCGAGCAGCTGGTCGGCCAGTCCGACCAGACGGGCAATATCGCCGAGCAGGCGGGCCTGGTCGGGGCCGCCGGACAGGTTTTCGACGCGCGCCTGCAGGATGGCGAGAGGCGTTTTGAGCTCGTGCGCGGCATCGGCGAGAAACCGTTGCTGCAGGCTATAGCCGTTGTCCAGTCGAACCAGGGCCTGGTTCACCGCCGTCACCAGACCATGAACTTCCTTGGGGACGCGCGCGTAGGATAGTTGTGTGCCGCGGTTGCTGAAATTGATCGACCGTGCGTCTGCCTCGGCCTTTTCGAGTCCCCTCATGGCCCTGCGCACAGCCAGCGGGATAGCTACTGCCGTTACCAGGCCCAAAATGAGCAGCAGCGGGGCGCTCATCAGGCCGGCGAGCAATAGCCCCACCATTACCGCGCCGATATAGGCGCCGCCACCCGCCATGACCCGCACTGTGCCGAGTTTGCTCTGCACTGGCCGCAGGACGGCCGACAGGTCCTCATCGAAATTGCCACCGCGCACGTCGACAAAATCGATGTTTCCAAGGTTCTGCGCCAGGGCCAGGTATTCGTCCGGAACATCGCCTTCGATGTACACTCGCTCGCCCTCATCGACCGCAACAAACCAGAACGTTGGCGACTCGGCGCGATAACGGTCGAGTGACTCGCTCTCGCCCACCGTGAGACTGCCGTCAGCCTGCCGCTCCAGCGCGCCGGCGATGATCTCGGTTACACCGGAATCCACCATTCGGCCTTCCATGGATAGCTGGAGCAGCAAGATGCAGAGCACAGTGGCCGTCAACGTCAGCGACAGGATTTGCAGGACGATCAGCCGCCAGGTGAGGCCGAAGCGTAGTGATGACGAGCGCGGGCGCTTCATGCTGAGGCTCGCAGCAAATAGCCCACGCCTCTGATGCCATGTATGTCGACGAGCGCCCCAGCATCGGCCAGCTTCTTGCGCAGACGGGATATGTTGGCGTCCAGCGAGTTCGACTGGATTTCGTCGTCAAAAGTATAGACGGCATCCTCCAGCGCCGAGCGCATGACCGCTCGCCCGGCGCGCTGCGTCAGGCATTCCAGGATCAGCAATTCGCGACGGGCGAGTTCCAATGGTCGCCCATCCACATGGGCGCTACGATTAGCGGATTCGAAGGTCAGCGCGCCCACGTGAATGCTGCCGGTCTGCATCGCCAGCGGCCGGCGCAACACGGCGCGCAGGCGGGCCAATAGCTCGTCCGTAGAAAACGGCTTGGCGAGATAGTCATCGGCGCCGCAGTCCAGTCCCTCGATCCGCTCGTCCAGGGTGCCTCGGGCCGAGACCACGATAACCGGCACGTGCTGGCGCCGGCTGCGCATATTGGCGATGATGGTGATGCCGTCGCCGTCAGGCAGTTGGCGGTCCACGATCAGGGCGTCATGCACTTCATTGCGGATGGCCTCCTCGGCGTAAGCGAGGGTGGGTGCGTGATCCATGATGATGTCGTGCTTGAGCAGCAAGCTCCTGAGGGCAGATGCCAGCTCCGTCTCATCCTCGATCAGCAACACTCTCATGCTACGGCTCCGGTAGTGAATGGTGGCGGTCATGGCAAGCCGCGAGGATTACGTGAGCATTACGACATCCCGCATGGGCGGTATCTAGGTCAGCGGAGCTGCTGCTTCCACCTTTTCGATGGCTTGACCGACCGTCGAATGACAAGGTCGGCTGCGGTATCATGACTACGCGACATTGCCGTCAATACCACTGGATTGACAGACTTTGGCGCGTGAGCTGACCTATGCCAAGCTGGCCTGGACCAGCGCCGACCTTTGATCCAAGCTTTGAAGAGCCGGAGCCCGGAACTGGCGTTTCGCGCTTCCCGCCTTGGTCACGCCCCGCTTAGTCGAGCGGCTTACCTCGGCGTTCGAACCGATAAGTGAGCTCCAAACCCGGGACCTTGCCGTGAGGCCCGGCAAAGACCTAAGCTAGGCTCTCGCAAAATAGGGACTTGCATCGAACCGTACCGTACGGTACGGCTGCGATATCGGCTGTATTGGTCAGCAGTGTTTAAAGGACGACGCCGTGCCCCTGACCATCAAGGTCAACGAAGAGACGTTCACGCCCCGGCAGCAAGCTGTGCTGACGGCGGCGCTAGATCTGCTCGTCGAAAATGGCGATGGCTTGACCATGACGGCTGTGGCGCGCCGCGCGTCGTGCTCCAAGGAAACGCTCTACAAGTGGTTCGGCGACCGCGATGGGCTGCTGACCGCGACTGTGCAGTGGCAGGCGGCCAAGGTGCGCATGCCGGTGGTCGATCGCTCCCACCTTAATGCCAAGGCGCTGCGCCTCTCCATCGAGCAGTTCGCCCGCGATCTGCTGACCGTCATCACCGGCGAAGTTTCGATCACGCTCAATCGTACTGCCGTGACCCACGCTGCGCAGGAGAAGGATAGCCTGGGCATTATCGTGCTCGAGAATGGTCCGCTGGCCATTCGCCGCCGGCTCAAGCCCATCCTCGAAGCTGGGCGCGATGCGCGCCTGCTGCGCTTTGACTCCAGCGAAGATGCCTATCGCACCTTTTTCGGCCTCGTCGTTCGCGACGTGCAGATACGTCTGCTGCTCGGCGACAAAGCGCTCACCCAGTCCAATGTGACTGACAATATCGAAGCGGACGTCAAGGCCGCGACCGACCAGTTCTTCGCCCTCTATGGGGTGAAAGCCAACAACGCCTAACACAGCATTTTCAGGGAGAAACCCATGCGCGTTTATTACGATCGGGATGCCGATCTCAACATCATCAAGTCGCGGAAAGTCGCAATTGTCGGTTACGGTTCGCAGGGCCATGCCCACGTGCTGAACCTGCGCGATTCCGGCGTGACAGATGTTGTCGTCGCCCTGCGTCCGGGTTCCCCGTCGGCCAAGAAGGCCGAGGGCGAAGGCCTCAAGGTCATGTCGGTTGCTGACGCGTCCAAGTGGGCTGACGTCATCATGATGCTGACTCCGGACGAGCTGCAGGCCGATATCTACAAGCAGCATATCGAGCCGAACATCCGTGACGGCGCCGCGCTGGCTTTCGCCCACGGCCTCAACGTGCATTTCAACCTGATCGAACCCAAGTCGACCGTCGACGTGATCATGATCGCGCCAAAGGGCCCGGGCCACACCGTGCGTGGCGAGTACCAGAAGGGTGGCGGCGTGCCGTGCCTGATCGCCGTGCATCAGGACGCGTCGGGCAATGCCCATGACATCGCGCTGGCCTATGCCTCGGGCGTTGGTGGCGGCCGTTCGGGTGTCATCGAAACCAATTTCCGCGAAGAATGCGAAACCGACCTGTTCGGCGAGCAGGCCGTGCTGTGCGGCGGCCTGGTGGAGCTGATCCGTGCTGGCTTCGAAACACTGGTGGAAGCCGGTTATGCTCCGGAAATGGCCTATTTCGAGTGCCTGCACGAAGTGAAGTTGATCGTCGACCTGATCTACCAGGGCGGCATTGCCAACATGAACTACTCGATCTCGAACACGGCCGAGTGGGGTGAATACGTCACCGGTCCGCGCATCATCACCTCGGAAACCAAGGCCGAGATGAAGCGCGTGTTGCATGACATCCAGTCGGGCAAGTTCACCAGCGAGTGGATGCAGGAGATCAAGTCGGGCGGCGCCCGCTTCAAGGCCACCCGCCGCCTCGCCGACGAACATGCCATCGAAGAAGTCGGCGGCAAGCTGCGCGACATGATGCCGTGGATCAAGGCCGGCGCGCTGGTCGACAAGGCCAAGAACTAATCAGACATGCAACGGCCGGGGGAAACCCCGGCCGTTGTGTTTTTGCCATGCAGATCGTTCCGGTCTCCGATATCGACATTCGCCGTGTGCCGGGTCGGTGGCCGCTCACACCGGTCCAGCGCGCTGCCGTGGCCGACTATTGGCGCGAGGCGACAGCAGCCAATCCGCATTTGTGGGATGGTCGCATTCTCGGGCTCTCGGCGCCGGATGGCGGCGTGCCACGCCTGGAGGGTGGCGTGTTCCGCGCCGAGGCGCGCGAGGATGCGTATTCAGCCTTCATGCTGTGGCGCCAGCAAGGCTTTCCCGAAATCGGCATCTGCCACGCCTTCGGCTGGGCATTGATCGTCAGCGGCGACAATGCGCTGATCTACGGCGTCATGGGCGGGGACACCACCAATGCGGGCCGGGTCTATCCGCCGGGTGGTTCTCTCGAGCCGCGCGATGTGCTGCCCGATGGCCGGGTCGACGTGCCAGGCTGCATTGCGCTCGAACTGGAGGAGGAAACCGGGCTGCGCACTGACGAGGCGGAGGCGGGCGGTATGGTCGTGGTCTTCGACGGGCCGCGGCTGTCGTTCGGCCGGGTCTTCCGCTTTGTCGAACCCGCCGAGCACCTTGCCGCCCGCATCCGCGCCAATCTCGTCCGGCAGGAGCATCGTGAATTGGCCGATATCGTCGTCCTCCGCTCAGCCGCCGATGCCGGGCGGGCAGGGGCGGTGCCCTATGCCACGGCGGTGGCCGAAGCGTTCTTTGCCGGCACCCTTCTGCCCCGACCAAACTTCGTCTAAAACCTGACGGGCCAAGCATCTGGAGTCGTGGGCAAAATGGACCTGCCGGATTTTCCCGTCGAGGGCGGTTGCCAGTGTGGCGCCGTGCGCTACCGGCTGAAGGCCAGCCCTCTATCGGTCTACAATTGCCATTGCAAGGACTGCCAGCGCTTCTCGGGCGCCGCGTGGTCCATGTCCATGCCGGTACGCAGCGACGATATCGAGCATCTGAGTGGCGCGCTCGACCGCTATGACCGCGCGGCCGACAGCGGCCGGACCATCGCCATGCTGTTTTGCGCCAACTGCCACACCTGGCTCTGGAATGAGCCGCCCACGCCCGGGCTGATGGTAGTGCGCGCCGGTTCGCTCGACAGCTTGGATTGGGCGGTGCCCATCGGCAATATCTGGACCGACAGCAAGGCGGCCTGGGCCGCCATCGATCCGAACCGAACCAATTTCCCCGGACAGCCGTCGAGCCGCGAACCGCTCTACGACGCCTGGACCCGGTTTACCCATAAGGACACGTGACCATGGCTGTTGCCGAAGACATCGAGCTCGTCAAGAAACAGGAGCGCGAGCTGGTTCTCGCCGCGTTCGACGAGACCGTGGCGTATGAGCTGGGCACGGCCATTCGCCAGCGAGCGATAACTGAAAAACTGGGGCTGGTGGTCGATATCCGCACCTGGGACCGGCAGATGTTCTTCGCGGCCACCACCGGAACCAGCGCGGACAATGCCGAATGGGTGCGTCGCAAGATTAACACCGTCCGTCGCTTCCAGCGGGCGAGCTACCGCATGGTGCTGGAGCGCGGCGAAGCGCCGTTCTCCCCGCAATCGGGGGTGGACCCAGCAGATTACGTGATAGCCGGCGGCGGCTTCCCCATCCGGGTCAAGGGCGCCGGCATTATCGGGTGCCTGACGATTTCCGGATTGCCTGGGCGCAACGACCATGGCGTGGCCGTTGCAGCGCTTGCCACACATCTTGGTTTCGAGCCGCAGGATTTCGCGCTTCCGCCCGAATGAGGTCTTCCGATGAAGCTCAACTATCTGATGCTCGACGTGTTCACGCGCGAGCGGCTAAAGGGCAACCAGCTTGCCGTCGTCACCAAGGCCGATGGCCTTCTCGATGGCGAGATGCAAGCCATCGCGCGCGAGTTCAATCTCAGCGAGACGGTGTTCATCCTCAAGCCCAATGCCGAGCGCAATACGGCGGCGATCCGCATCTTCACGCCCCATACGGAGCTGCCCTTTGCGGGGCACCCAACGGTCGGTGCGTCCGTTGTGCTCGGACTGCAGAACAAGGTCAGCGCGGTGCGACTGGAGGAAAAGGTCGGGCTGATCACGGCGCTGTTCGAAAAATCCGACAAGCGCTCGGGCGAAGCCCGCTTCGCCCTGCCGCGCCTGCCGTCGCGGGTTGCGCCGCTGCCGGACAAGCTCGGCATGGCGCAGGCGCTGGGGATCGAGATCGAGGATATCGGCTGTGACATGTACCAGCCCGGCGTCTATTCGGCGGGCGTGACGTTCCATCTCGTCCCAGTGCGCGATGCCGAAGTGCTGCGGCGCGTGAAGGCGAACCCGGCGATCTGGAACAAGGTGTTCCACCACGATCATAACTCGGCCTATGTCTTCACCCTTACGCCGGACGAGCCGGACAACGATCTGGCCGCGCGGATGTTCGGCATGGATATCGGGGAAGATCCGGGCACCGGTTCGGCCGCGGCAGCGCTGATCGGGTTGCTCTCGGAGCACGCCAATCTGGCGACCGGCCAAGCCGATTTCGTGCTGCGCCAGGGCCACGAAATGGGGCGGCCTTGCCGGATCACGATCCAGTTGCGCAAGGAGAACGACGTGTTGATCCACGGGGGCATCGGTGGCCACGCCGTTATCGTCGGCGAGGGTGTGCTCGATCTGGGGGAGTAGGGCACACGCCGTGAGCCGCAATTTGCGCTCATTTCGGGAACGATATGAGGCTCGGTAGCGGTTCGGACACGAGGATGCCCTTGTCGTGGGCCTGAGGGATAAGATTGTTCTTTATGGTGCGGGCTTAGCCTTCATTGGCGGCATGGCGCTTTTGGCTAGTCGGTCGCTGCTGACGCCACCCGATGGGCCGAGTGAAGCTGAGTTGGCAGCTATTGTGAGAGGCTTGACATCGGGCACGGACCGGTATGGCCGAACGCTTCGGCAAAACCGGGGGGATGCGAGCGCCTCTGGCTAAAGGAAGGCATCATGTGTTCCTTCGAACTCGACCCGGGCAATGACCCTCCCAGGTCCAGTGAACACTGGAGGTTTGTGAAGATCGAAGGCGAATGGGACGCCGTCAGCTATCGGGTACCCGCCCCTTGACCTGAGCCTAGCTTGAGCCAGAGAGCTTTACTGCTGACAGCCTGGGAGAAATGGTCCGTAGCTTCCCGACAGACGGCCACAGCTGCCAACTTTTCGTTGCAGTTGCGTTGAGGGCCGCGGCATGGACATTCTGGTCAAGCTATTGTTCCGGGGGCATCTGCTGGCGTTAGTCGGCGGCGGCGCGCGGCTGGCCTAGCGGGGCGGATAAGTGGCCTTGCCCTGGTCGGCATCGTCCTGGCGGCGGTGTTTGCGTTTAGCCAGAGGCGACTACGCCCAATGGGCTAAGCAAAAAATCAACCGCTTCGGCTGGCGCGGGCTTGCGCGCTTCGGCGGATTCGCGCATTCTGCGTGGAAATCGGGACTAAACCCATGCAGCGCAAGCGCGCAATTGCCATCGCCGCCACACAACGCCAGGAGCGCGCTCGCGCCCTGATGATTGCTGGCGGCCTGCTTTTGCTGCCTGCTGCGCTTCTTCTCCTTCTTATCAGCCCCTGATTACCGACAGCTCGGCTTCGAGCGGGTCGTCAGGGGATAACGCCGCAAGCCGAACAGTAAATGTCCGGCCTAGAAGAGCTTTGCTCTGGGCCGCCCGATAGGAAAAGACCAATGTCCGCCGATACCAACAAAGACCGCGTATTCATTTTCGACACCACTTTGCGCGACGGCGAACAATCGCCCGGCGCCACGATGACGCTCGAAGAAAAGCTGCAGGTCGCCGAAACGCTCGACGAGATGGGTGTCGACATCATCGAAGCAGGCTTCCCGATTGCCTCCAACGGCGACTTCGAGGCGGTGGTCGCCGTGGCCAAGCAGGTCAAGCGCGCCACTGTGGCCGGCTTGGCCCGCGCCATATCAGCCGATATCGACCGCGCCGGCGAAGCGGTGCGGCATGCCCAGAAGGGCCGCATCCACACCTTCGTCTCCACCTCGCCGATCCATCTGGCGCACCAGATGAAGAAGACCGAGGACGAGGTCATCGAGATCATCGCCCGGACTGTGGCGCAGGCCCGCAACCTCATCGACGATGTCGAATGGTCGGCCATGGACGCGACCCGCACGCCGATCGAGTTCCTGAAGCGCTGCGTCGAAACCGCCATCAAGGCCGGTGCGACCACGATCAATCTGCCCGATACGGTGGGCTATGCGGTGCCCGACGAGCATTTCCGCATGTTCAAGACCATCATCGAGAGCGTGCCGGGCGCTGACAAGGCGATCTTCTCGGTGCATTGCCACAACGACCTGGGCCTGGCCGTGGCCAATTCATTGGCCGGTGTGGCCGGTGGCGCCCGCCAGATCGAATGCACCATCAATGGACTGGGCGAACGCGCCGGGAATGCGGCGCTCGAAGAGGTGGTGATGGCGCTGCGGACTCGCGGCGATGCGATGCCCTATCACACCGAGATCGAAACGACCCATCTGGCCCGCGCCAGCAAGGTCGTCTCGGCGGCCGCCAATTTCCCGGTGCAGTACAACAAGGCCATCGTGGGCAAGAATGCTTTCGCGCATGAAAGCGGCATTCATCAGGACGGCATGCTGAAGAATGCGGAGACCTATGAAATCATGACGCCGGCCAGCGTCGGCATCAAGGAAACCACCCTGGTAATGGGCAAGCATTCCGGCCGTGCCGCCTTCAAGGACAAGCTGCGCGAACTGGGCTACGAGCTGGGCGATAATGCCTTCCAGGAAGCCTTCGTGCGCTTCAAGGACCTGGCTGATCGCAAGAAACACGTCTACGACGCCGATATCGTAGCTCTGGTGGATGACGAAGTCGGCTCGGTGGGCGATCGCATCAAGCTGGTCGGCATGGAGGTCGTGTCCAAGATTGGTGGGCTGCACCACTGCGACATGACGCTCTCGATCGACGGCGAGGAAACCAGCGTCTCATTCGACGGCACGGGCTCGGTGGATGCGATCTTCAATGCCATAAAACTGGCGGTAGGCCAGCAGCCGCATCTGGTGCTCTATGCCGTCGATGGCGTGACCGGCGGCACCGACGCGCAGGCGAGCGCGCATGTGCGCCTCGAAATGAACGGCCGCATCGTTTCCGGTAACGCGGCCGAGCCCGACACGCTGGTGGCGTCGGCCCGTGCCTATCTCAACGCCTACAATCGCCTGCTCATCGAACGCGGCGCGTCCGCGCAAGGCGCAATGGCCGGCTAGACATCATGACTTCCCGTGCCCCGACCGATGGTGGCCGGGGCAGCGAGGAAACATGGGATACGAGCTCGTTGAGGTAACCGATCCTGTCGATTGGGCGGCCTACCGCGCGATTCGACGGCAGGAGTTGTTCGAGGCGCGGGGGCGGCATGGGATTTACAACGAAAACCATCCCCATGACCGCGCGCCCAATGCCTACCCATATCTGCTGAAGCTTGACGGCCGACCGCTGGGTACGGCCCGTCTCGATGTGCGCGACGACGGTACCGCCGTCTTCCGGCTCGTCGCGATCACGGGATCGGAGCAGGGCAAGGGACACGGCCGGGTGATGGGTCAAATGATCGAGGATCGCGCCCGGGCGTTCGGCACGCATACCGTGTTCCTCAACGCAGCAGACACGGCGGTCGGCTTCTACCGCGCCACCGGATGGCACGAGCACGTCTGGGACCAAACCGAGCTCGACACCTTCGCGCAGGGCTGCACCCAGATGCGCAAGAGCTTGTAGGCACCCAAACCACGGCATCATTCCCGCGAAAGCGGGAATGATGCCGTGGTTTGGTAAGCGGTCTACGTCTCAGCTCAATTCCGCCAAGACCGCGCCCAGCGCCTCATCAAACAGCGCCACATCATCCGGTGTTCCAGCACTCACGCGGATGCAGCGGTTGAGGCCGGTGACGGCTGGCTTGCGCACGAAGATGCCGCGAGCCGCGAGGCCGTTCAGGATCGTCTGCGCGTAGGGGCCGTCGCGGCCGCAGTCGATGGCGATGAAGTTCGTGGCCGTCTGCAGCGGCTCCAGCCCATGCCGGCGGGCAACGTTGGCGATGGCTGCCAGCGATTGGCGGACGGCTTCGATCGATGACGCCAGGTGCGCCGCGTCGGCTAGCGCTGCGATCGCTCCGGTCTGGGCGATGTTGCTGACGCCGAAGTGGTTGCGGATGCGGTTGAAGGCCGAAATGTTGGTGGCCTCGCCGATGACATAGCCGACGCGCGCGCCAGCCATTCCATAGGCCTTGGAGAAGGTGCGCATGCGCAGGAGGTTGACGCGATCTATGTCCAGCGCGGGTAGGGTGCCCGGTGGTGCGAACTCGCCATAGGCCTCGTCCAGTACAATCATGGTGCTTTCGGGTACCGCCGCGATGAAGCGGTCCACCGATGCAGCGTCCCACCAGCTGCCCATCGGGTTGTCGGGGTTGGCGACGTAGACTATGGCGGCATTGGTATCGCGCGCGGCGCGGGCCAGGGCGTCGATGTCTTCGCGGTCACCGATATAGGGAACGGTGTGCATGACCGCGCCATAGCCGGCGATATGGTAGTTGAAGGTAGGGTAGCCGCCCAGTGACGTCACGACCGTTGAGTTGGGCGCTGCAAACAGGCGCACGGCCATACCCAGGATGGCATCGACGCCTTCGCCCGGCATGACGTTCGCTGAGGGAATGCCGAGATGGGCGGCGATGGCGATGCGGAGGTCGTGGTTCTCGGGATCGCCATAGTGCCAGGTGTCGCGGGCGGCCGCCTGCATGGCGGCAAGCACGGATGGGGCGGGGCCGAACGGGTTTTCATTGGCACCGATGCGGGCACGGGTAGGGACACCGTCGCGCCGCTCGATGGCTTCAGGCCCAACAAAGGGCACGGTTTCCGACAGGTTTGCGGCAATGGGGGCGAGGGACGGACGGGTCAAGGCAGGCTCGCGATGTCTGGGGTGCCGTCTGGCGGCGGAATAGCGTAATCGGTCGTTCAGATAGACCACCTCCCACCGTCGTGCGGCAAGAGCGTCAAAGCGATTCCCGGCATGCGCCGGCCCAGATTCGGTTATCTCCGCACTCCGGCAGCAGGCGGCAGCCTCGCCTTCGTCCGGTTTTACACAGCCGCCAAGGTTTTCCCGCAGCCGCACAGCCCCCGTATTGCAGTCGTCTCGGCCAGAGTGTGTGACAGATTGGATTTGAAACAAAGGCCAACCGTTCTGGCAAGTTTGTGGAAGGCATGGCGCCCGCACCCTCTGCCTCGCGTCACTACCCCAAGGCGCTCCCAAAAAGTGATTCTCAAATGGAGCTTCGTCTATGCTGCCAACCTACGTTCTTGCACGAGACCACCTGCAGCGCGCCGCGGTCATCCTGCAGGGAAGCGATAGCCGTTCGCGCCAGTTGCGCTACATCATCGAGCGGACGGTCAGCCTGATCGATGAATTCGATGTCGAGCCGTCACGCTCCGACAATGTTCTGGATTTCGCGGCCTTCCGTGCCCGCGCCGTCTCTTTCGACTAAGATTGCACGCGTGCGCTGGCGGTCGATCCGCCGGCGTACCCGATCGGCTTGCCGTGACTAGCGGTGGGCCTGCGTTTCGGGGCTCGGATTGGCCGGATCAGGCGTTACCGAAATCCCCGCTTTGTCTTCCTTGCTACCGCTCAGTTCGCGGTTGAGCGCGATCTTGGCCTCCTCGGTCAGCGCATAGAGCACGGGCAGATAGTCGGGCGTCGAGACCCAAGCCCGTAATTGCATATTCACCGCCGCCCCGGAAAAGCTGTCGACATGCACATTCGGCGCCGGATCGGCCAGCACACGTTTATCCGCCGTGGCGATGCGCAGCAGGATCTTGCGCGATTTGGCGATGTCGATCGTGTCGGGCACGCTCACATTGACGTCGATGCGCCGCCGCGGCTCGCGGCTGTGATTGGTGATGGCCGAGGCCCACAATTTCTGGTTTGGCGTAAAGATATAGAGCCCGCTCGACGAGCGCAGACGCGTGCCGAACAGCCCGATTTCGACCACGATACCCGCCACGCCATCACCCTGAATGAACTCGCCGATGGCGATGGGGCGCAGCCAGATCAGCATGATGCCCGCCGCGATGTTGGCCAGTGTGCCCTGCAGCGCCAGGGCAATGGCGAGGCCGGCGGCGCCCAGCACCGTCAGGATCGACGCATTGGAGACGCCAAGCAGGTTGAGGGCGGTCACGAGGGCGAAAATAATGATGCCGTAGCGCGCAGCCTGGGACAGCAGCGGCGCGAAATTCTTGTCGACGCCGTAGGCCAGCGGCAGCAACTGCCTTATGGCCCGAGCGGCCAGCCTGGCGAGGTACCAGCCGGCGACAAGCACGGCGACTGCCGCCAGCAAACTCACCGCATTGGTGGCGAGCCAGCCGACCGGGATCATCAGTATTTCCGAAATTGTCATGCTGCCCCGGTTCTTGGCGCCTTTTGCGGCTGCGGCACTCTAGCAAACCCTACAGATGAGGAAAGTGGAGCGAAGCGCTAGACAGGGTGGAATCCCTTTGATAGAGAGGCGCCACTTTGGAAGCTCCAGTAGGGGCGAGTAGCTCAGCTGGTAGAGCAGACGACTCTTAATCGTCGGGTCCACGGTTCGAATCCGTGCTCGCCCACCAAAGTCCCCCGTCAAGCAGCCGTATTTCCGCCGATTTGGGTCTCCAATCGGGTGCGTGGAGGGTGTTTCATGCGCAAGTGGATTATTGGAGCGATCCCGGCGCTAGCGGCGGGCACGTTTGGCGTGCTGGCCCATGCGCCATACCTGCCGCAGTTGCTGATAGAGGGTTTCCCGCCGCTGGTCTTTTCCGGCCGGGGTCATTTCGTGGAGATCGCCGGCGCGGGAAGTCCACGCGACCTGCAGGTCGCCGAGGACGCGCAGAAGCGTGACCTCGTGCCCGAACTCGCGACCATGTTTGCCGACACCGGTGGGCAGGCCCTGCTGGCCTATCGCGACGGAAAGCTCGTGCTCGAGCACTATGGTGCCGGCAAGACTTCAGACACCCGGTTCAACTCCTATTCCATGGCCAAGAGCCTCATCGGCGCGCTGGTCTACAAGGCTATCGCCGAGGGTAAGATCGCCAGCCTTGACGTTCGCCTTGGAGAAGTCCTGCCGGATGATCGCGGCATCGAGGGGCTCACATTACGCAGCCTGATCACCATGCGGGCCGGAATTCACTTCGACACGGCGGATTCCAAGCTCGGCAATGGCAATGGCAAGGACAGCGACACGGCGCCCAATCCATTCGGCCCCTTGGCACGTCTGCATTTCATGGGACTGCCCGCAATTGAAGCCGGCCTTCAGCTGGCGACCGCCCCCGAGGGAGATTTCAACTACCAGAACGTCAACACAGCCCTTCTCGGCGAAGTGCTCGAAGTTGTGTATGGCCGTCCACTCGAAACCCTGATGGCCGAAAAGGTCTGGGGGCCGGCAGTGGCGCAGACCGCGCTTTGGCGCAAGCCTGGCGAGACCGCGTCCGTCTCGGCTTACTGCTGCATCTACGCAACGGCCCGCGATTGGATACGGATCGGTGTCTATCTGATGCAGAACGGTACGGTGAATGCACCGTTCCTGCCGGAGCCGCTGTGGCGCGAGTTTATGGGTCTCGATGTCGATGCGGAGGCGCTTGCCGTGGGCAATTACGGTCAGCACATCTTGCAGAACGTGCTCGACCGGCCGGGGCAGGCATTGCAGGGGCCGTTCACCTACTTGATGGGGCAAGGCGGACAGATGCTCTATCTGATGCCGCAGCGCGGTCTTGTCGTCTATCGGGCCGGGGACAATGTACAATTGTTGCACTCGACGCTCTACGGCGTGTGGAACTCGCTCGACTAACGTGCGTCATATCTCGCGCCAAATCTGTCATGAACCTGTCAGCGCGGGCCAAAACGGCCAGAAATCCTAAGACTTTTGTCGATTCCGCCGCACTTGTGCTTTCAAGTGCGTAGGGGGAGCGCTATAGGCGTCCCTATCGTTCAGCGCTCAGACAGGGACCATTCATGTTCGGCATAGATCCGAGTTTTCTCAGCTCACTGGTTCAGGTCATCCTGATCGACCTCGTTCTGGCCGGCGACAATGCCGTGGTGATCGGTCTCGCTGCTGCGGGTCTCGCGTCCGATGTGCGCCGCAAGGCCATCCTGATCGGTATTATCGCGGCAACCCTGCTGCGCATCTTCTTCGCGTTGATCACCACGCAATTGCTGGCGCTGGGTGGCGGCCTGCTGATCGCCGGTGGCGTGCTGCTGCTTTATGTGTGCTGGAAGATGTATCGCGAGCTCACCACCAGTCAGGCGGAAGAGCACGAGGCGCAAGAAGCACTGGAAGACCACGACACCAATGCCGACGGCACGATTGCCGGCAAGGCACCGCGCAAGACGCTGCGCCAGGCCGTCATCCAGATCATCATCGCCGACGTCTCAATGTCGCTGGACAACGTGCTGGCCGTGGCCGGCGCCGCCGCGCATCACTTCGAGGCACTGATCATTGGCCTGGCCCTGTCGGTGGTCATGATGGGGGTTGCCGCGACGTTCATCGCGGGCTTGCTGCATCGCTTCCGCTGGATCGCATGGGTCGGCCTGCTGATCATCCTGTTCGTGGCGATCCGCATGACGCTTGAGGGGCTGGGCGCCTTTGTGACCATCCCAGAGATCCCGCTTCTCTACACCCCGCATGCCGCTGCGGCAGCTACGACGGTCGCGCATTAGCCTTTAGTAACCAAGGGTCGAATTTTGCGGCATTTGTCGTGACCGCATAGGGATTTGATCATCTTGTCGCTCTAGCTTTCCGCTCAAGTTGTTATGAGCGGAAAGCGCCCATTATGTCTGTGATCGCCGATCGACTGGCCCATGCCGGATCCGACGCGCACCAGAAGGTGCGGCCCGCTGCCGTGGCCGTGCCGAAGCTGCAAACGCGCATTGTCAGCGGCGCCGAATGGGACCGGATCATCGCCGAGTTCGATGAGACCTGCCAGGAACAGCTCCACGCCTTCGCCGCCACCCGCTGGCCCTCCGTCGCGCAGGAGCCCATGCTGTTTCTACTCGACGGCGAGATCGTGGGCGGCTCGCTAATGATGGTGCAGCCATTGCCGCTGCGCCTGGGCCGGATCGCTGTTTCCAAATGGGGACCGATGCTCAAGGACGCGAAGCGCCCGGATGCCGATGCCATTCACGCGGGCATGGTCGAAGCGCTGATCGCTGATTATGCCGACAAGCGGGGGCAGATGCTGTCTGTCTTACCGCGCGCGTCGATCACCCCTGTTAATCGCGAATACGAGCGCCTCCTGGCGCGCGGGTTCAAGCGCGGTTCCGAGCTAACATTCCCCAACCGCTACATCGTCAATCTGCGCCTCGACGACGCCGCGTTGCGCAAGAGCTTCCATCAGAAGTGGCGCTATCATCTCAACAAGTCCGAGAAAGCCGGGTTGAGCTTCGAACATGCCGGGCCGGAGCGGATCGGCGAGTTCGAAACGCTCTATACCGCCATGACCGATCGCAAGCAGTTCACCGATCATTCGGCCTATGGCACCGTCACCGCGCTGATGAACATCGACGTCCCGGCGCTACGCCCGGAGCTGTTCTTTGTCCGGCATGATGGCGAGCTTGTCGCCGGTGCGCTGGTGTTCAAGGCCGGCGATCGCGCCGTCTATCTCTATGGCGCTACCAATGATCAGGCGCTGCCGCTGCGAGCGGGCTATTTCCTGCATTGGCATGTCATCCGCTGGCTGCGCGATAACACGTCAGCCACCTGGTACGATCTTGGCGGCACCGACGGATTTCAGGGCCTGCACCAGTTCAAGAAGGGCATGGTGGGGGAGGCCGGCGTCATCCGGCCCGTCCCGCCCGTTGCCAACTACGCCAGCCGCCCGCTTGCCTATATGCTGGGCGCCGGCGCTTTCGCCGCCCGCGACGCCTTTCACTTTACCATGCGAACTATCGACGCCTGGAGCAATCCAAAGAAGCGTCCGACGCAGGCCAAGCATGAGCCAGCCGGAGCCGAGGAATGAGCCTGCAGCGGCGTCTGGCGTCACAGTCGACCGTCATCTTCGGCGCCCGCCTCTGCGGTGCGGGGCTGATCTTCCTGGCCCAAGCGCTGATCGCCCGCATCTGGGGCGCGGAGCTGCTGGGCGAGTACTTGGTGGTGATGGCCACGGTGAACCTGGTGGCGGTGGTAATGCCGCTGGGTTTCCATACTGTCGGCACCTATTTCACCGCCGAGTATCGGGCGCGGGGCGAGCGCAAGCAGCTCGATGTGTTCCTGATCCGGGCCTATGGCCACGTGCTTGGCACGCTGGCTCTGCTGCTGGTGGCCGGACCGCCCGTGCTTGCAGCGGTCGGCATGGGTCGTGGTGCCTTGGCCGAGCATTTCTTCCCGATGGCGCTGATGGCTTTCGCTGCCGCTAACGTCTTTGTCAGCGGCGCAATTTTGGTCGGCCTTAAGCGGCCATTCGCCGGCTTTTTTGCTGATGCCATCTTCCGCCCGATCATCGTCATAGCAGCCTTCCTCGTCACCATGAGCTTTGCCGTGCCGACCGAGGGCTTCTCTTCCATGCTGTGGATCATTGCCATCGGCTTTGTTGCCGTGTCGCTGGTTCAGATCGGTTTCGTCGTCGCCTCGCTCAAGCAGGTCTCCGGCGAAGCCCCGCCGAGAGCCAACGAGCAGCGCCGTTGGTGGCGCTTCGCGCTGCCATGGGTGCTGATTTCGCTGGCGACCGATTTCTTCTTCGATATCGATCTGCTGATGCTCAGCCAGGTGCTGACCCGCGAGGAGCTGGCGGTGTTCGGCGTCTGCACGCGCATCTTCGCGCTGATCTCGTTCGGCGTTGCCGCCGTCTATGCGGTCACCCTGCCAGATATGTTCGAGAGCGAGGCCAACGACGATCGCGTGGCTTTCAACCGCAAGGTGGGTGACGCCAATATGGTGGCCAGCGGGCTGTCGGTCATTCTGTTCGTGCTGATGGCGCTGCTCGCGCCGTTGGCGCTGATGCTGTTCGGGCCGAGCTTTTCGGTTGGTGCCGGTCCATTGGCGGTGCTCTGCCTCGGGCTCGTGATCCGATCAGCAATGGGGCCGGCATCGCTGGTGCTGTCGATCCATGATCGGCCCTATGCCAGCCTGCCGTCCGTGGCGGTAGGCATTGCCTCGCTGGCGCTGTGCAACTGGCTGCTCGTGCCGCCATTCGGGCTTATGGGTGCAGCCGTGTCGGCCATAATCGCCATTAGCGTCTGGTCGGTCGGCTTGTGGTGGATCGCCCTGCGCACCGCCAAGATCGACGTGTCGATCCTGCAATGGTTCCGCAATCGTCGTATGTCCGTGGCTCTGGCTGAGTAGCGTCGGCTAGCGCCGGAAGGCCAGCTTTAGCTTGCGCGCCAGCTTGTGTCGCAGCCCGCCCTTTGTGCCGCGATCATAGCCCGGCTCGACCTTGTTGAGCGGACGCTCGTAAAGCAGGTAGTCCTCGCCGAAGATGTGCTTTTCCAGCGTCGCGACGTATTTGTAGCCCATGCGCAGCATGATGGCGGCTGCGGGTTCGTTGCCGGTCTTGGTATAGGTGGCGATCTTATGAAAGCGGCCATTGTCCCAATGATCGATAAAGGCGCGCATCCCCGATACACCTAGCGTCGAGCGCCGGTTCTCGGGGAACACATAGCTCCAATAGAGCCACAGCGTGCCCAGTTCCGGGCCCGAAATCATGAAAGCCGCCGTCTTGCCCTCGCGTTCGAACACCATCACGTGGTGTGGATCGGCATCGATCAGGCTCGCCAGGTAGTCCTTGGTCAGCCGGGCCGATTCGTAGGCTTTGAATTCGGGGCTGTAAAAGGGCGAGGTCTCGATGGCCTCCTGCAGGCGGTGATGCACCAGCCCGATATCGGCATAGGTCGCGGGCCGGTAGATGGGCGCGCGCGGCGCAGCGGCTACGGCGGAACTGACGGCGACATCGCTCATGACGGACTCCCGGGGTCCAATGAACCTCGACAATACCAGAGCCCAGGCGGGCGTCGAAGCACCGTCCTTCGCGGCAGTTAACGCCGCATCGACAAAGCCTTGCGCGAACTTACCCACTAAGTCGCAGTCTCAAGCCCTTGCCGGGCGACGGACGTGTCATTAGAACGGGGGCCGGGAGAGATAAGGGAGGTACTATGAGCGAGCAGCTCGTATTCCAGCCAAGTGCGGCTGCAATCGCACGCACCCACGTAACCAAGGCGCAGTACGACGAAATGTATGCGCGTTCGGTCAACGATCCCAACGGATTCTGGGCCGAACAGGCCAAGCGTCTCGACTGGGTCAAGTTTCCGACCAAGATCAAGAACACCAGCTTTGCTTATCCGGACATTTCCATAAAGTGGTACGAGGACGGCGTTCTCAACGTGTCCTACAATTGCCTCGACCGGCACTTGGCTGATCGTGGCGATCAAACCGCCATCATCTGGGAAGGCGATAGTCCGGGCACGGACGGCAAGGCGACCTATCGCGAATTGCATGATCGCGTCTGCCGTTATGCCAATGTGCTCAAGGCCAGTGGCGTCAAGAAGGGCGACCGTGTCACCATCTACATGCCGATGGTGATCGACACCGCCGTGGCCATGCTGGCCTGCGCGCGCATCGGCGCGGTGCATTCGGTGATCTTTGGTGGCTTCTCGCCCGATTCAATCGCCGGACGCGTGGCCGATTGTGGTTCGAGGATTATTCTTACCGCCGACGAAGGCCGTCGCGGTGGCAAGACCATCGGGCTCAAGAAGAATGTCGACGAGGCGCTGACCAAGGTCTCGGGCGTCGAGAAGGTCATCGTGGTCAAGGTGACCGGCAATCCGGTGAACATGGTCGAGGGCAGGGACGTCTGGTATCACGACGCCGTCGCGACTGTTGATGCGAACTGCCCGCCCGAGCCGATGAATGCGGAAGACCCGCTGTTCATCCTCTATACGTCGGGCTCGACCGGCAAGCCCAAGGGCGTGCTGCACACCACAGGCGGTTACCTGGTCTATGGCTCGCTGACGCATCAGCTCAGCTTCGACTACCAGGACGGCGACGTATTCTGGTGCACGGCTGACGTGGGCTGGATTACCGGCCACACCTATATCGTCTATGGCCCGCTCGCCAATGGCGCGACCACGTTGATGTTCGAAGGTATTCCGAGCTATCCCGATGCCAGCCGGCTTTGGCAGGTGGTCGAGAAGCACGAAGTCAACATCTTCCACACCGCGCCTACCGCCATCCGGGCGCTGATGGGCGCCGGTTCGGAATTCGCCGACAAGTACGACATGCCCAGCCTGCGCCTGCTCGGCACGGTGGGCGAGCCGATCAATCCGGAAGCCTGGACCTGGTACCACAAGCATGTGGGCAAGGAGCGCTGCGAGATCGTCGACGCCTGGTGGCAGACCGAAACCGGCGGCCACATGATCGCGCCATTCCCCGGCGCTATTTCGACCAAGCCGGGGTCGGCCACCAAGCCGTTTTTTGGCGTCCAGCCGGTGGTGTTGTCGCCAGAGGGCCGACTGCAGGAGCAAACCAAAGCCGAAGGCGTGCTCGCCATCAAGGACAGCTGGCCGGGCCAGATGCGCAGCGTCTATGGCGATCACCAGCGGTTCGTCGAGACCTACTTCACCCAATACAAGGGCTATTACTTCACCGGCGACGGCTGCCGTCGCGATGAGGATGGCTACTACTGGATCACCGGTCGCGTCGATGACGTGCTCAACGTGTCCGGGCATCGCCTGGGTACCGCCGAGGTCGAAAGCGCGCTGGTCAGCCACCCCAAAGTGTCCGAGGCAGCCGTTGTTGGCTATCCGCACGATGTAAAGGGGCAGGGCATCTACTGCTATGTCACCCTGATGGCGGGCGAGGCGAGCGACGACGCGCTTAAGGCCGAACTGCGCAACTGGGTGCGCAAGGAAATCGGCCCGATCGCCACGCCGGATCTCATCCAGTGGGCCCCCGGCCTGCCCAAGACCCGATCGGGCAAGATCATGCGTCGCATCCTGCGCAAAGTCGCCGAAAACGACTTCGGCTCGCTGGGCGACACGTCGACACTAGCTGACCCCGCGGTGGTCAACGACCTGATCGAAAACCGACAAAACCGGTGAAGAAAATGCTGTGGCGGCGAGTAAAGGCTCGGCGCCACAGCCATCGGGTTCGAATTTCTGTCCGATAACTGGAAGCTCATGCGTCACTAGCTCGTAGTGAAACAGGAGAATGCCATGACGATCCGGAAATTCCTTTGCCTGCAGGCTTCCGTACCGAGCGTTGACGCATCGGCGTCCCGTCCTTCGCCGGAGGAGATGCAGAAGATGTACGAGGCGTTCGACAGTTGGCGAACACAATTCGCCAGCCACATCGTTGATCTGGGCGGAAAGCTCACCGGATCGACCACCATTGTCAGCCAGGCTGACGATATTGACGGCATCTCTATCGAGGCGCGTGAGGTCTTCGGTGGCTTCATGATCCTGGCCGCCGCGGACCTGGAAGAGGCAGGGATGATCTCACGAGCTTGCCCGGGCCTCGTTGGACCGCGTTCCCAGGTCGTGATCCGTGAAATCGCTGGCTGAGGGACAGTTCGGCCCCCGATTTTTTCAGCATGGTTATGGCCGACTGGTCGCGCTTCTTGCGCGGCGGCTCGGACGTCAGAACCTGGCGCGTATAGAGGACGCGGTCCAGACGGCGCTGCTGCGTGCTCTGGAAACCTGGACCCGCAGCTCGCCTCCGGCCAGTCCGGAGGCGTGGCTCTACCGTGTGGCCGTCAACATCTATCTCGAGGAGGTCAGGCGCGAAGCGCGTCACCAGACCATCCTGCAGAGCGATATGGCCGCCGCGGAGGAGGACTTTATCGAGTCCGATCTGGCCATGGTGCAGATGCTGGTGGTCTGCTGCGATGGGCAGCTCTCCACCAAGACCAGCGTCGCGCTGGCGCTGAAGCTCCTGTGTGGCTTTGGCGTGCCGGAAATCGCCCTCAGGCTGTTCGAGACCGAGAGCAGTATCTACAAAATCCTGCAACGCGGCCGCGCCGTGCTCGGGCGCAGGTCGAAGTCGGTCCTGGAGGTCGGTGACCGTCAGCTTCAGACCCGCATGCCCGCCCTGTGTACGGTGCTCTACACGCTCTATTGCGAAGGCTACAATTCGCTGGCCGGCGAGGTCGCCGTGCGCGCCGAATTGTGCGGCGAGGCCATTCGGCTTGCCACGCTGGTGGCGGCAACCGCACGGGTTCCATCGCCCATGCTGTTCGCACTGTTGGCCCTGATGCACTTCGGAGCGGCGCGGTTGCCTGGCCGCATCGGCGCCTCTGGGGAGTTGCTCCTGCTGGATGAGCAGGACCGATCCGTTTGGGATGGCTCGCATATCGCGGTGGGCTTCGCGTGGCTGGCAAAGTCCGCCGAGGGCGATACGTTCTCGCGCTACCACGCCGAAGCTGCCGTGGCCGCGGAGCATTGCCGGGCGGTTTCAAGGGCCGATATGAACTGGCATAAAGTCGTCCAGAGCTATGAGTTGCTTTTTGCCTTTGATCCGTCACCCCTCCACCAGCTCGACTGGGTCGTAGCCGTCGGCGAGCTTCACGGCCCGTTGGCGGCAATCGAAGCCTTCCATGGGCTTGAGCTGCCGGTCAGGGTTCGCCGGTCCTACGTGTATCTAGCGGTGGCCAGCACTCTTGAGCGCCGGATTGGGAATCTGACCGCCGCCGCCGAAATATCGCAGCGCGCCATGGCCGCCGCGCCCACCGCGTCGATGAGAAGGCTGATCGGCAGGGCGTTGTCAGGTCCGGAACCTGACGGACGGCACTACGAGTAGCCGGTCACGGGCGGAGACCCCAAGATCTCCGCCCGATCAAGGCAACGGATTCATGGGCCGAAAGGTTGAAAACGGCCCAGGCCCCCAAGTCACCTTACCCAGATTTGCACCGGGATGACTGCGCCGCATCCCCCAAATGGGGGGGAGCGCTACTGTATTAACGCGCGGCCATTGTTTCGGCTCCATTTGACGGTCATCGTCGCGCATCGATTCCAGCCCGGACCAGCCCGTGACCGTCTCTTTGCGCTCCCTCGCCATCCTGCCGCTTCTTGCCGTGGCGGTGCCCACTGCCCATGCCGCCACACTGGAGCAGATGGCCGGGCAGATGATTGTGGTCGGCTTTCAGGGCGACGATGTCGACGATGCATCGGTAAAGGCGCTGCAAGCCGAAATAGCCGCCGGCCGCTTGGGCGGCGTCATGCTGCTCAAGACCAATGTCAAAAGCCTTGATGCCGTGACGGCAATGAACGCGGCGTTTCGCGCCGCTTCGCCCGACCTGCCGCCGTTCATCACCGTCGATCAGGAGGGAGGCGCGGTCGAGCGGCTGACTGAAGATGTCGGGTTCAAGGAAATTCCAAACGCTGCCGCAATAGCCGCCGCCAATACACCTGATGAGGCCGAGGCGATCTATTCCACCATGGCCGCCTCGCTCGCCGATCTTGGTTTCAGCGTCAATTTTGGCCCGGTCGCCGATCTCAATGTCAACACCAGCAACCAGGTCATTGCCAAATTCGGCCGCTCGTTTAGCGTCGATCCGGAAGTGGTGACGGCCTATGACCAAGCTTTCATCAAGGGCCACCACGCTGCGGGCATGCTGACGGCGCTCAAGCATTTCCCCGGCCATGGTTCGTCCACGGCTGATAGCCACGAGGGGTTTGTCGACATCACCGAGACCTGGCAACCGGTGGAGCTGGAGCCCTATCGTGCGCTGATCGCCAGCGGCGATATTGACATGGTGATGGTGGGCCATCTCTATCACGCCGACTATGCCGACGCGGGCAAGCAGACTCCATCGTCGCTGTCGTCGCAATGGATCACCGGAGTCCTGCGCGAGGACCTTGGCTTTGACGGCGTCGTCATCAGCGACGATCTCGAAATGGGCGCCATCCGCGATCATTTCACGCTCGAAGAGACGGTGATCATGGCCGTCAGCGCGGGCATGGACGTGCTGCTGTTCTCCAATACCGCCAAATATCGCGCCGGCCTCGGCCAGGAAATTCTGGATATCCTGGTGGCGACCGCCGAAGCCGACCCGGCCTTCGCCGCACGGATAGAGCAGAGCTACGAGCGGATCGTTGCGCTGAAAGCGGGGATTCAGTGAACTACAGACTGTCACCCACGGGCTTGACCCGAGGGTGAAGTGTGGTGGTAGTGGCGCAACCGCCTTTCCCCACCTTCTCTTCGCCAGCGGTTCCCTCCTGCCACAACCGCAGATAAAGTGCGCTCCCACGAAAGCAGGAGTCGTTGCTTGATGGCGGATGACCGCGAAGTCCGACAGGTCCGGGCCATATTCATCTCGGATGTGCATCTGGGCATGAAGCCGATCCGCTGCGGCCAGCTCATCGAGTTCCTGCGGGCGCACGAGGCCGAGACCATCTACCTGGTCGGCGATATCATCGATGGCTGGCGGCTGGCGAAGAACTGGCACTGGCCGAGCGAGTACAATTTGCTGGTGCAGGTACTGCTCGACAAGGCCAATGCCGGCACCCGGGTTATCTATCTGCCTGGTAATCACGACGAATTCCTGCGCGAGTATCTCGGCACCTATTTCGGCGAGGTCGAGTTCGTCGATCGCACCGTGCACACCACAGCCACAGGCAAGACCTATCTCGTCATCCATGGCGACCAGTTCGACGTGGTGGTGATGAATGCCAAGTGGCTCGCCCATGTCGGCGACTGGGCCTACAACGCGGCTTTGCGCGTCAATATCGCCATCAACTGGGTGCGCCGCCGGCTAGGCCTGCAATACTGGTCGCTCAGCGCCTGGGCCAAGCAGAAGGTCAAGAATGCGGTGTCGGTCATCGGTCGCTTCGAGGAAGCGCTGGTGCACGAGGCCAAGGAATCGGGCGTCGATGGCGTCATCTGTGGTCACATCCACTTCGCCGACATGCATGACCGCCTGGGCATCCACTACATCAACACCGGTGACTGGGTGGAAAGCTGCACTGCCATTGTCGAAACGCCCGAGGGGGCGTTCGAACTGGTGAAATGGACCGAGATGGTGGCGGGAGAACCCCGCAAGTTCCGGTTGCGCCGCGCCGCGAGTTAAGCGCCTCGAACCACGAGGGTGTGGCACACAACGCCAAACCGCGCTTGCCTCCGCCACACTTGCAGCCCATTGTTGCGGCTAGTGATTTCACCCGCCTTTCCCCGGAGCCGTTCTGCGATGGGTTTGCCTTTGGCAGCGCGCCTTGGTTCGCCGGCTGTCCGGACTGGTCTTTTCTATGCGACACTGTTCACCTCGGGTGCGGTGTCAAATCCGTTCCTGCCGATCTGGCTGAGTGAGCGCGGCATTGGCACCGCCGAAATCGGTGTCATCAACGCCGCGCCGATCTTTGCGATGATCGTCATCAACCTCATCGTCGGACGCCTGGCCGATCGCGCCAGCGACTGGCGCACGGTCATCGTCATCGGCTCCATCCTGGCGGCGATCCCGCCGATCTTCCTCTTGTTCATGGATAGCTACGTCGCTGTGATCATCCTGTGGACTCTGGTCATCGTGCCCTTCCAGGCGATTGCACCGGTGGTTGACGCCGCCGCCTATCGCATGGCGCGGCGGACCGGGATGGACTTCGGCGCCATTCGCGTCTGGGGCACCATCGGCTTTGTGGTTGTGACGTTGCTGGCCGGGGTGGTGCTCGACCGGCTGGGGCCGCAGGCATTCATACCACTGCTGATCGCCGTCAGCGTTATCAGGGCGCTGATGTCGCTCGGCTTGCCGCTATTCCGCGCGCCTGACGAGTACATGCGGCCGATGCATCCCATCGACGCGCCCATCAACCCGCTGATCGCCATTCGCCTGGGGCAGATGTGGCGGCCGTGGTTTCTCCTAACGCTGATCGGTGCGTCGCTGCTGCATGGCAGCCACATGATGCAGATGGGTTTCGGTGCGCTGATCTGGGCGGAGGAGGGGATACCCGGCTGGGTCATCGGCATCCTGTGGGCCGTGGCGCCTACGGCCGAAATCCTGGCCATGGTGTTTTTCGAGCGCATCACCAAGCGCTTCGCGGCGCGCCATCTGATCCTGCTCGGCTGCATCGCTGGCGCCATCCGCTGGTGGGGCTTTGCCCTTGAGCCCGATATCTGGGTGCTGGTGCTGTTGCAAACCTTGCACTTGGCCACCGTCGGCCTCACCTTCCTCGGCATCACCAATTTCATCGCCAACTGGACCAGCGAGGACATTGCCGCGGAAGCTCAGAGCTTCTTCGTCATGATCCGGCAGGTCATCACGGTGGTGGCCCTGCTCGGCTTCGGCTTCCTCGCCGGATCGCTCGGGGCGGGGGCGTTTTATGTCGCCTCGATCATGAGCGGTGTGGGTGCCGTCATGGTGCTGGCCTCGCTTTTCATTATGAATCCGAAGAAGGAAGCCACAACCTAGGGGGTTCACGCACCCGACACGGACTCATGCCAGCTTCGGCCCGTCATCGATCAGAGGCGGTGCCGTATGTCGCAGCTACAATTGGCGGGAGCGCCGTCGCGGCGCATCATTGTTATCACTGATGCCTGGCGTCCCCAGGTCAACGGCGTAGTGCGAACGCTCGAAAGTGTGGGCCGGGAACTCACGGCGGCGGGTCACGCGGTAACGTTCCTCACCCCTGAGCGCTTCTGGACGCTGCCGGTGCCGACCTATCCGGAGATCCGCATCTCCCTGGCCAGCCTCGGCGCCGTCGCCCGGCAGATCGACGCCGCGATGCCCGACCACATCCATATTGCGACCGAGGGGCCGCTAGGCCTGCTGGCACGCCATCATTGCCTCGAGCGGCATCTGGGCTTTACCACGAGCTTCCACACCCGGTTTCCCGAATATGTAGCGATGCGCGTGCCGGTGCCTGAGGAATGGAGCTACGGCTATCTGCGCTGGTTCCACAGCGCTGCGGTCCGTACCCTCGTGCCGACGCCTTCGCTGCGCGATGACCTGCTGGAACGCGGCTTCGTCCGGCTCGGACTCTGGAGCCGCGGCGTCGATGCTGTGCGCTTTCGGCCGGGACCCAAGACCAGATTCATCGATCTGCCGGGACCGCATCTGCTCTATGTCGGGCGCGTGGCGGCGGAGAAGAATGTCGAGGCGTTTCTCGACCTCGATATTGCCGGTACCAAGATCGTCGTGGGCGACGGGCCGGATTGCGCCCGGCTCATGCGGAGTTACCCAAAGACGGTGTTCATGGGTTATCGCCATGGCCAGGAGCTGGGCGAGCTCTACCGCAGCGCCGATGTGCTGGTCTTTCCCAGCCTGACCGATACGTTCGGCAATGTCATTACCGAGGCGCTCGCCTCAGGCACGCCGGTTGCGGCCTATCCGGTTACCGGTCCGCGGGACGTGCTCAGCGACCCGCGCGCAGGCACTGTGCATGAAAAGCTCGAAATCGCCGTGGCCCAGGCGCTTACACTCGATCGCGCCGACGCACGCACGCATGCCGAGCGCTTCACCTGGGCAGCCAGTGCGGCGACGTTTCTGACGGCTCTCGAACCGCTCCGCCAGCCCCAACCGGCGCTTGCGGCGGCCGTATAGGCGAAACCGCATAATGGTCCTTGCGTTGCCAGGCCAACCGAGTCACCAAAGGCCCCGGGCACTGATTTGCCCGGAGTTCATTTTTCCATGCCATCGGCACTTTCGCGCTTGGGCACACCCGAGCTGCGCGCCTCATTATTTCAGTTCTCGGTCTATCTCCCCGGCGCGGTCAGCGCGGTGTTTCTGGGGATATGGCTCAGCGAACATGGCTTGCCTGCTGACCAGATCGGCCTGATCAATTCGCTGCCGGTGCTGGGCCTGCTGGCCCTCAACATGATCGTCGGCCGCATCGCCGACCGGGCCAAGGACTGGCGCAGCGTCATCGTCGTGCTGTCGCTGTTGGCCGGAGTGATGCCGATCGGCCTGTTCTTTGTCAGCGAGTTCTGGGGCATCCTCCTGGTGTGGCTCGCCTGCACCATGACCAACGGCTCCATTCCGCCTGTCATCGACGCCGCGACCGTGCGCATGACGCGTCGCAACGGCACTGACTTTGGCGCTGTGCGCGCCTGGGCGACGGTGGGCTACGTAGCTGGCGCTGGTGGTATCGGGGTGCTGATTACCGTCTTCGGTGCATCGGCCTTCGCGCCGCTTTTCCTCGCCATGTCGGCCCTACGTGCGGTCATCGCGCTGTTGCTGCCACGCTTTCGCGCGCCCGAACATCAAGCGACCCTGGCACAGGCAGCAGAGCCCACGAAGCTGCGGGACTCGCTCAAATTGTGGTTCGTGTTGCCGCTGATCGCCTTCGCGCTCATCAATTCCAGCCACGCGTTGATTGGCGGCTTCGGTGGTCTGCTGTGGGTGCAGAACGGCATACCTGATTACTATATCGGCCCCCTGTTGGCGGTTGCCGCAATGGCCGAAGCCATCGTCATGTTCGCCTGGCGTCGCTTTGGTGGGCGGATCACCGCTCGCAACATGATTCTCGCAGCCTGCATTACGTCGCTGGTGCGCTTCACCGTCATGGCGTTCAGCCCGCCGGTCGGTATGCTGTTCGCTGTGCAGATGCTGCATGGCATTACGTTTGGCGTCGGTTATTTTGGCGTCGTGCACTTCATCGCCAATTGGACCAGCGAATCCAATGCCGCCGAGGCGCAGGGGTTTGCTACCATGTTGCAGCAGGGCGCGATCGTGCTGTCGCTTGCGGCCTTCGGCTGGCTGGTGACGTATTTCGGCAGCGCCGCGTTCTTCGCTTCCACGATTGTGGCAGTGATCGCCATCGTCTGCGTGCTGGTTTCGCTGCGTATTCGGCCGCCCAAGGATGCGCATTGACTGGCCCGATGAAATCGATATGGGTGCTTGAATACCGACGATCTGCTGACGTTTGCCCCGACCGCCGGCGCGGTTGCACCAGAGTTCACTCCACATGTCTTCGCCAGAGGCCCGCTCGCGCCTAACGCCCGAATTTCGGACGAGCGTGTTCTATTTTACCTATTTCATGGGGCCGGGCGCGGCCGTGATGTTCCTGCCCATCTGGCTCAGCGAGAAGGGCATCACCACCGAGCAGATCGGTCTCATCAACGCGGTGCCGGTCTTTGTCATCCTGGCGCTCAACCTGATCGTCGGTCGCGTCGCCGATCGCGCCAAGGATTGGCGCCAGGTGATCGTCATCGGCGCGCTGATCGCCGGTATCGTCCCCATTGGCCTGTTCTTCGTCAACGAGTTTTGGGGCATCCTGCTGTTCTGGACCTTGATCAGCCTGCCAACCGGTGCGATCGGCCCGGTGCTCGACGCAGCGACGATGCGTCTGACGCGGCGTAATGGCACCGATTTCGGCACCATCCGAGCCTGGGGCACGGTCGGCTATATGCTGTTCAATGCCCTGACCGGCTTTCTGGTCGTCTGGTTCGGCTCGGCGATCTTCGTGCCGCTCTTTGTCGGGCTCGCCTTGGCGCGCTCTGCCGCTTCACTGCAGTTGCCGGCCTTCCGCGCGCCGGCCGAGCAGGCCACTATCGCCGCTGTGCGCCCGGTGGCCGGCAAGCTGCGCGAGATCATCTCCAAACCCTGGTTCGTCCTGCCGCTCATCGGCTTTGCGCTGATTTTCGGCACTCACGTCGTGCTCAATGCCTTCGCGTCGCTGCTCTGGAAGGAACAGGGGATTTCCGAGAGTGTCATCGGGCCGCTGCTGGCGCTGGGTGCCCTGGCCGAGGCCGTCACGATGTTCGGCTGGAAGCGTTTCGGCGGCAGGATTTCGGCGCGCCATATGATCCTGATTTCAGCTGTTGCGTCGATACTGCGCTGGACGGCCATGGCGTTCTCGCCGCCAGTGCCCGTTTTGGTGCTGCTGCAGCTCACCCATGGCCTGACCTATGCGCTCGGATTCCTCGGCTGCGTGCACTTCATCGCCAACTGGACCAGCGAAGATATCGCGGCGGAGACGCAGAGCCTGTTCACCGTCGTGCAGCAGGTCGCCGCAGTGGTCGCACTCATCGGTTTTGGTTGGCTTGTCGGCCTGTTCGGTGCCCATGCCTACCTCGTCGCGGCCATCGCTGCCGCAATTGGCGCATTGTGCATCTGGCAATCGCTGCGCATGATGCAGCCGAAGGACGACGCAACGGCGAGGTAAGGCTTGGCAAATCTGCTGGACCGATTGCCACCAGAGTTCGGGACCGTGCCGTACAATGGCGCCGCCATTCCGGATGGTAGTCATGATCTGACGGCGGGCGCCAACTGCCAGCGCTTCGCCTATGCGGTGCTGGCGCATTTCGGCCTATCGCTGCCGCCCTGGTGGTCCAGCGAGCTCTGGCAAGACACCGCGCTGACTATCGTGGTGACCACGTTCGAGCCGTTGGACCTGCTGCTGTTCAATCGTACCGACGAGCCGTTCGGCGCGCATCTGGGCGTCTATGCCGGGCAGGGCGGGGTATTGCATCTCGCCAAATCGGTCGGCATTCCCGCGATCTGGCCGGTGGTGGAGTTTGCCCGGAGGGACGACTATCGCGTGCTGGTTGGCGGCAAGCGGGTGCTGCAGTAGAGAGCGCGCTCAAAGCAAAAGGCCCCGGTTTACCGGGGCCTTTTCATTCTAAATGTGAGGCCTAGCTCAACCGGCCGCTGGCATGTGCCAGTGTGGTGTAGACCTTGCCGCGATCGGACAGCAGGTATTCGCGGGTCTCGGCGGCAGGCTGCGGGCCGGCGGCGGCGCGCTTCAGCAATTGCTCGAACTCGCTCATATAGGCCTGAGCCGTACGGGCGAATTCGGGGTCGCGCTGCAGACGCTTGCGCACGTCGTCGTAGGTGCCCTGGCCAGCCAGGGTGTAGATGCGGCGCGAGAACACGTTGCTTTCGCCAGCCTGGTAACGGGCCCAGGCGTCGGCCAGCGCATTGTCATCGATCGAGCGGGCGATCTCTTCGGTCAGGCCGGAGAGGCCGGCCTGCGGTTGGGTGCTCTGCTGCTTGGCGGTGGCGTTGCGCAGCACGTCGCGCAGCCAGCCGCCATTCTCGCCCTGCGGGGTCGCTGCCGCCGGAGCTTCAGCTACCGGCTGCGGTTCGGGCTGGCGGACCGGTTCCGGCTGGCGGACGGGCTCGGGCTGACGTACGGGCTCTGCCTGGCGGACCGGCTCGGGCGGGCGTTCGATCGTGCGGATAGGATCGACCAAGGTCTGGCGGGCCGGCTCGGGGCGGTAGGCCTCGCGCGGCGGCTGATAGGCGGGCGGATCGTTGCGAACCTCCTGGCGTGGCGGCGTGGAACGCTGCGGCGGACGGCGGTTGTTGAGGTCATGCGTGGCCGGCTGGCTGCGCACGATGGCATTGAGCTCGCTCAGCGCCTCGATCTGCTCTGCCACGACGCGACGCATCGCGGCGGCGCTGGCGCGGGTTTCTTCCGGCAACTCGTTGACGCCGCGGGCCAGTTCGGCGCGCGTGGCTTCGAGTTCGCCGCCCACTTCGCGCGCTGTCTCGCGCATGGCGCGGGCGGTGTCGTTGAAGCGCTGGGTCGCTTCCTCGATGGCGCGCTGCATTTCGGCGACCATCTGCTGCTGGGCCTGCTGCAGGGCAGCATTGGCACGGCGGCCTTCGGCATCGGCCGCGCCTCGGAACTCACCCAGGCGGTCGGTGACTTCGCCCGACGTTTCGTCCAGCGCCTGGCGGAAGGTGCCGGTGGTCTGGTCGATGGCCTGGCGGAGTTGGCCGGTATTGGCAGCGATAGCGCTGCGCACAGAGCTGGCGCTGTCATTGATGGTGTCGGCCAGCGTGCTCGTGGTCGAGGTCAGCACGTCGGTGACATTGCCAGCGGTAGAGGCCAGCACATCGCTGACCCGGTTGGCGTTCTGTTCGAGCGCGTCGTTGACCTGCGAGGCCTGGTCCGACAGCGCCAGACGTACCGACGAGGCGGTTTGGTTCAGAGCATTGGCGGCCGCGTCGGCGGCGCGCTGTACGACGTTGTCGACCTGGGCGGCATTGCTGTTCAGCGTGGTGTTGAAACGCTCATTGGTGGCGTAGAGCGCGTTGCTGACGTTGTCCGAGGTCGAGCGCAGGGTTTCGTTGATCTCACCGGTGGCTGCAGCCAATGTATCGGTGATGGTCGAGGTAGTCTGCGCAAGCGTCTCGGCAACAGTGCCTGTCGTGGCACTGAGGGCCTCGTCCATGGCGCGGCGGGCACCGATGAGGCGGCGTTCGGTATCGTTGACAGTGTCGGCAATTGACTGGGCGAACATGCGCATGCGGCCGTCGATATCGTCGGCGCGGGCCGCAAAGCTCTGCGCCAGGGCATCCATGGCGCCGCGGCGTTCCTCGAGGGTTTCGAGGGCGTTGTCGCTGGTCGTGGTGAGGGCGGTCGATGCTTGGGCCATATGGGCGGCTTCGGTATCGAGCTTGCCGAGGACGGTCGAGAACTCGTCGACCATGCCGCGAATGGTGGCCTGCAGTGCGGTGACGTGCTGGCTGACCATGCTGCCGGCCTGTTCGGTCTGGCCGATAGCGTCGCGGATGGTGTTCGAATACGTCGAGGTCTGCTGGGCGACGCTGGTTTCCAGGTTGGCCAGGTTGGCGGTCGACGCGTCGAGCACGCGCTGCAGCAGCAGGTTGGAGTCGTTGAGCTTGCCGAGCGCCGCGGTGACATCGGTAAGGATGCGCGAGGTCGAAACCGCCATGATGGCTTCGGCTTCCCTGGCATTCTCGCCGAGCGCATCGCGCAGCAGGTTGCCGTGGCTGTTGAGCGCACCCTGGAGCTGGTCCGAACGTTCGCTGACCAGCGCCGCGAAGGCGTTGGTGTGCTCTTCCACTGAACGGTTGATGTCGGTCAGGCGGGTCTCGATCGTGTCGACCGCGGTGACGGCCTTGACCGTCAACAGCTGGTCGATATCGCCGGCCGCCACACGGATCTGGTCCAGCGCCACGCGCACGGCGCTGTCCATGCGGTTGGCCGTTGTCGTGATGTCGGTCGCGATGTTCTGCGTGGCCGCGGTGATGCGGGTCGCAATGGTTTCCTCGATGCGGTCAGCGCCGGCTTCAAGATCGGCCATCGATTGGGTGATCGAGGTATTGATCGAGGCATTGAGGGCAGCCAGGCGCTCGGCCGTGATATCGGCGCGGGCGGTGATGGCCTCGGGCAGGGTGCCCAGGCGGCTGTCGACCATGTCGGCAATGGCCTTGCGGGCCGAATTGACGCCGTTCTCGATGATGTCGGCGGCCTTGCGGGCGCTTTCGCCCACGGTGGCGCTGGCCGCGTCGATGCGGGTGGTGACGCCGTTCTCGGCATCGGTGATGCGGGCGATGGCGCTGTCGAGGCCCGAACCGAGATTGGTATTGAGCTCGGAAACGCGGTCGGCAATCAGCGTCGACATCGAGTTGACGCGCTCGCCCATCGTGTCGGTCGCGGCGCGCAGCGACGCATCGATTTTGGTGCGAGCTTCCTCGCCCTGCGCCGAGATGGTGTCGGCCAGTTCGGCCGTGCGCAGGCCGATGGTCTCGCCTATCGAGGCAGTGTGCGTGGCCAGCGTGTCGCTGAGAGCTTGGGTGCGCGTGCCCAAGGCTTCGGAAAGCTGCTGGGTGCGGGTGCCGACGGCCTGGGCGAGCTGCTGGGTGCCACCGTCGAGGGCGGTGCGCAGTTCGCTTGAGCGGGCATCGAGTTCGCCGGTCAGCGTGGCCGTACGTTCGGCGATTTCGCTGGCGATCAGCGTCGTACGCTCTTCGATGCGGCTGGTGAGCGTTGCTGCACGCTCGTCGATATGGTCTGCGAGCGCGGCAGTACGTTCGTCGAGCTGGCTGGTCAAGCTGCCGGTACGGCTATCGAGTTCCAGCGACAGGGCCGTGGTCTTTTCGGCCAGGGTATCGGCGAGGCGCTGGGTGCGCCCCTGGATGGCCTGATCGAATGCACTGGTGCTGCCGGAAAGGGTTTCGCCCAATTCCTGGCTGCGTACGCGAATGGCCTCGCTCATGTCGCGGCTGCGGCCGGAGAGCGTTTCGTCGAGTTCGAGGACGCGGGTCTCGATGGCGCTGGTCAACTCGCCGGTGCGGCTCGCCAGGATATCGTCGATGGCCTTGGTGCGGCCGTCGAGGGCTTCCGAGATGATGCCGGCATGGCCGTCGAGCGAGTCGGCGATTTCGCGGCTGCGGTTGAGCAGGCTTTCGGTGATCGCCTTGGTCTTGGCGCCGAGCACTTCGCCAATTTCGCGGGTGCGTTCGGACACGACGTCGTTGAAGCGGCCGGATTCTTCGTTCAGCGCCATTTCGAGCACATTGGCGCGGGCGGCAAAGCTCGTACCCTGTTCCTCGAGGCGCGCGATCAGGCTGTCGCCCTTGTCGCCGATGACGCCGTCCAGCGTATGCAGGCGCGTGTCAAGAATCGCGGCAATCTCGGTCAGGCGCGCGTCGAACTGGCTCAGCGAATCCTGCCCGGCCGAGGCCAGGGTGATGCGGGCGCGTTCGGAGGTGTCGTCGAGCGCGCCATTAATCTCGATAACCGCTGACTGCAGGCGGCTATCCATGGCGTTGAGCTGGATGGACACCGATTCATCGAGCTGGCGGGTGAGGGCGCTCAGCAGCACTTCGGCTTCGCGCGAGCGCGCCGTGATGTCGTCGGCAATGCGCTGGCCGATCATGTCGAGGCCGCCGGTCACTTCGTGGCCGCGATTGCGCAGCTGGTCGAGCAACGAAGCGCCGCCCGTGCTTAGCAGGTTGGACAGCGCGGCGGTGCGCTCGTCGATCGACGCAGCGAGACGGCCGGTCGTATCGTCCAGCGTCTCGGACAGCTTGCCGGTCGTGCCTTCGAGCAGGCCGGCGAGGTTGGCGGTACGGTCCTCGAACGTGCCGGTCAGGATGCCGGTGCGCTCCTCGATGATGCGGGTACGCTCATCCATGGCTGCGGCAATGCTGGCGGCGTGGCTATCGAGCGCATCGGTCAGCGCCGCGATGCGGCTCTCGACGCCGGCATTGAGGTTGCCGGCACGGCTGTCGAGCGCGTCGGTGAGGGTGGCGGTCTTGTCGTCGAAGGTCAGCGACAGGCGGCCCGTGCTGTCATCGAGCGAGGAGATGAAGTCGGTGGTGCGGTTGTCGACCAGCGTGACGAAGCTCTCGGTGCGTTCGCCGAACGAGTTGGTCAGCGTGTTGCCGGCGGTTTCGAGGGCGCGGGTCAGGTTGCCGCCGCTTTCGACGATGGTGCCGGCAATGCGCTGGCTGATCATGTCGAGGTCGAAGACGAGGCCGGTATGGCTCTCGGTAATGGCCTCGCGCACGCGCTCGGTATTGGTCAGCACGCTTTCGCGCTGGCTGGCCAGCTCGGCGATCAGCGCACGCATGCGCGATTCATTGTCCGAATAGGTTCGTTCGAGCGCGGTGACCTCGTTGTGGATCATCACTTCGAGCTCGCCGGCGCGGCTCAGCGCGCGCTCCAGGCCATCGCCCAGGGCATTGACCTCACGGCGGACGGCCTGGCCAACCGAGGCGACCTTGTCGGCGGCGGTGACTTCGGGCTCGGCCAGGCGAATGGCCGCCTGGGTGATCGACGACGCCGCGTTGCGCAGGTCCTGCGCGCGGCGGAAAAGGGTAGCGACGGCAAAGAAGCCGACCACCGGCAGGATCAGGATGGCGAGCAGCCCGACGAAATCGATCGTGCCGGCAAACTGGCTGAAATTGTTGAGCTGCGGGCCATAGCGCAGCCACGCAACGGTACCGGCAGCGGCAAGCCAAACCACCGACAGCAGCAGGGCGATCCAGGTCGGCGCGGCGGACGAGCGGTTCTGCAGGTTGTAGAGAATCTTGGACGTGGGGAAGCGGTCGTCATTGGCGACGGCGCCGGCCTGCTGCGCGATCTTGTCGGCAGCGCGCAGGCGCTCGGAGCGGGCGGCTTCGGGCTTCCGTTCGGAAGCCTGCTGCGGCGTGCTGTCGAGGCTGAAAACCGATTCCTTGAGAGCGTCTTCGACGGCTGAAAAGGCCAGCGCGGCGGGATCGTTAGTGGGGGTCGGATTCTTCGCCATACTCTTTACAACTCTCGCGTCGGCTTCACAGCGACAGGGCGGATTCTGGGAGTTGTTATGACTCCTGACCCGTTTCCGGGCCCATGGTCAAATAGGAACAATTCGATGCAAATGCCCCGCATCATTCCCCCAACCCTCGCCGCCGCGCGCTGGTTCAAAGCCCATTAATACATTCAATTTGAAGCAAACCGAACGCTTTCTTACCCAAAGGTTAATTTTCTGGGGAAGAGGCTGGCGCATCCAAATCGGCAAAGAAAGGCGAAGATGTGGCTTAATCACCTGTTCACCCGGGCCTTCTAGGCTGGCTGCTCGGCATTGTCCCGTTGGACGCGTAGCCGGGTGTATGAGGTGGCCAGAATGGCGCAGGCATCGGCAGCAGTCGAAAAGATCGTCCAATTTCCCATCAGGCGGGCAATGCGGCCGATCGACCTGGTTCACCTGGCCAAACAGTGCCTCGGCGACGAGCATCTCGAATACGAAATCCTGCGGCTGTTCGACACCACCATGCAGACCTATTTCAACCGTCTGGTGCTGAGCATGGGCACGGCCGAACTGGCGATGAACCTGCACTCCATCAAGGGCGCGGCGAGCGGCGTCGGCGCCTGGACCATCGCCGAACTGGCCAAGACCGCCGAGGCGGACATGCAGGCCGGCCGCGACGTCAGTCCTGAACTGGTCGCCGATCTGGGCTTAGCCGTGGAAGAAGTGCACACGTTCATCGAGCGCATGCTGAGCAACGAGCCGGCTTGAGGGGAAGCGGCCCCAACGGAAAGTCCCGCTGTCGCGGGAATGACGTTGTGGATGTTGAGGGTGGGTGAACCTTCGCCTGGACCATCCCCAATTTGACCCTCTCCCCGCCATCCCCTATATAGCGCCGCAATCCCGCCGCGGTGCTATCTGCGGCCCAACAGTCCAGCAGTACCGATGTCCATGTCCACCGCCGCCGAGGCCGCGCCCCGGCTCATTGCCGAACCGTTCCGCACTCGTCGAACTTTTGCGATCATTTCGCACCCTGACGCCGGCAAGACGACGCTGACCGAGCGCCTGCTCGCGGCCGCCGGCGCCATCCAGCAGGCTGGCGCGGTGCGCGGCAAGGCTGGCGTGCGCTCGACCCGATCGGACTGGATGGAGATGGAGCAGCAGCGCGGCATTTCGATCACCTCGTCGGTGATGACCTTCGATTATGACGGTCTCACGCTGAACCTGCTCGATACGCCGGGCCACTCGGACTTTTCCGAGGACACCTATCGCACGCTCACTGCCGTCGACGCCGCCATCATGGTGATCGACGCCGCCAAGGGTATCGAGGCGCAGACGCTGAAGCTCTTCGAAGTCTGCCGCCTGCGCGACATTCCGATCATCACTTTCATCAACAAGGTCGATCGCGAGGGTTTGGCGCCGCTCGACCTGATCGACGAAATCCAGGGCAAGCTGGCCCTCGACCTCACCCCCGTGCTGTGGCCGATCGGGCAGGGTGTCGATTTCCACGGCTATCTCGATCTGCTGGAAAAGCGCGTGCTGTCGCCGCAGGGCAAGCCGGTTGCCGAATACAATGCCATCGAAGACCTGCTCGATAACGAGACGCTGATCGAAGACCCGGTCTTCATGACGGCGCTCGAAACGCTCGAAATGGCGACGGCGATGCTGCCGAGCTTCGATCTCGAAACCTTCCACGCCGGGCATCTCAGCCCGGTGCTGTTCGGCTCGGCGCTCAAGGGCATCGGCGTTGCCGAACTCCTGCGCACGCTGGGCGAATGGGGGCCAGAGCCGCGCCCGCAGCCGGCTATTCCCGCGCCGATCGAACCATCGGACAAGAAGGTCACCGGCTTCGTGTTCAAGGTTCAGGCGAATATGGACGCCAACCACCGCGACCGCATCGCCTTCGTGCGCCTGTGCTCGGGCACTTTCACCCGCGGTATGCGCCTCAAGAATGTGCGCTCCGGCAAGGACATGGCCGTCAGCAACCCGATGTTCTTCTTCGGCAATGATCGCGAACTGGCCGAGCAGGCGGTTGCTGGTGACATTGTCGGCATTCCCAATCATGGCACTTTGTCGGTTGGCGATACGCTCACTGAAGGCGCCACGATCAACGTCACCGGCATTCCGAATTTCGCGCCGGAAATCATTCGCCGCGTGCGCCTCACCGACCATATGAAAACCAAGCAGATGGCCAAGGCACTGTCCGACTTGTCGGAAGAGGGCGTCACCCAGGTGTTCCGTCGCGTCGTCGGCGCCGACTGGATCGTGGGCGTTGTCGGTCAGCTCCAGCTCGAAGTGCTGTCGTCGCGCGTCGCCAAGGAATATGGCGTGCCGATCACCTTCGAGAGCCTCAACTACGAAGTCGCCCGCTGGATCGAGAGCGACGAGTCGGCGGAGTTGCAGAAGTTCATTACCGCCCAGAAGATGAACATTGCCGAGGATCGCACCGGCGCGCCGGTCTTCCTGGCCCAGAACGCCTGGTGGGCCGATCGGGCCAAGCAGGATTTCCCGAAAATCCGCTTCCTCACCACGAAGGAACGGCATTGAGCGCGGAACGCATCGAAGAGTTTCTCGGCGCGGTAAAGTCGGCCTTTGCCGGCAATACGCTAATCAAGCTCAAGCTGGGCGGCTATCACGGCGGCGAGGCCGATCTCAAGTCGATCGACGTCAAGAAGATCGTTGCCAAGGGGGCGGAGAAGTTCAGCTTCACCTTCCACTACAAGACGCGCGACATCATCAAGAACCACATCCAGCCCGAGGCGCTGGCGCTTCTGCGCAGCGCGCTCAAGGACGAATTCCGCAGTGCTCAGCTCGCAACCACCGCGTTCGACATGAGCTTTGAGCGCAATGGCGACAAGGTTCGCCTCAAGCGCACCGAAGTTGCCGGACGCGACTCCGTGTCCACCGAGCACAACCGCGCCAAGAACCGGCCTTTGGCGGCGACCGACAAGCCTTATCTCCATGCCCTCGGTATTACCGGCAAGGATGGCCAGATCCGCAACGATGCGCAGGATAAGTTTCGTCAGATCAACAAGATGGTCGAGATCTTTGCGCCTTTGATTCAGGCGATCAAGGCCGACAAGCCGCGTATCGTCGACATGGGGGCGGGCAAGGGCTACCTGGATTTTGCGCTTTACGACTATCTCGCCAACGTCGCCAACCGGTCGGCCGAGATTGTCGGCGTCGAAATGCGCGACAAGCTGGTGGCGGATGGCAATGCCACCGCGGCCGGTTCCGGCTTTGACGGCTTGAGTTTCGAACCTGGCACGATCCTCAACTACGACGCCACAGGCGCTGACGCGGTTATTGCGCTGCACGCCTGCGACACGGCTACCGACGACGCTATCTACAAGGGCATTGCGGCGGGAGCATCGCTGATCGCCGTCGCGCCCTGCTGCCACAAGCAGATCCGTCGCCAGATGGAAGCCGGGAAGCCTGTGACCCAGCTCGACGTGCTGTTGCGCCACGGCATTTTCCTCGAGCGCCAGGCCGAGATGGTCACCGATACCCTTCGCGCCCTGCTGCTGGAGCTCAGCGGCTATCGCACCAAGGTGTTCGAGTTCGTCTCGGACGCGCATACGCCCAAGAACAACCTGATCGTCGCTGAAAAGGATGGCAGGGTGGGGCGCGATCGTGACGCCATCCTCAAGCAGATTGCCGACACCAAGGCGATGTTCGGCATCGAGCAGCACTATCTCGAGGGGCTGCTGGGGCTCTAGCAGGGCGCGCGATTCCCTCGCCACTTGAGGGAGAGGGACGACCAAGCTGCGTTCAGCGGATTGGTCGGGGTGAGGGGTGCTGCGTCATCCCATGCCCCGGAGACTTCGGGAAGAACCCCTCATCCACCCTTCGGGCATCTTCTCCATCAAGGGGAGAGGGGGAACGCCCGTCGGGTAGCTCTCGATTTTCCAAGCAAAGGGTTTATAAATCCGATGCCAACGGCTATATGCTGATGGAACAGCAAGCTCTTCGAGACCTATGACCAAGATCACTTTCGTCCAGCAGGACGGCGAACGCATTGAAACCGAAGGCCAGAACGGCGCGACCGTGATGGAAACCGCCATCATGAACGGCATTCCCGGTATTGTCGCCGAATGCGGCGGCGCCTGCACCTGCGCCACCTGCCACGTTTATGTCGATGACGCCTGGACCGAGACGGTCGGCGGCCCTTCGATGATGGAAGAAGACATGCTCGATTTCGCCTTCGACGTGAAGGCGCAGAGCCGTTTGAGCTGCCAGATCAAGGTTCGCGATGCACTGGACGGGCTGGTCGTGCACGTGCCGAGCCGGCAGGGTTAGTCACAACGCGTGAAGGCGTAAGGCTCACCCCAGTCGACGCCCGCCTCGACATCCAGGTCGTACAGGTGAAACCGGTCCGGGTGGACCCAGACGGCGAAGTATGATGGCCCGCCGGCGACAGGCAGCCAGCGCGTGCGGCCGTCTTTCGCCACCAGTTCTGTTGCGGCTTCGGCCGGCGTGTCCTTGGGACCTTGATAGAAGATGTGACGGTCATCTGCCGCTTCGATGCGTACCGGCAACTCGCAGGTCGCATAGGTCGTATCAGGCTGGCCGGCGAGCACCATCGACCAGCTGCCGACGAACGGTGCTGACTTGCCATTCTCGACCTCGGCGATGCCCTCGCGCGGCCAAGGCATCATTGCCGAGGCCGGGGCCATGGAAAGCAGTACGCAAACGACCGGTGGCACGAGGCGTTTCGGGATCATTGATGCACTTACTCCTTTAACTGCGCCACGCGCATGTGCCGCGTTACCCTTCAAATCTGACGCAGCGAAAGCAAAATTTGCTCCGCACGGTCATCGCAAAGATTCATTTAGCGGGTTTGTTGTCTCCGCATGTTTGGCGTTCCAACGCCGGCTCCCGCAGAGAAATATAAAAGCTATTGAATTTCAACATCTTGCCGCGTTGGGCTGGTTTGGATTATTTTCTCGCCAATCATCACCAAGGTTCCAATGGGTCAACTCAACACATTTCCGTTGAGCTACAAAGTACAGGGTCAGCGCATCGTCATCGTCGGCGGTGGAGAAGAAGCCCTCAACAAGACCCGGTTGGCAACTAAGACTACCGCGCAGGTCGTGATTATCTCCCGCCATATCGAAGCCGATTTCAGCGGCTTTGCGGTTGAGATGGTCGAGCGCGCTCTCGTGCCCGCCGATCTCGATGGCACGGCCCTGGTCTTCGTGGCCGAAGAAGGCGCGGACGCCGAATTGGCCAAGGCCGAGGCCCGAACTCGCGGCATTCCGCTCAACGTCGTCGACGTTCCCGCCGAGTGCGATTTTTACACCCCGTCCATCGTCGATCGCGCGCCATTGACGGTCGCCATTTCGACCGAGGGCGACGCGCCAGTCCTGGCCCGGCTGGTGCGCGCGCGCATCGAGGCGATGCTGTCGCCGCGGATCGGCAAAATTGCGCGTCTGGCCGGTAGCTTGCGCAAGACGGCTGAGAGCCTGATTGACGACGGCGCTGCTCGCCGCCGCTTCTATGAAGCGCTGGTGACCTCGCCCGAGATCGAGGCTGCCGAGCAGAGCGGGCAGGGCATTGCTGCGGCAACGGACCTGCTGAACCAACATGCCGCCGGCGAAAGCAGGGGCGTCGTCTGGCTGATCGGCGCTGGTCCCGGCTCGGAAGACCTGCTGACCCTGCGCGCCCAGCGGCTGCTGCAGGAGGCCGACGTGATCGTACATGATCAGCTAGTGCCATCAGTGGTCGTCGATATGGGCCGTCGCGATGCCGAGCGGATCGATGTTGGCAAGGCCAAGGGCCATCACAGCTTCTCGCAGGCGCAGATCAATACGCTGATCGTCCGGCTGGCGGGGCAGGGCAAGCGCGTTGCTCGCCTCAAATCCGGTGACCCAATGATCTTCGGGCGGGCGGGCGAGGAAATCGCGGCGCTGCGCAAGACGGGCATCGACTATCAGATCGTGCCAGGCATCAGCGCCGCCCTCGCCGCCGCCGCCGATACCGCCACGCCGCTCACGCTCCGCAAGGTGTCGAGCGGCTTCATCATGGCGACTGCACACGGCGCCGACGACAGTGACTTGCAGCACTGGGCGGCGCTGGCGCAATCCGGACTGACGCTGGCGCTTTATATGGGCAAGTCCATCGCGTCCGAAGTCGCGGCGCGGCTGATCGCCCACGGAGCGCTTCCGGCGACGCCTGTGGGCATCGTGGTCAATGCAGGCCGCGCAGGCAAATCAACCTATTCCGGCACGCTCGCCACCCTGGCCGCTGGTCAGGTTGCGTTCAGCGATGGTCCGGCAATCATTTTCGTAGGCGAAGCCGTTGAGGCCGGTGATTGGGCGGACGCCGCCCAACTCGCCGGTATGAGCTTCAAGGTAGCATGATGGAAATTCTGACAGGCAATGAACTGACGTCCGGCGCGACGGTCTATCTCGATGCCAGGGGCGAGTGGGTCGAAGACCTGCAGGTCGCACGGCTGTTCTCCAAGGAAGAGGTCGCCGAGCGCGATGCCGCTGTGGTGGCTACCAAGGGCACTGGTCGCATCCTCAGTCTCGAGATCGAGGAAGTGACTCAGGATCAGGGGCTCATCGTGCCCAAGCGCCTGCGCGAGCGGATACGGGCTGCGGGCCCCACCGCGCCGCTGACACTGAACGGCGAGATATACGACCGCCAGCATCTGGATGAGGACGGTCATGTATCGATATGACGAATTCGACGCGGCCTTTGTTGCGGGCCGCACCGCGCAGTTTTCCGATCAGGTCAAGCGCCGGCTGTCGGGCGAACTGAGTGAGGACCAATTCCGTCCGCTTCGGCTGATGAACGGGCTCTACCTGCAATTGCACGCCTATATGCTGCGCGTTGCGGTGCCCTATGGCACGCTGTCGTCGCGGCAGATGCGCAAGCTGGCCCATATCGCGCGCGCATATGATCGCGGCTATGGTCACTTCACCACGCGACAGAACATCCAGTACAACTGGCCCAAGCTCAAGGACATCCCTGTGATCCTGGAGGAGCTTGCTTCGGTCGAGATGCACGCCATCCAGACCTCGGGCAATTGTATTCGCAATGTCACCACCGACCAATTCGCCGGCGCGGCGCTGGACGAGATCATCGATCCGCGGCCGGTGGGCGAGATCATCCGCCAGTGGTCGAGCCTTCACCCCGAATTCAGCTACCTGCCGCGCAAGTTCAAGATCGCCATTACCGGCTCGCCCAACGACCGCGCCGCGATCCGCTTCCACGATATCGGGCTCCAGGCCGCCGCCAATGCGGCCGGTGAGATCGGCTGGGAAGTCTGGGTCGGCGGTGGCCTTGGTCGCACGCCGATGATCGGCAAGCTGATCAACAGCTTCGTGCCCAACGAGCACCTGCTGGCCTACCTCGAGAGCATCATGCGGGTGTACAACCGCTATGGCCGCCGGGACAACAAGTACAAGGCGCGCATCAAGATCCTGGTGCATGAGGAAGGCCTCGAGACCATCAAGGGTCAGGTCGAGGCCGAGTTCGCCGAAGTCCGCGGGGGTGTGCTGACGCTGCCGTCGGCGGAAGTCGATCGCATCACCACCTACTTCGCCCCGCCCGAGTTCAAAGCGCAGGCGGCGACCAGAATCGACGTGGCCTATGAGTCGATCATCGATCCCGCCTATGGCCGGTGGCTAGACAACAACATCAATTCGCACCGCCAGGCCGGCTATGCCTCGGTCACGATCTCGCTGAAGCCAGTCGGCGGCGCGCCGGGCGATGCCACCGACGCACAGATGGACGTTGTGGCCGATCTGGCCGAGCGTTACTCGTTCGATGAGCTCCGCGTGACGCACGAACAGAACCTGGTGCTGCCGCATGTCGCTATCGCCGATCTGCGCGCGGTTTATGACGCGCTGGTCAAGTCTGAGCTGGCGGAGGGCAATACCGGGCTGATCACCGACATGATCTGCTGCCCGGGCCTCGACTTCTGCGCCCTGGCCAATGCCCGTTCGATCCCGATCGCACAGGAAATCTCGCGCAAGTTCGCCGAGCCCAAGCGCCAGGCCGAAATCGGCGATCTCAAGATCAAGATTTCCGGCTGCATCAATGCCTGCGGGCACCATCACGTCGGCCATATCGGCATTCTCGGCGTCGAGAAGAAGGGCGGCGAGCTCTACCAGATCACCCTGGGCGGCGACGCCACGCAGGATGCTTCGGTGGGCAAGATCATCGGACCGGGCTTCGAGGCCGACGCCGTGCCCGGCGCCATCGAGACGCTGGTCGATACCTATATCGCCAAGCGCGAAAGCGCCGGCGAGACCTTCATTCAAGCCTATCGGCGCCTGGGGGAAGCGCCATTCAAGGAGGCCCTTTATGGCGCTGCCTAAACTCGCCCACGTTCCTGCCGCGCATGACAAGCTGCGCGCCCTCGGCATCCTCGCGCTCAACGGCATGTTCGACGAGATGGATGCGGTTGGCGTGCTGCGCCAGGCGGCAAATGACGTACTGCCGGGCGATCTCGCCATCGTCTCCTCGTTCGGCGCCGACTCCGCCGTGTTGTTGCACCTTGTGGCCCAGGTCGATCCGAGCCTGCCGGTCTATTTCCTTGAAACCGGCAAGCACTTCGCCGAGACGCTGGATTATGTCGAGACGCTCAAGAAGCATCTGGGGCTGATCAACGTCCACGCGATCCATCCAAACTCGGAGGACGTGAAGCGCTTCGATCCCAATGGCGACCTGTGGGAGACCGATCCCGATAGCTGCTGCCATATCCGCAAGACCGAGCCGCTGGAGCCTATCACCGAGCAGTATGGCGGCTGGGTTACCGGGCGGAAGCGCTTCCAGACCAAGGAGCGCGGCGTGCTGCCGCATTTCGAACTGACCAGTGATGATCGTATCAAGGTCAACCCGCTGGCCTACTTCAACGATGCCGACGTCAACCAATACAAGATCGACCACGGCTTGCCCGAGCACCCGCTGTTCGCTAAGGGCTACAAGTCGATTGGCTGCGCGCCCTGCACCTCGGTGGTTGCCGAGGGCGAGGATCCGCGCGCCGGACGGTGGCGCGGCCTCAATAAGAAAGAGTGCGGCATCCATTTCGATTTTAACGGAGCGATTGCCTCGCCAATGACTGCCGCGACCCGACACACGCTATGGAAGGACGGCGCCTTCATCGCCGACCCGTTCCATGAATGGGCCGAGGACAGCGATCCGGCGACGGCGAGCTACAAGCACGTGCCGCTGCCGGTGTTCCTGGCCAATCGCGAGGCGTTCCTCGCCACTCAGCATCCGCTGGGCCTTCTGGTGGTGCCAGGCGATCGGATCGAGGACGTGGAGGCAGACCTCGGTCGTTTCGCGTCGATCGCGATCAAATTTCCAGCCTTCTCTGACGGTCGGGGCTATTCGACCGCGCGCCTGTTGGCTGAGCGTTACAAATATGCCGGTGAAATCAGGGCTGTAGGCGATGTTCTGCAGGATCAGATTCCGCACATGCGGCGCTGCGGTTTCACCGCTTTGGTGGTGACGCACGAGCCGAGCCGTGCGGCGCTGATCGAAAATCGCCTGCCGGAGGTGGCGATTTTCTACCAGCCCGTTGGCGTCACCGAAGTGCCGGTGGGCACCCGGCCCTTCCTTCGCCGCGTTTCCTGAGGTAAGTGGAGCGCGTTAGTCAGGAAATCCCGCGAGGGGTATCCATCCACCACTGCGTCATTCCCGCGAAAGCGGGAATCTTCCTTGCCGCACAAACGGGAATCCCCGCAGGTGCGAGGATGACGTCGAGCAGAATGTCGGCCCGTTTGGCCCCAAGAAGAGTCTGAAATGAGCACTGAAATCACCACCGATGTCGTCGTGATCGGCGCGGGCCCCTGTGGGCTGTTCGCGGCCTTCGAACTCGGGCTGCTCGATATCAAATGCCATTTCATCGATATCTTGGATCGCCCCGGCGGGCAGTGCGCAGAGCTCTACCCGGAAAAGCCGATCTATGACATTCCGGCCTTTCCCGTTGTTACGGGCCAGCAGCTGACGGATAACCTTATGGCGCAGATCGCGCCGTTCGCGCCCGAGTTCCACTTCAACCGCATGGTCAATTCCATCGAGAAGCAGGAAGACGGCTCGTTCAAGCTGGAGACTGACGCCGACGAAATCTTCCACGCCAAGGTGATCGTCATCGCTGCCGGCGGTGGCTCTTTCCAGCCCAAGCGGCCGCCGGTGGAAGGCATCGAGCAGTATGAGAACAAGTCGGTATTCTATGCCGTCCGCAAGATGGATGATTTCCGCGACCAGGACGTCGTCATTGTCGGCGGCGGCGACTCCGCGCTCGACTGGACGCTGAACCTGCAGCCCATCGTGCGCTCGCTAACCTTGGTGCACCGCCGCGATGCCTTCAAGGCTGCGCCGGCCTCGGTCAACAAGATGAAAGAGATGGTCATGGAGGGGAAGATCAACTTCCTCCTCGGCCAGATCGGCAAGCTCGATGGCGAGAACGGTCAGATCAACCACGTGCACCTGACCACCGATGCCGGCGACCTGTCGGTGCCGGCGACGCGTTTGCTGCCGTTCTTCGGGCTGACGATGAAGCTCGGCCCGGTCGCCGATTGGGGCCTCGAGCTCAACGACAACACGATCAAAGTCGATACCGAGAAGTTCGAGACCTCCGTCCCCGGCATCTTCGCCATTGGCGATATCAACTGGTACCCGGGCAAGCTCAAGCTCATCCTCAGCGGCTTCCACGAGGCGGCGCTGATGGCCCAGGCGGCCAAGGCGATCGTGTCGCCGGGCGAGCGCGTGGTGTTCCAGTACACGACCAGCTCGACCAAGCTGCAGAAGAAGCTGGGCGTCGCCTAAGGCAGCCCTACCGCTTCCATCGTCATTGTCCGGCTCGTCCGGGCAATCCATTTGGGCGCGGAACCATGGATCACCCGGACGAGCCGGGTGATGACGACAAAGGTTGGTCTTGCCGTGACCGGCGCATGAGGCTAATGGCACCGCGTTGTTGAGGACACGCCCATGATCATCAATGTGACCGACCAGGCCGGCGAAAACCACGAGCTCGAAGGGCTCGAGGGTTGGCGCGTGATGGAGGTCATCCGCGACTGGGGGCTCAACATCAAGGCCGAGTGCGGCGGCGCGCTCAGTTGCGCCACCTGCCACGTCTATGTCGACAAGGATTGGCTCGATGTCGTCGGCGCGCCCAGCGATGATGAAGAGGACATGCTCGACAGCGTCGGCGACGTCCGCTCCAACTCGCGCCTGAGCTGCCAGATTCTGTGCAGCGACGCGCTTGATGGCCTCAAGCTGACGCTCGCGCCCAGCGCGGCCAAGGACTAGCCCGCCTTCGGTCCATCCCGCTCGGCATCGAGCAGCTTGCGCACTTTTTGCAGCACGGGCAGGGCGCTCATCAATTCGTCCACGCCGATATTGTCCGCCAAGTATTGAAAGGCCGGCCCCATGCTGGCGATGGCTTCGTCGCGAAAGGTGCGGCCGGCTGGCGTGAGCCGCACCACTTTGGAGCGGCCGTCGGTCGGATGAGCCTCGATGGCGATGAAGTCATGCTTGCCTAGAACGGCTAGGGTATGCGTCATCGTGGCCTTGGTGACCTGAAGCGCATTGGCGATTTCGACCGGTGTGCGGCCGTCGCCCATGCGCGTCAGGTGGTTGAGCACGATGAAGTGCGACAAATGGATGTTTTGCGGGACCAGTCGACCGAACAGCGCGCCGCTGAGTTGGGCGACGATGCCGATCTCGTTGAAGAAGCCGAAGATCGCACCATTGGTCTGCTTATTGTCCATGCTCGATCCTAGATAAGTTTGGCCTCCAGCGGCCAGCGCGGACTAGGCGCCACCGCGGCGGCATAGCCCAGACGCGCCAACATTTGGACAGTGCCGCCGCTGGGCGCAAGCATTTGATGGGCTTCGGCGTAACAGCTCTCCATTTCGGGGAATTCCTGTAACGCCTGGCTGAGCGGTTGGATGCCGATTCCGGCTTCCGTGGCAGCAAGATTGATGCGCAGCCAATCACGTCCTGCGGCGATCTGTTCGGCGCGGCTATTGCCGGGACTGATCAGCCAGACGTGGGCCATGGCGCTATCGACATTAGCCATCACAGCCTCGACGCCCTGCGCAAATACCATGGAGTTGGTGTCGAGTGCGGTTTCGCGCGTGAACTGACCGAACAGCGCCAGCGTGTCGAAGAGCGGGCCGCCAAAGTCGATACCGTCCGGGTTGGCCTCGATCTCGGCCTTGCCGATGCGGAACAGGTCGACGCTTTCGCGATAGGTGTGCGGCGTGTGGATTTCGATGTCGAGCGCGCGATGGGTCAGGTCGCGCAGGGCGGCGACATGGTCGGCCTCGCCGCTCGTGGCGATGCTGTTGCCGTGCCGTCCGACGGTGGCCAGTTCGGCGAGATCGAGGTCAGGCACCGGACGGTTCAGGTCATAAGGTTCCTTGAGTGAGCGGCGCTCGAGGACATGGGCGAAGAGCGGGTCGGCGATCAAAGTGCGGTCGGCCACGAAGCGGATATCAGCGATGGGCCGGGCGTCGAGATGACCAGTGTCGCTGCCCTGCGGGAAGAGTTCAGTTTCGAGCCGGTAGCCGTCGGCGGCTGCGGCCATGGCCATGAGTTCGAGAAAGCAGCCCAGGCCGATGGTAATCTGGCGGTTGAACGGGTCGGTCTGGGGCAGCAGGCGATCGGTATCGACGTGCAGCCGCAGCGCGTCGTCTCCGACCAATTCCACCAGCCAGGGCTGACGATTGTGCGGGTTGGGGGCGAGAATGGCGTAGGACAATGCGCGCCGACGCGGCTCGTCGTAGAGTTGACCCGCGTCGCTCCAGGGCCGTAGGGCGCTTTCGGGCGTGCGTGTGGCCACGAAGGCGCCCGCTGCCCCTGTGGCCGCAAGAACAACACCGCCGCCCGCGAGCAGCACAAACTGACGTCTCTTCATCATTTCCTCCATATGGTTTGATGTTGTACTAAATAGTATGACATCAAACCATATTCAAGATGGACGAAACGACGAACGAGATGCGCTGCGTCGCCTACTCCGCCGCGACGCTGAACGAGCGCTGCTCACCATGCTTGGCGATCCACTCCACATACTTGTCGACGAAGTTCTCAAGAAACCCGCGCGACTGTTCGTCGGTGACTTCGAAATGCTCGTCGATCAGGCCCGGCTTGAACTGGAAGTAGACCTCTGGCTGCCCCATCGTGACGAAGCCGAGCGGCGGCAGGATGGCGCGGAGCTGGCTCTGGCCGGCCGCGGTACCGACGCCACCCGGACTGGCGCCGGCAATAGCCAGCGGCTTGCCCATCCAGGAATTCTGGCCGTAGGGCCGTGACCCCCAATCCAGCGCGTTCTTGATAACGGCGGGGAACGAGCGGTTGAACTCGGGCATCACGATCAACACCGCATCGGCAGCCTCGACGCGCTGCTTGAGGTCGGTAACAGCGGCCGGCGGGTTGTCCCACAGGTCATTGTTGTAGAATGGCAGGTCGGCGATCGGAAGGTAGTCGAAGCGCAAATGCTCCTCCGCCAGCTTCTCGATGGCCTTGACCAGAGTCTTGTTGATCGATTTCTCGCTCAGGCTGCCAAGCAATACGGCGACGTTCTTCATGTCAGGAACCTATGGTATCCGTTGGTAACTGACGCTATATGAATAACCTAAAGAAGTGCCGCAAGACGGCACTTTTTCGAAACACGAGGTACAAAAATGAAACCGGATGACGCGCATCTGCCGCACGATTGCCGGCCTGTTGGCGAGATACTGAACCAGATCGGCGGCAAGTGGACGGTGCTGATCATCAACCTGCTGAGCGACGGGCCGATGCGTTTTTCGGGCATCAAGCGCCAGATTGGCGGCATCAGCCAGAAGGTGCTGACGGCTACTTTGCGTGACCTGGAGATGGACGGCTTCGTCACCCGCACGGTGACGCCATCCATCCCGCCGCGTGTGGATTATGAGCTGACCGAGCTTGGCTACGACCTACAAATTCCGCTCAAGACGCTGGGCAAATGGGCGGTCGATAATCGCCCTAAGGTGCTGGAGGCCCGCCGGCAATATTTCTTGACCCACCCCGAGGCGATGCCGCAGCGAAAAGGCCGCATTGCTCAAACGACGCTGGCGGCGGCCGAGTAGGCTCAGAAGGCGGTTATATCGATGGGCGGAAAGCGCAGCGACTTGCTGTCGCATTCGTGCCACGTCATCTCAGCGCCCGCCTCGTCTTCCTGGCCGACACACCAATCGCGCTCGTTGAGCGCGGCGCCGTAAACGGAGCGGGCGGCGCAGGCGGCCCAGGTTCGAAAACAATGCGACGAGAGCGTGTCAGCTCTTGCCCTGGTCACCGGCCAGCTTCACCAGCTCGGGGATGAAGTCGCGCACCATGGGTTGCGGCTGGGTTTCGAAGGGCAGGGGGCGAACGACGCGCATGGCGGCAATGCCGACGCGCACGGTCATGAGGCCGTTGACGACGCCCTCACCAAGCCGGGCCGACAGTTTTGCCGCAATGCCCTGGCCGACAAGCTGCTCGACGATACCATCGGTCAACACCAGGCCACCGGTCACGGCAAGATGGGCGAGGATGGCACCTGTGAGGCGCCAGAACCCGAAAAAGCCTGGGCGAGCGCCGTAGAGGGCGGCAATCGCCCCGGCGAGGCGAATGCTCTCATAGATGACGAAAGCGATGTCGACGAGCGCGCGTGGGGATACAGCCGTCACCAGCGCAACACGTCGCGCTGATGCTGCGGTCAGGGCCTTGGCGCGCGCGTCGAGCGGAGCCATCAGGCTGCGCTCGGCCATGGCGACCATTTCGTGCCCGTCGAACATATGCGGCAGGTTGTCGGTGACGGTCTGGCGTGCCCGAGCCAAATCGGCTCGATCAGCGTAGATGGCGTTCAAGCTTTTGAGGACATTGCTGGCAGCATGCTGGTCGTTTGCTGCCGTTGCGCTGGCAGCTTGCTGGCGCAATACATCGAGCACGCGGAGGCGGCGGAGAGCGAAGGCCTCGCGCGCGGCCAGGGCCAGAACGGCGACGACGAAGACGCCGAGTACGCCCATGCCCAGCCAGCCGAGCCACTCATTGGCGGCGAACAGATCTCGGATCAGCCGGTCGGCGGCAAGGCCGAGCCCCGCGGACACCAGGATGCCGCCCGCGGTCCAGGCAAGGCGGCTAACCCAGCCCATGCGGCGGGGTGGCGGGGCGACAAGCGTCTCGTCGATGGCCTCGTCGAACGCCGCCTCGGTGATTTCGACCTTGGCCGGAGCAAAGGCGCGGGGCACGCGGACGAGTTCGACGTCGTCGGTCGCGGTGTTTGTCGGGCGGGCTACGGGGCGTTTCATGCGAGCCAGTCTCCCACCAGATAATCCAGCGCCCGGTCGAAGCGGATATGGGGCAGCACGACGTCGCCGCCGGCGTTGCGGTCGAGCTTCTGCGGCGGGGTGAAGCGCAGGAAATTCAGCGCCACCGGCGTTCCGTCCTCGAACAATGAGTCCGGCCGCTCCGGTAAGTCACCGGGGAACAAAGCAATTTCGGTTTTGCCGTCATAGGTCACGCCGTCGAGTGTCTCGCTCTTGATGGGCGTGCCGATGATCGTCGGCAGGGTCTCGCCACCTTCGTTGATGGTGCCTTCACGCGTGGCGCGTATGCCGGCAAGGGCGATGGAGCGCGTTTCGGCGCCGGCGAAGCGTGCGCGTTTGGTGGCGTTGGACACCAGGCGGTTGAGGATCGTCTCCAGCCGATCGTGGCTGGTGTGGTGCACATGATCGGCCTTGGTGGCGGCGAACAGGATACGGTCGATCTTACGCACAAAGGGGCGGAGCAGGGGATTGGTTTCGCCCTGGCGGAAACAGCCGAGTACGGCTGTCAGCGCGGTTTCCAGATCAGCCACGGCGGTCGGACCGGCATTAAGCGCCCGCAACGTGTCGACCAGCACGACCTGACGATCGAGGCGGGCAAAGTGATCGCGGAAGAATGGACGCACCACGCGGTCCTTATAGGCCTCGTAGCGGTGTTCCAGCATGGCATAGAGGCTCGTGCCGCGAACGGCCTGGCTCGCCGGCGGCAGCGGCGCGAAGGTCAGCGCGGGCGAACCCTCCAGGTCGCCGGGCAGCAGGAACCGTCCAGGGGGAAGTGTCGACAGCGCGCCATGTTCGCGGCTGCGCCGCAGATAGTCGGTGAAGGCCGCAGCCAATCTCTCGGCGTCGGGGTCGTTCGCGTCCTTGAGCGGGTCGATGCTATCGAGCATGTCGAGAAACGGCCTGGCTTCCTTGCCCGAGCCGGGCCGGCGAGCGCGCTCCAGTGCCTCGGCGTTCCACTCGGCGAAGCTCAGGCCCAGCAGGGGTAGATCGAGCAGCCACTCGCCGGGATAGTCGACGATATCGAGGTTGAGGGTGGAGGGTCCGGAAAGGCCCGAATACCAGCGCTTGGACTGGAATTTGAGCACGACGCGAAGCTGGGAGATGCGGCGCGTGCTTTCCGGCCAGCTCGGCACCGATCCCGTCAGCGCCTCCATGTGCTGCTCGTAGGCAAAGCGCGGAATGGTTGCGTCGGGATATTCAGCCAATCTGGCGCCGATGAATCGCCCCTCGGCGAGAGGGGTGAAACCCGGCATGCGGCCGCCGGTCAGCAGGTTGTGCACCAGCGCGGTGATGAAGATGGTCTTGCCCGCGCGGCTGAGCCCCGTCACCCCGAGGCGCAGGGTGGGGGTAAAAGCGCCGGTGGCGCTATCGGCAAGATTGGAAAGGGCGATGCCCAATTCGTCGACGATGGTCGTGGGAGGTTGGGGCACGCGCGGGTCTCTCGGTCAGCCCGCAAGATAGGGATTTGTGCGTTTCGTTCAAGCGCCGCGCATCGCCGCGGCGGCCGATCACATCTGCGCGGCCCGTTTCATTTGGCGCGATCGGTTGAGAAATGCTTCATTTGTAAGGCGGTAGCATGCGGTATGTTGAATACCATACGCCCCCTGGACCTGCCGGTACCTGACCCGCAGGCACTGCCAAAAGGGGACGCTCTGCATCTGGCAGTTGCCAACCTGCTGGTCGCCGAGGGTCACCTGACGCTGGTCAATCTCGCTGCTGCGACGCGCGCCAGTGCGGAGTGGGGCCATGAGCTGTCGCACGTCCTGATTGCACAGGGCTATGTGCGGCGCATGCAGTATTATCAGGCCCTTGCTGCGGTCTACGGCCTGCCCTTCGTCAATCTCCGCGAGCAGCCGAGCGATCCACTCCTGGTCGACCCGGACGATCGGGCCGACTACACCGCCCATAATCTGACACCCTGGCAGCTGGTGGACGGCAAGATGCTGATCGCTGCGACCAGTGTTTCCGAGACCAATATCGAGTGGGCTGAGGATCGATACGGCAAGGCCTATGGCTTCGTCATCACCTCGCCCTACGACATCCTGTGGCAGACGCAGTCGATGTTCCGCGATCGCGACAGCCACACCGCGCGGGAAGGTCTATACGAGTGGAAACCCGAGCATTCGGCCAAGTTCACCGTCACCAAGTCGCAGAAGACCACCATCCTGGTCTGCTTCGCCCTCGTGGTTCTGGCGCTGGTCGTCGCGCCGATGGCGACCTTGGTCGTCCTCATGTCAGCAGCGACAGTGCTTTACACGCTCACCTTCGCCTTCAAGTTCCTGCTGACCTGGGTCGGGTCCAGCCGGCGTGCCGATATCATGGTGTCGGACGAGGCCGTCGCGAGCCTCGTGGACCGCGACTTGCCGGTCTACACGGTGCTGGTGCCGATGTATCGCGAGGCGCGGGTGCTGCCGCTGCTGGCCAAGGCGCTCAAGGGCCTCGACTATCCGGCGTCGAAGGTCGAAGTGAAGCTGGTGCTCGAAGAGGATGACGACGAGACCATTGATGCCGCCAAGGCCCTCAATCTGCCGGGCAATTTCGAGATCATCCGGGTGCCGGCCAGCCAGCCCAAGACCAAGCCAAAGGCCTGCAACTATGCGCTGCAATTCTGCCGGGGCGAATTCCTGACCATCTACGATGCCGAGGATCAGCCTGAGCCCGACCAGCTCAAGAAGGCCGTGCTGGCGTTCCGCACCGCCGGGCCAAACCTTGCCTGCGTGCAGGGGCGGCTCAACTATTTCAATCGCGGTGAGAACTGGCTCACCAAGATGTTCACGCTCGAATATTCACAGTGGTTCGATTTCATGCTGCCTGGGCTCGACCGGCTCAAGGTGCCGATCCCGCTCGGCGGTACGTCGAACCACTTCAAACTGGCGGCCCTGCGTCACGTCAACGGCTGGGATCCCTACAACGTTACCGAGGATGCCGATCTCGGCGTCCGGCTGGCGCAGGAGGGGTACACGGTCGGTGTCATCAACTCGACGACCTATGAAGAGGCCAATGGCGTGCTGCCGAGCTGGATCAAGCAGCGCAGCCGTTGGATCAAGGGTTACATGCAGACCTGGCTGGTGCATATGCGGCACCCGGTGCAGCTCTACAGATCCATCGGTCCGGTTGGCTTTTTCGCCTTTCATTTCTTCATCGGCGCGCCGGCTTTCACCGTGTTGCTCAATCCGATCCTGTGGGCGATGACGCTGGCCGTGCTGGTCACCAATACCCAGTCCTTCGGCTGGCTGTTTCCCGAGCCGTTCGGCACTATGGCGGTGTTCAATCTCGTCGTTGGCAACCTGTTCCTGATCTATTTCGGCGTTGTGGCTGCGCTCAAGCGGCGCTATTTCGACCTCGTCCTGGTGGGCGTAACCCTGCCGTTCTACTGGGTGCTGCATTCCATCGCCGGGTACAAGGCGCTCAAGCAACTCATCAGCAATCCCCACTATTGGGAGAAAACCGAGCACGGCACCTCCGCGATCACCCAGGCCAACCTGGCCGAGGTCAAGGCGGAGAACGCGGCATGAGCGCGACAGCCGTGCCGATGATCGTGCGGCGACCCGCACGGGACTGGACAATGCCTGCCGGGCTGCTGGTCGCGATCCTGCTGCTGGTGGTTGGTGGCAATCTGGCTGGTAATGGCGTGTACCCGCAGACGCTTGCTGGTAGTGCTTCGCTGCCCGGATGGGAGCAGGGGAGCCTGTTCCGTGTTGTGGCCGTCTGGGTGGCCAGCTGGCCGGTGCCTGGTCTCGATAGCGCCACCGCGTTGCTGCTGATCTACGTGTTCCTCGCTAGCGTCGGGGCAGTGCTAACGTACCGCTTTCTTCGGGTGAGCGATTGGCCCGCCTGGCAGGCGCTGGCGGCGCTGGCGCTTATCGCGTCGCATGGCTTGATGCTTTATTCCGTGACGACAACCAGTGCGGAATTCCTGCTGGTCATCGCCGCCGGGGCGCTGATCCCCGCCGTTCGGCGGCTGGAGGCGGTGGGCGACGTGCAGTCGATCATCAACTATGGCCTGACCCTGACCTTGCTACTGCTGGCGGGACCGATCCTGGCGGCGCTCATTCCGCTGCTGGTGCTGGCCGTGCCCTTGCGCGAGGCAGAGGCGCGGCAGAAGCCCCAGGTGTTTGCCGCCATGCTGCTGGTCGCAGCGGTTCCCGCGGTCATCATCATTGCCGGTGTGTGGGCGATGGCCGCGCGCGCCAGCATTGGCGTCGATACCCTGGCGGCGCCGTTCCGAGATGTGTTCACGCCGTCGCGGGGACCGTTGCTACCGGGGCTGATCCTGCTCGCCGTGACAGCCCCTGTGGCCGCCGCACTACTGCTGCATCTCGTGGTCCCGGATCGCCGCCGCAAGATATTCACCAGCCTGCTGGCGGTAGCCCTGCCGCTCTACGTGGCGGTCGGCAATAGCCTGTTCGATTGGGGGCTGGCCGTGTGGGCGCCAGCGGCCGTGATGATGGCGACGGTGATTGGCTGGCTTGGTACGACGCGCATTCGGCCATGGATGCGCTGGCTGGTGCTGGCCCTGCTGCTGCTGAGTTCGCTGGGGAGCTGGATGCTGGCCCGATCCTGGGCCGATGCCGCATGGTTGAGCGGTCTGCTGCCCATGCGCCTCTTTAGTTTCCACATCTGATTGTCGGCCATCTAGCCGCCGCAGGCCGGGCTTTTCCGAGCCCCCGCGACGGCTCGCGCGTGCTCGCTCAGTTCTGTCATCCAAACGTCATGCAAGTGTCGCGTGGCTGTCGAAGCTCTGCCCACAGATTGGAATGGTTCGAAATTTCACGCCGTTCAAAGCTGTTGAGGAGCTTCCCTGATGAGCGACCAGACCCCGATCTTCAAGACGTCCCAACTCGAAGCGGCCGATGCTCCGCCGCGCAACATGACGGCCAACCCGACGATGGGTGAATTGATCAGCGCGCGCTTCTCGCGTCGCGGCTTTCTGCAGGGTTCGCTGGCGGTTTCGGCCATTGCCGCGACGGTCAGCCCGCTCGCCATTTTGACCGCTCGCGAAGCCAAGGCGGCCGGCACTTCCGCCTTCTCCTTCACCGAGGTCGAGGCCGGCATCGACGAGACGCACCACGTCGCCGAAGGCTATGACGCCGATATCCTGCTGCGCTGGGGCGATGGCCTGTTCCCCGATGCACCCGAGTTCGATCCGACCAAGCAGACAGCTGCCGCCCAGGCGCGCCAGTTCGGCTATAACAACGACTATGTCGGCTATATCCCGTTCGAGGATTCCTCCGAGCATGGCCTGCTGGTGGTCAACCACGAATACACCAATCCGCACCTGATGTTTCCCGGCATCGTGACGCTGGCCGAGGGCGAGATGACCCTCAACCCGCTCACCAAGGAGCAGGTGGATATCGAGCTGGCGGCCCACGGCGGCACCATCGTCGAGATCAAGAAGACCGACGGCAAGTGGACCGTGGTCAAGGACGGCGCCCTCAATCGCCGCATCACCGTCGAAACGGAAATGGAAATCACCGGCCCTGCAGCCGGCCATGCCCGCCTGCAGACGGTTGCCGATCCCACCGGCAAGAAGGTGTTCGGCACTGTCAACAACTGCGCCGGCGGCGTGACGCCCTGGGGCACCTATGTGATGGCCGAGGAGAATATCCACGGCTACTTCGGCGGCGAGCTGCCGGCTGATCACCCGGAAGCGGCGAACTACGATCGTCTGGGCATTCCGGAAGGCTCCTACGAGTGGTCCAACTTCTACGACCGGTTCGATATCTCCAAGGAGCCGAACGAACCCAACCGCTTCGGCTACATCGTCGAGGTCGACGTGATGGACCCGACCTCGGTTCCCAAGAAGCGGACCGCGCTGGGTCGCTTCAAGCATGAGGGCGCCGAGTCGATCGTCAGCAAGGACGGCCGCGTGGTGTTCTATCTCGGCGACGACGAGCGCTTCGACTACGTCTACAAGTTCGTCACGGCGGGCAAGTTCAACCCCGATGACCGTGCCGCCAACATGGACCTGCTCGATGACGGCACGCTCTACGTGGCCAAGTTCGCCGAAGATGGCACCATCGAATGGATGCCGCTGGTGCAGGGCCAGGGCCCGCTCACCGAGGCAAATGGCTTTGCCAGCCAGGCCGATGTGGTAATCGCCACCCGCCTTGCCGCCGACCTGCTCGGCGCGACCAAGATGGACCGCCCCGAAGACATCCAGCCCAACGGTGTCAACGGCAAGGTCTACGTCATGCTGACCAACAACACCCGTCGCGAAGCAGGCCAGGAAGACGCGGCCAACCCCCGCGCCGAGAACGCCTTCGGCCACATCATCGAGATCGCGGAAGCCGATGGCGATTTCGCCGCCACCACCGGCACCTGGGAAGTGCTGCTCAAGTGCGGCGATCCCTCGATCGCCGAAGTCGGCGCGACCTTCTCGACTGACACCAGTGCCAACGGCTGGTTCGGCATGCCCGACAACTGCGCCGTCGACTCGCTTGGCCGCCTGTGGGTTTCGACCGACGGCAACAGCCCCTCGGGCACCGGCCGTACGGATGGTCTGTGGGCCGTGGATACCGAGGGCGATGCCCGCGCTACGTCAAAGCTCTTCTTCCGCGTGCCGGTTGGCGCCGAAATGTGCGGCCCGCTCTTCACCCCCGATGACGAGACGGCCTTCGTTGCCGTGCAGCATCCGGGCGATGGCGGTGACGACTGGGAAGGCTTCGGCCGCGTGTCCTACTACGAGGACCTCTCGACTCGCTGGCCCGATTTCGACGATGCCTTGCCGGTGCGTCCGTCCGTGGTGGTGATCACCAAGCAGGGTGGCGGCAAGATCGCGGTGTAATGAAAGTACTCGGGGCGCGGTCTAATCCGCGCCCCGATTCTACATCAATTGTCGCTGCCTACTTCCCAATCTCCGCCATGTCATACGGCGTCGTCTGGTAGATCTCATTGATCCAGTTCTGGAAGAGCAGATGAGCATGGCTGCGCCAGCGGTTTTCCGGCGTTGCAGTCGTATCGCCATTGGGGAACAGATTGGCCGGCGGCGGCGTGCCCAGGCCGGCCTTCACGTCCCGCTCATACTCGTCGGCCAGCGAACGATTGTCGTATTCCAGGTGGTTGAGGAAGTGCACGGCGCGATGCTTGGCGTCGCCGAGCATGGAGACGCCGATATCCGCATTGTCGATCAAGACCTCGAGGTCAGCGCCGAGCGTCGTTCGGTCGATGTCGTTGTAACGCGACACCGGGATCATCGGGCTGTCTGAAAATCCGCGCAGGTAGGGCGAGCGCGGGTTCACTACCTGATGGCGGAACACGCCGAAAGCCTTTTCGGCCATGCGGTAGCGCTTGGCGCCGTGGAAATGGTGCAAAGCGGCCTGGGCGCCCCAGCAGATGAACATGGTGTGGTGCACGTTGGTCTGCGTCCAATCCATGATTTCGAGCATTTCCGGCCAGTAGCGCACTTCCTCGAACGGGATGTTGGCGATGGGCGCACCGGTAACGATGAACCCGTCGAACTTGTGCTCCCGCACGTCCTCCCAGGTCTTGTAGAAGGTCTTGAGGTAGTCTTCCGAGGTGTTCTTGGATTGGTGGTCGGTGACCCGCACCAGCGTCAGTTCAACCTGCAGCGGCGTCGAGCCGATCAGGCGGGTGAACTGGGTCTCGGTGCGCTCCTTGTTGGGCATCAGGTTGAGCAGTCCAATGGACAGCGGGCGGATGTCCTGGCGCGCGGCGCGCGTAGAATCCATCACATAGACGCCCTCGTCTTCGAGGGTCTTGCGGGCAGGCAGGTTGTCGGGAATTCGTATAGGCATATCAGCCTCTTGAGCGAGAATGATCGGAAAGCGATTCAGGCTGGCGCGTCTCCATTGGGAGAACGCGCTAACGCATTCGCTTTTCGATTGCCGCAGCCATGAGGTCGACGAACTCATCGCCATCGCGCACCATCGCCAGATCCGAGGCCTCGACGGTGTAACCGAAATTATCGGCCAGCGTCTGGTAACGCGGCAGGCGGTCCTGTAGCAGGGCTTCGAAGCTCCACAGGCCAAAGCCGCTGGGGTCAACGTCGTAATCGTCGACAATGCCCTGGATCAGCTTGTACTCGGCCCACTTTTCCACCAGGAATTCGGGCCGGTAATAGAGCGGCTTCGGGCTCTTCTTGAAGCGCTTCACCAGTTCGGCGGCGTCCTTGCCGGTGCCGCGTATGTAGAGCAGGGCGGTGGCGCTCGCGAGCGTCTCGATCACCGGATCGGCCGGGTTAGTCGGATCGATGACCTCGATCAGTGAGCCGCCAGTGTCGGTGATGAAATCGTCGTAGCCATATAGCGCCTTGGCCCGCTCGATGAAGTGGGGCACATCCTGAAGCGCGGCGACTTCGGCAACCCGATGCTGTTCCTGCCGGCGTTGGTATTCGCCCAGTGGCAGGCCGCCCTTGTCGGGGTTGCCTGGCGTGCCGAGATAGGTCGACAGCGGATCAAGATTGTCGAAGGTCAGGTTGGACGAGATGTAGATCGAGTCCGAGCGCAGCAGCTCGGCCAGGAACGGCACCTTCATCGCCTCACGCTTGAAATTGTCGACGATGGCCTCGCCCATGTAGCGCGTGCCAATGCGATAGTCGGCCGAATAGTGAAACCAGTTCGAGGCGCGCAACATCGCGCTGAGGCGCGTCTTACCGACGCCGGCCATGCCGAATACGGTCACCGCGCGGCGCGGCGATTTCACGAACTCATCGGCGGACTCGAACAGCATAAAACGCCCCGTCTTCTGGCCCTTCCCATTAATGCAAGCGCCGTCCCTTCACAAGCGGGCGGCAATTTCTGCCGATGGCTCGGACTCAATTGCCGGGATGTCGCCACATTTGGCCTGGCTGGCAAGAAAAAGGGTAGCAAAATCAACGGTGCACTAAGTTGGCACCGTGCTTGCATTGATACTCCCGAAACGCGTCGGACGACGCATAGGGTTTACGGAGTATCTGATGGGCATTTATGGCGCTCTTTCCAGTGCGGTCACCGGTCTCAGGGCCCAGGCTCACTCGCTGGAAAACATCTCGGGCAATATCGCGAACTCGCAGACCACGGGTTACAAGCGGATCGAGACCGACTTCCTCGATCTGATCCCGGATGCGCCGATCCGCCGCCAGGTTCCCGGCGCCGTGCTTGCCCAGTCGCGCGGCACCAACGAAATCCAGGGCGACATCAAGACGGTGTCGAACGAGACCTTCATCGCCCTCAACTCCAACGGCTTCTTCGTCGTGGAGCCCAAAGTCGGTCAGTCGGACGGTAATTCGGTGTTTGCCGGCACCAATTTCTACACCCGTCGTGGCGACTTCGAGATCGACAAGGAAGGTATGCTGGTCAATGGCGCCGGCTACTACCTCAAGGGCCTGCCGATCGATTCTGGCACGGGCAATATCTCCGGCTCGGTCCCCGAAGTGATCCAGCTCTCCAACGCCTTCCTGCCGGCGCGCCAGACCAACCGCATCAACTACCAGGCCAACCTGCCGCAATTGCCGAAGCCGAGCGCCTACAAGGCCTCCATTCCCAATAGCGAACTGCTGCGTGCTGGTGATTACCTGCCGAGCACGTTTACGCCGGCGAACTCGGTGTCAAACGTGGAATACCCCGCCGTTGGCAACCCGGTCGGTGCTTTGGATGGAGACTCGCTCACCATTTCCATTGGCGGCAACCCATTCACCTACAACTTCCGCAACGGCGGCACGATCCCGCCGAACAACTCGTCGAACATGTACATCGACATCAGTGCGGCGGCCACGGATACCGTGCCGGAAGTGCTGGCGGCGATCCAGACGCACATGCAAGGCCGGGCCAATGGCAGCGGTTCAACCGTAGGCCTTGTCGGAGGCATGCTGCGCGTCGAGATGCCTGCAAATTCCGGCGTCTCTCTGGCCGTTTCGGGTAATGACAGTGCGACCTCGACTGCCGTCGCCTTCACCAACACCGCTCCCATCAGCTCGGTGCCCCAGGGCACGCCGGTGCCGACCATTTCGGCCAACCAGAACACGCAGTTCCTGTCGAACTCGATCTCTGGCGGCGCCATCACCGTCTATGCCGCTAACGGTGCGCCGGCCAACGTGCAGATGCGCTGGGCCAAGGTCGATAGCGCGACCAGCACGCCTCCAGGCGCTGATACCTGGCACCTCTATTACATGTCCAACAGCAACGCTGTTGGCACCGATACGCAGTGGACCCGCGTCAACGAGTCCTTCCAGTTCGCCGCCAACGGTTCGCTGATCTCGCCCAGCACCGGCGTGACGCCCCTGACCGGCCTCAACGTCAACGGTATTGCCGTGGGGGATGTCGAGCTGCGCTACGACACCAACGGCCTCTCCCAGTTCGCTGACGTCAACGGCACCGCTAACGTCTCGACGCTCAACCAGAATGGTTATGGCGCCGGTGAGTTCGTCTCTGTAGCCATCAATGACAATGGCCGTGTGGTCGCCACCTATTCCAACGGCGAGCGCATCGACATGGCCCAGGTGGTGACGGCGCAGTTCAATGCCACCAACCAGCTCAAGCGCCTCGATGGCGGTGTATTCTCCTCCACCTCGGAGTCGGGCGAAGCAATCCTCGATCTTTCGGGTAGCGGCGTCCTCGGCGGGTCACTCGAAGCCTCCAACACCGACATCTCGGATGAATTCACCAAGCTGATCGTGACGCAGCAGGCCTATGCGGCCGGCACGCGCATCGTCAGCACCGCCGACGAGATGCTGCAGGAAGCTCTCAACATGGTCCGCTAGGGCCGGGCAAGACGAGTTCGGGGTCGGAGCAACTGCCTCGGCCCCAGTCCCCTTGTGAGGAGCCCAAGAAATGGGTCTGACCACATCGCTCACCAACGCCGTTTCTGGGTTGCGGACCAACCAGGACGGCATCGACATCCTGAGCCGCAACGTCGCCAATTCCGGTACGCCCGGTTACCACCGGCAGTCGTTGAATGTGGTCGACTACAATAGCCAGTCGTCCAGCTATGCCCGCACGGCCGGCGCGACGCGGGCGTTCAACGCAAGCCTTCAGAGCTATTACACCCGCCAGGTGTCCGACACGGCCAATTCCGGCGTGCAGGCGAACTATCTCGATCGCCTGCAGGGATTTCTGGGCAAGCCTGGCTCGGCCGGCTCCATCGACAAGCTCTACAGCAACCTGAAGAACGCGCTGCAGGGCATTTCGACCAGCCCGGACGATTACACCGCCCGCTCGCAGGCCGTGGCCGCTGCGCAGAACATGGCTGAGACACTGAACCGCCTGTCGCGCAATATCCAGGAGATGCGGCAGGAGACGGAAGGGCAGATCGCCACCAGCGTGCACGAACTCAATGGCATGATGAGTTCGCTCTCCGAAGTGAACGCCCGCATGCTCGACCTGGGCATGACCGACACGGCCCGGGCTGCACTGCTGGACCAGCGCGATCGCCTCGTATCGCTGATCGCCGAAAAGATCGACGTGCAGGCCGACTACCGTTCCAACGGCACCGTGGCGCTGATGACGCGCTCGGGCGTGGGCATTCTGGACAATGGCGTTTCCACCTTCGCCTTCGAGAGCGCCGGCAACCTCGATGCAACCTCCGAGTTCAACGCCGACCCGGCGCTGACGCGCGCCGGCAAGCTTACCTTGACCACTCCATCCGGCCTGACGCTGGATCTGGTGCAGCAGGGCGTGCTGCAGGGGGGAGAGCTGGCGGGCCTCGTTACTCTGCGAGACAAGACGCTGGTGGAAGCCCAGGCGCAGCTCGACGAGATTGCGGCCGGGCTGGCGCAGGCGTTCTCGACCAAAACGACCAATGGCACAACGATCCCGGGCGGCCTGTCGACGCCAATCAGCGGCATGCAGCCGGGCAATTCGATGACCATGACGGTCAAGGTCGGCGGCGTCGACCAGACCATCAAGATCGTCAACACAACCCAGACGGGCGTCGACTATCGCGATGCCACCGGCGCCCGCGTCATCGGCATCAACATGAACAACGGCGCGACCGACGCCGATCGCGCCAGCGCCGCCGCCGCGCAATTGCAGGCGGTGTTCAATACGCCGACGTCGACGGAGGGTGTCCTTCCGGTCAGCGTGACCAACAATGGCGGGGCGCTCGAATTCACCGCCAGCGGCGCCAATTCTGTCACGGCGCTGACCAAGCGCGCCACATCCACGGCCCTGCAAGGCGACGGTCTGGCGATGTCGCTGTTCGTCGATAGCGGCAACAAGGGCTACACCGGCAATCTCGACTCCGATCCGCCGCAGAAGCTGGGCTTTGCCTCCCGCATCAGCATCAACACTGCCATCCTGGCCGACAACCGGCTGATGGTGCAGGACGAGGTCGGTGGCACGCTCGGTGACGCCGACCGGGCCAAATACGTGCTCGCGCAGCTCGATTCGATGAAGTTCGTGTCCGGCGGCGACCCCAAGACCAGCCCAACGCGCTTCCAGTTGAGCGGCAATCTGAGCGAAGTGATCTCCCAGGTTATCGGCTTCCAGGGGGCGTCCATCAATGCGGCGCTGACCAAGGCCGACGACCGCCAGCTCACACTCGACACGGTCGTCGATCAGATGGAGAGCGAGTACGGCGTCAATGTCGACGAAGAGATGGCGCGGCTGATGGAGTTGCAGAACGCCTATGCCGCCAATGCGCGCGTGGTGTCGGTGGTCAAGGAACTGCTCGATGCCCTGTTCCAGACGACCTGAGGAGTTGGGTAAATGATCGTCAACAAGTCGATGTTCCCGCTCCAGACCGGGTTTGGCGTCATCTCCAAGATGCAGGATCGGTTCGCGGACCTGCAGATGCAGCTTGGCACCGGCATGAAGGCATCGACCCTGGCGGAGATGGGCAAGGATTTACCCATGTCGCTGTCGGTCCGTTCGCGCCTCGCCAAGATCGAGGGTTTTTCGGCCAATATCGACACGGTCAACCTGCGCCTCAGCTTCCTCGACAAGACCATGGCGCGGTTCGACAAGATCGAAAGCGAAGCGCGCAATTCTGCCGTGCAGGGGCAGTACGGCACCAACAATATCAACATGGCGACCTTGCCGGATCTCTCCAAGGCGCGGTTCGACGAGCTGGTAACGCTGCTCAACTCGGATGTCGCGGGTCGCTATCTGTTTGGCGGCGCCAATACCGATACCAAGCCGCTGCCGGATACCGATATCCTGCTCAATGGCGAGACCGGCAAGGCAGGCTTCAAGGCCGTTGTGACCGAGCGCAAGTCTGCCGATGCTGGCATCGACGGGCGCGGGCGCCTCGCGTCCACCCACACTGCCGGCACGACGACAGTGACCCTGGCAGAGGACGGCGTGCATCCGTTCGGCATGAAGGTTTCGACGGTGTCGAGCACCAGCGGGGCGGTTACCGTTACCCAGCCGACGCCCGGCACATTGCCGCTCGGCGACCAGGTCGGCGTGACCTTCGCACCGCTGCCGGCTGCCCAGATCCAGGCTGGGCACACCATCTCGATGGGCTTCACGCTGCCCGACGGCACGGAAACCCAGATCACCATGAAGGCCGTGACAACCGCCAGTACGCCACCCTCGCCGAATGAATTCGTGATCGGCACCGATGCCGAGGCCACGGCCGCCAATTTCAAGACGGCGCTCGATACCAAGCTGGTCGAGGTCGGGTCGACGACGCTGGCCGGGGCTTCTACCTTCGCGGCTTCACAGAATTTCTTCAACGCGGCCGGCGAACCCGTGCTGCGCGTGCAGGGAAACCCGGCGACGGCGACGTCGCTGCGCGTCGCCACCGAGGCGGACACGGTGATGTGGTACAAGGGCCAGTCACCCGCGATCTCCGCCACCGGCCTGGGTCGGCTCGACATTTCGGCTAGCGGCAGCAGTGTAAGCCTCACGGAGCGCAGCCCGAGTTCGGCAGCCCACGGCTTCCAGATCACTGGCGCTACCTCGACCTCGGCGGTTCCCGGCGGCACGGTGGCCACCTATACTGGCGGCAACCCGGCAAATATGGGCGTGACCTTCGGCGCTGGTGCTGCGGCGGGCGACCGTGTGTCGCTGACGCTGCAGCAGCCCGATGGCACCACGCGGACGGTCGAACTGACCGCGGTCGTCGGCAAAGCTGGCCCCGGCCAGTTCAGCGTCAGCCCGACCAATGATCCAAATGAAACGGCGGCCAATTTCTCATCGGCGCTCAAGCTCTCGGTGACCACTGCGGCCACTGAGGCCGAGGGCAATCCGCGCCAGAGCGTCACCGCCCAGATCGACGACGCCACCAAGGCCAATTACGGCATGGAGGCCAATGAATCGGGCTATCTGCGCCTGATGCGCACCATGGCTTCCATGTCGGTCGAGACCTATCCGGATAGCGATCCGAGCGCCAGGGGACGCTTCGACGCCATGGCCATCCGGCAGCAGTCGGAAATGTCGGAGGCGCACAATTCCGAGCGCGGCTCGATCGAGATCATCACCATGGAACTGGGTGTTGCCCGCAGCGCACTCGAGAATGCCACCAAGCGGCACACCGACTACAAGGCGCAGCTTGAAAACCTGCTCAGCGATGTCGAGACGGTGAACAAGGAAGATGTCGCCATGGAAATCCTGGCGCTGCAGACCCGCTTGCAGGCCAGCTACCAGGTGACTTCCATGGTCAGCAAGCTGAGCCTGGTCAACTTCATCTAACGGTTCAGAGAAGCACAAAGCAAAACCCCCGCAGCGATGCGGGGGTTTTTGTTCGCTTGGCGAAGGTTAGTTGCCGCGCAGGCCTGCGGCGAGCTGGCGATTGAGCCGTACCAGCACATCAAGCTTTTGCGGCTGCGGCTGCAGCAGCATTTCGCGCGTCTGGTTCATGATGAACAGGCCGATATTAGCGATGTTCTGGCGCACGTCGGCAGGGAGAGGATTGTCTTCCTTGGTCACCGAAGCCATGAAGATGGTCCACAGCTTGCGGTTGAATACAAGGGCGGGCTTCAGGCTGTCATAGCTATCGGGCCACTCGTCCTTGATTTTCTGAAGGCTGGCGGCCGCCTTCATCAACAGCGCGGATTCGCGCTCACGAGGGGATTCAACGATCTTAGCGGTCTGTTGGTAGGCCTGGGCGCCCTGTTGATGCATGGGAAAGCAGTTCCTGTTCGAACTCGATCAGCCTGTGTGCGGCCTTCAAAGATTTGTACAGGGCGCCGGTTAATATCTCGTTGTTGATTTGGTTAACTATCTCCGTTGCTGAGGGAGCTGCGGTGACAAAGTCATTGACGAGCGCGAAGTACTCGTCCCGCATCGTGGCGATGTCGTCCTCGATGTACATCAGCTGCACCGCCAGGTAGATGCGCTTGGCTGGCGTATCGGCCGTGTCGGCCGTGAGGATGTCCTTCTCGCGCAGAATGGGCGCATGGCCATCGATGAACAGGCGCGTGCGCTGGTCGGAATTGGTGATGATGCAATTGCCCACCAGCAGCTTCTCGCCAGGCTTCAATTCAACCTTGAGCGCCATCGTTCGACTCCAAACGCAAACTGTATCATCTCTAGCGCGGCCATATCCCCAAAACAATTAAGGCGGGCCTCATGGGCCCGCCCTTTGATTGGTTTTTGTCGCCAGTTCTTACTGGAGCAGCTGCAGCACGCTCTGATCGGCCTGGCTGGCGAGCGAGAGCGAGGACTGCGACAGCGACTGGCGGGTCTGGAGAGCCAGCAGGTTGGCCGCTTCCTCGTTCATGTCGGCAAGGGTCAGGTTGCCGGCGCCGGTCTGCAGAGTGTTGATCATTTCCTTGGTGAAGTCCTGACGGTTCTGTACCTGCGAGAGGTTGGAACCGAAGGACGACGACTGCGAACGCAGCTTGCCAAGGGCGTCGCCGAGCTTGGACAGGACCGCGTCCAGCGAGGCATCATCGTCCGCGACGGTGAGGTTCTGGACGTCAATGCCAAGGTTGGTGGAGCTGATGCCGTTACCGTCCTTGGTCTGGATGGTCAGCGAGGACGAGCCGGACTCGTTGAAGGTCAGCTTGAGCGCGTCGCCACGGAGCAGGTTGATACCGTTGAACGAGGCGTCTTCGGCTGTGCGATCGAGCTGCTGGCGCAGGTCGTTGAACTGCTTGATCAGGTCGCCACGGACGGTGTTCTTGCCAACATCGGAGGTGCCGGTAGCGGCAGCGCCGGTGGTGATCTTGCCGCCGTTGAGGCCGCCAATCTTGACGTCAGCCGAGGTCAGCAGGTTCTCGATGCGAACCTTGCCGTTGTCGTTGGAGGCGCGGGCGCTGGTCTTGAGGGCAGCGTTCGAATTGATCGAGGTGACGATCTCATCAACCGACTTGGCCGCCATGGTCATGGTCTGCGCGCCGGTGGCGCCGAGGCCGGTGGCGTTGGCGCCGCCCAGGGTTACTGCTTCGCCATTGGCCGTGGTGAGCACGACCTTGGTGCCGGCAGAATCCTTCGATGCCGTCAGGCCCTGGGCCTTCAGGTTTGCATTGGCGTTGATCTTGCCGATGGCGTCATCGATGGTGTCGGTGGCTGCCAGGGTGATGCTTTCGGCGGTTTGAGAACCGACCTGCACAGTCACCGGGTTGGCAGTGATCGCCGTTGCACCGTAGTTGGCAGCAAGCGTAACGCTGCCCTTGACGGTGCTGATGCTGGTGCCGCCCGTTGCGACGGTACCGGCAGTACCGCCGATGACCACAGCGCCGGCCGTGTTGGCAGTTGCGCCGTCGAGTTCAAACGAGACGCCCTTGAAGGACTTGTCCTGGCGCGCCTGGCGGAGCGAGGACTGCATCGATTCAACGGTCTTGGTGATCGAGGAGAGGCCGTTATCGGCAGCTTCCAGGGTCTGGATGCCGTTGGCCATGCCGTCCATCAGCGCGTTCAAGTCGTTGGCGCGGCTATTGAGCGAAGCGGCGGTAAAGAAATTGGTGGGGTTGTCGAGCGCCGAGTTGACCTTGTTGCCCGTCGCAAGCTTCTCTTGCGTCTTGGACATCATGGATGCGGTGTTCTGCAGCGAAAGCAGGTTCGACCGAACGGCTTTCGAAAGGGAGATATCGGACATTGTGCTTCCTTCACTACGGCGCCGACAGTCGGCTCATTTCCTCTTCTTGAGGTTGCCCCTTTTTAGCTCAACGATTCCTAATGCCCCGTTAACCATGAATTTTTAGACGGCGCTAACCATACCGGGCAGCCGCTGAAGTTAGCCCGCGCATGCAGTTTTGATCGGAGGGTAGGGCCGCCTCGCGCGGCCTCTGGCTTTCGCCCAAACAAAAAAGGCGGGCCGAAGCCCGCCTTTCCGATTCTTGACGCTCGATCCGATTAACGGATCAGCTGGAGGACCGACTGATCGGCCTGGCTGGCGAGCGAGAGCGAGGACTGCGACAGCGACTGGCGGGTCTGGAGAGCCAGCAGGTTGGCGGCTTCTTCGTTCATGTCGGCAAGGGTCAGGTTGCCGGCGCCGGTCTGCAGCGTGTTGATCATCGACTTGGTGAAGTCCTGGCGGTTCTGGACCTGCGAGAGGTTGGAACCGAAGGACGACGACTGCGAGCGCAGCGTGCCAAGAGCGTCACCCAGCTTGGACAGGACGGCATCCAGCGATGCGTCGGTATCGGCCGTGGTCAGATCCTGAACGTCGATGCCGAGGTTGGTCGAGTTGATCGCGCTGCCACCCTTGGACTGGATCGTCAGCGAGGACGAACCGGTTTCGTTGAAGGTCAGCTTGAGAGCGTCGCCACGGAGCAGGTTGATACCGTTGAACGAGGCGTCTTCGGCAGTACGATCGAGCTGCTGGCGCAGGTCGTTGAACTGCTTGATCAGGTCGCCGCGGACGGTGTTCTTGCCAACATCGGAGGTACCGGTAGCGGCAGCGCCGGTGGTGATCTTGCCGCCGTTGAGGCCGCCAACCTTGACGTCAGCCGAGGTCAGCAGGTTCTCGATGCGGACCTTGCCGTTGTCGTTGGATGCACGGACACTGGTCTTGAGGGCAGCGTTCGCGTTGACGGCAGTCACGATCTCGTCGACCGACTTTGCCGTCGCGGTCATGGTCTGTGCGCCGGTGGCGCCGAGGCCGGTGGCGTTGGCGCCGCCCAAGGTTACTGCTTCGCCATTGGCCGTGGTGAGCACGACCTTGGTGCCGGCAGAATCCTTCGATGCCGTCAGGCCCTGGGCCTTCAGGTTTGCGTTGGCGTTGATCTTGCCAATGGCGTCATCGATGGTGTCGGTGGCTGCCAGGGTGACGCTTTCGGCGGTTTGAGAGCCGACCTGCACGGTCACCGGGTTGGCGGTGATCGCCGTTGCACCGTAGTCGGCAGCAAGCGTAACGCTGCCCTTGACGGTGCTGATGCTGGTGCCGCCCGTTGCGACGGTACCGGCCGTGCCGCCGATGACCACAGCGCCGGCCGTGTTGGCAGTTGCGCCGTCGAGTTCAAACGAGACGCCCTTGAAGGACTTGTCCTGGCGCGCCTGGCGGAGCGAGGACTGCATCGATTCAACGGTCTTGGTGATCGAGGAGAGGCCGTTATCGGCAGCTTCCAGGGTCTGGATGCCGTTGGCCATGCCGTCCATCAGCGAGTTCAGGTCGTTCGAACGGCTGTTGAGGGACTGAGCGGTAAAGAAATTGGTGGGGTTGTCGAGAGCCGAGTTGACCTTATTGCCGGTGGCAAGGCGTTCCTGGGTCTTCGACATCATCGAGGCCGTGCCCTGCAGAGACAGCAGATTGGACCGGACGGCTTTCGAAAGCGAGATATCAGCCATTTAAGACTTTCCTTTTCTAGGATTACGCAAACTACGACGCCTCTTCCTGAGGCCCGGCGACTTTCGTCCGGCAGCTCATAAAGAAGCGTTAAGCGGACGATGAATATTTAGGCAAATTCTACTCGACGATTGCTAGTCCGGACGCAAAAAGCCCCGGAAAACCGGGGCTTCGCGTAGAGGTCTGTCACGGGTCCGTCACATTGCGTTAACTAGGCTATCAGGTCCTTGAGGCGGGCCTCGGACTCGGCGGGGATCGGGCTATTGCCGATGCGGCGCACCAGTTCTTCCATGCTCTTGGGCGTGGGCGACAATGCCCCGGCGATCATCGCCGCCACGAAGATCGAGGACGAGTCCTTCTGCGGCGGAGCTGCCTGCTGTTGGCTTGGCTTACGCTCTTCCCGTGGGAAGCGGCCGTTGTCGCTGGCGCTCGGATTCTTCGGAGCCGTCGGCGCGCTGTCGGGCAGCATGCTGCGCTCGCCCATGGCTGGGCGATGGCGGTAGTCGCTGAGATTGGTCGTGCCCGAAATGGCTGGCTCGGGCGTGATTGCGGAGATCATGACGCTATCCTTGCATCCACGTATGCCAGCAGGCAGCGTACGAAGCAGGGATGTTCGTCAGATTACCGCAATAGAGACCAATTGATTCAAATTGGTTGTTGGTCAGAGGGCCCGGTTTACTGCAATTCCGCGGGCTGATGCGGCGGGGTCTGCTTCGACACTGCCAGCACGACCATAGGTCTTTGCCTTGTTTTGCTGGCCGACGACCTTGGCGACATCTGTGAGCAGATCTTCGGTCACCGTGCGCGAAGTGGCAAGGACACGCAGGTTCTCGGCCATCTGCGTCGCCAGGCGTTCGTGGCCGAGTTGTAGCCGCGCCACGGCGTCGGGGGCCTGGGCCTTGAGCCGGTCGCGCTGGCGCTGAACCGAGCGGGCGAAGCCCACATAGTCCTGCGCGAGGCGCGTTTTGTCGGGAGTCAGGGTGCTGGCCTGGCGCAGGTGACCGGCGCGGAGCAGGGTGGTTTCCTGGTTCATGACGTCGACGAGGGCGGCAAGCGCGATCTCGGCCATCTGGCACAGCTCGTTGGCGGGCAAGCTGTCGAGTGCGGCGAGGCGGGCGGCTGCGGTCATTCATAGGCTCCCATGGTCGGCATGATGGTGTTCTGGTTGTTGGCCGCTTCCTGCAAGGCCAGCAGGTCGGGCAGCAATTGATCGGCGATACCCAGGCCGCCATTCTGGGCCATGGTTCCGGCAAGCTGTTCGGCCTGCATGGAACGCCAGGTCTCCTCGCCGAAACCGCCACCCATGGCGCTCTCGTCGGTCTTGAGGCTCGAGAACAGTTGCTTGGTCAGCGTGTTGAGGAACACGCCCTCGAATTCCTCGGCCTGCTGGCGGACCCGGGCGATCTGGCTGGGGGTGAGGCTGGTTGTGGGCGACTTGAGCGCGTCGATCATCATAGCACCTCGATTTCGGCCTGCAGGGCGCCGGTGGCCTTGATGGCCTGGAGGATGGCGATCAGGTCGCGCGGCGAGATGCCGAGGGCGTTGAGGCCATCCACCAGTTCCTGCAGCGTCACCGACTCGTGGACCACGGCGAGGGCGGTCTCTGATAGATTGGCGTTAAGGGTGGTATTTTGTTCGACCGCAGTCTGGCCGAGGCTTAGCGGCGCCGGCTGCACGATGGTCGGGTCTTCGGCAATGGTCACGGTGAGGTTGGACTGGGCGACCGCCACGCTGGATACGCGCACATCCTTGCCCATGACGATGATGCCGGAATTCTCGTCGATAACGATCTTGGCCGGCTGGTCGGTCTCGACCATCAGCTGCTCGATATCGGTCAGCAGGTCGACGATATTGCCGTTGAAGCCCTGTGGCAGGCTTACGCGCACGGTTGCCGGATCTTCGGGCGTGGCTGTTGGCGCGCCGATGAAGTCGTTGACGGCCAGGGCGATGCGGCGGGCCGTGGTCAGGTCCGGATTGCGCAGCGCCAGGCGAAGGGAGGTCTGTGAGCCCAGGTGGAACTCGATCTCGCGTTCGATCAGCGCGCCGGAGGAGATGCGCCCGGTTGTCGGAACGCCGGAAATAATGGTGGCGGCGTCGCCCTCGGCCTTGAAGCCGTTGATCGCGACGGGGCCCTGCGCAATGGCATAGACCTCGCCGTCAGCACCGAGCAAAGGCGTCACCAGCAAAGTGCCGCCTTGCAGGCTGTCGGCATCGCCGAGGGCGGCCACCGAAACATCCATGCGCGAACCCTGCGTGCCGAACGGCGGCAGGTTCGCGGTGACCATGACTGCCGCGACATTGGCCGTGCGGACGTTCTCGCCGGCGGTGTTGACGCCGAGCCGTTCGAGCATGGATTGCAGCGACTGCTTGGTGAAAGGGGAATTGTTGAGGCTGTCGCCGGTGCCGTTGAGGCCGACGACCAGGCCGTAGCCGACGAGTTGGTTCTCGCGAATACCCTCGAAGTCGACAATGTCTTTGATGCGGGCGGCCGCCGCGAAGGCGTCGCTCATAGGCATGAGCACTATGGCGGTGCTCAATACGCCTGCAATCAGCCTTTGCATCCATGGTCTGGTCATCGGTCGTCCCCGTATTCGGGTCACGCCATCCCCATGGCGCGACATTCACCGGCTATATTGCGAAAACCGTGCCAGTCAGAAAGATTGATCGTAAGTCATTGTGGATGCACCGGATTTCTCGGTGACGCTTCGGTGGGGCGCGGCCGTCTCGGGCTGGCCGAGCAATTCTTGCCGGGTACGTTAAGGTCCTGTTAACGCCTGGCGGCAGATTTTGCCGGTCAGGCATCAAGTTGATTTGAGTCTTCCCGTGCGCATCGAAAACACCAACCGGACATCCAATGTCGGCAGAAGCGGTTCCGCTGGGCGGACCGGTTCCGGTGTCGATTTCGTGCCGGCAGGAGCCGATGCACCGGCACGGGCTGCGGGCACCGCGCCGGTAGCGGCGACGGCGGGTATCGATGCCATCCTGGCGCTGCAGGCCGTCGGTGGTCCCCTCGAGGGCAAGAAGAAGGCCGTGCGGCGCGGTCAGTCACTGCTCGACACGCTGGACGAGATCAAGGCTGATTTGCTGGTCGGGCGCGTCAGTCTCGACCGGCTGGACCAGCTCAGCGGCATGCTCGGAGAGATGCGGGAACGCTCGTTGCCGGGTCTCGATGCGGTGCTCGACGAGATCGATCTGCGGGTGCGCGTCGAGCTGGCCAAGTTCGGGCGCTTTCCGCCCGGCTGAGCTCTATTCATCAAAATGTTGTCGATAATGCGCTATGCGCCTGACGCGCTGGGGCTTTCACGTGTTAAGCACCCCCACTTTGCGCGCTTGCCGGGGGGTGCGCACGCGCATATATAGGCCGCCTTAGGGGCGCATTGGAGTTGAGTCTGCTGATGTCTTCGGTTGCAGAAGTGATTGAATACCGGCCCACTGACAACGAGCCGTTCATGAACCCGCGCCAGCGGGAGTATTTTCGGGCCAAGCTGAATGCGTGGAAGGATGATATCCTCCGCGAAAGCCGCGAAACCCTCGAAAACCTTCAGGAAGAAAGCCAGAACCATCCCGATATGGCCGACCGCGCCAGCTCGGAGAGCGATCGTTCGCTGGAACTGCGGACGCGCGATCGTCAGCGCAAGCTGATCTCCAAGATCGACGCCGCGCTCAAGCGTATCGACGATGGGACCTATGGCTATTGCGAAGAAACCGGTGATCCGATCGGTATCGCGCGCCTCGACGCTCGCCCGATCGCCACGCTGAGCCTGGAAGCCCAGGAAATGCATGAGCGCCGGGAGAAGGTCTATCGGGACGAATAGCCCGGAGCAGAACTTGAAAGGCCCGCAGCGATGCGGGCCTTGTCGTTTCGGCCTATTGCCGGGCCTGCAAAATGGCGACGATAGCGGAGAAACCGCGCTCCTGGGCGTGCTGCAATGGCGTGACGCCCTGATTGTCGGCCAGGTCGATCGTCGCACCGGCATCGACCAGCAGTTGCACGATCTGGATATGCGCGTCGCCGCCATCGCCGAGGATGATGGCCTCCAGCAGGGCGGTCCAGCCCAGATCATTGACGTGATCGACATCCACGCCAGCCGCGATGAGGGTGCGGACGGTTTCGACATGTCCGCGCTCGGCTGCAGGAATGAGCGCCGTGCCGCCGAAGCGGTTGGTGCTTTGCAGGTCGGCCCCATGCTCAAGCGTCATGCGCAAGATCTCGAGGTGCCCGCGGGCACCGGCATAGAGGTAGGGGCTGTCATTGATCGCATCCTTGGCATTGACGTCCGCGCCGGCGTCGATCAGCAGTCGGGCCGCCTCGACCTGGTTTTCGTGGGTGGCAACAAGCAGGGGCGTGGCCCCGTGGTCGTCGCGCGCTTCGATATCTGCGCCGTCCTCGATGAGCGCGGCGATGGCTTTGGTGTCGCCCGCCCGGGCGGCGGCGAGCAGATTGCGGCTGTCCATGTCTGCGTTCGCGGTTCCTGCAAATAGCGCCAATGCCGTCAGGATGATGGCGATCAGCGGAAGGCGGTAAGTGAGCATGATCGGGCTCCGTTTGCGATACCCCCGGGAGATGTCCCCGGGAGCGAGAGCTGGCCTGGGTTAGTTGAGGCGGTCCTGGACGGTTTCAATGGCAGCGAGGGCGCAGGCTTCGTCAAGGTGGCCGCCGGGTGCGCCGCCGACGCCGATGGCGCCGATGGTCGCGTCGCCCACTTTTACTGGCACGCCGCCGGCCAGCACGAGGAAACCTTCAATGCCAACGAGCTGGGCTGCGGCAGGGTTGTTCTGCACGGTTTCGGCCATGGCGCTGGTGGGCTGGCGCGAAGAGGCCGAGGTGTAGGCCTTAGCGGTCGCGGCATTAGCGGTGTGCGGGCCGGCATTGTCGGCGCGCAGCAGCGCCCGCACGATACCGGCACGATCGACGACGGCCGCCGCGACATTGTAGTTGTCGGCAGCGCAGGCGGTCACGGCCGCCTGGGCCATGTCCAGGGCGATGTCGAGGCTCATGTTCTTTTCTTCGAGAACGGCAGCCGAGGCGGCAGCGGTCATGGCGAAGACGGTGGTGGCAGCGATCAGCAGACGCTTGGTCATGTGGGTATCCTTGGATTGATCTGGATGCGCAGAAGCCTCGTGGCTCCCTGAATCCCAATCTAGAATTCCCGATGATCGCGCTGAATTGGCAGACCCACCGGGGCGCCTCGGTAGCGCTACCTATGCCAGCAGCAGGCGAACCTGTTCGGCCAGCGAGCTGGTGCCAAGTTTCTCGGCAATGTGGGCGCGATGGGCGTCGATGGTCCGGATGGACACGCCGAGCGCGGTGGCAATCTCCTTGCTGGCCCAGCCCTGCGTGGCCATTTCGAGCACTTCCCGCTCCCGCGGGGTTAGGCTTGCCAGCAGCGCCCGGGCTTCATGCCGGGCCCGGATGGTGTTGAGCGCCGCAAATCCGGCATGGAGGGTGTCCACGAGCACCTGCTCATCCACCGGCTTGGTCAGGAAGTCCTCCACTCCGGCCTTGAAGGCGCGGCGGCAGGCATTGACGTCACCATGACCTGTCATCATCACGACCGGCCAATCCACGCCGCGTTCGGCCAGCCGATCAAGCAATTGCAGGCCGGTGATCGCCGGCATGCGAAGGTCCACGAGCAGCACGCCCGGCCGCTCGATATCGAGATGGGCCAGGAATGTTACCGCACTGGCATAGCTCTCAACGGTCAGCCCATAGGTCGACAGCAGCAGCGTAATGGCTTCCCGCACGGCGTCGTCATCATCGACAAGGTAGACAGGTTCGGCGGTCACGGCGTCACCGCGCTCGGCAGCGTCACCGCAAAGCTCGCGCCGCCCTCGGGTCGATTGTGCATCGTGACCGTGCCGTCCATATGCTCCATCAGGGTTCGGCAGATCGAAAGCCCCAATCCCATGCCGTCGGGTTTGGTCGAGAAGAACGGCTCGAACAGCTTTGCCATCGTGGCTTCGTCGAGGCCTGGGCCGTTGTCGTTCACGGTAATGGTGCCCGTTGTCGTGTCCATTTCGGTCTTCAAGGTGATGATGGGACCGGCATGCTCGCTTCCGGCAATGGCTTCGGCGGCGTTCTTGATCAGGTTGTGGAGCACCTGTTGCAAAGCAATGTGATCGGCCTGGATGACCACCGGTTCGGTGCGGAGTTCGAGGTTGAGGCGAATGCCGCGTTTGTGGAGATCGGCGCGGAGCAGTTCAGCGATATCACGGACGACCGCATTGGCATCGACCGGCGTCAGGGCAGGCGGCTTGTTGCTCGCATAGGCCCGCATGCGCTCGAGAATGGTGCCGGCGCGGCGTGCCTCGCGCACATTGGCCTCGAGTGCGCGCGTCATCTGTGAGGTGTTTTCCGCTTTGTCGGCCAGCCGCAAGGCGGCCTGGCTCTGGCTCAGCAGAGCCGTCAACGGTTGGGTCAATTCGTGGACAATGCCAGAGGCCAGTTCCCCAAGGCTGTTGACCCGGGAAGCGTGGGCCAGTCGGACTTCACGCTCGCGCAGCAGGGCGCGTTCCTCGGCCTCCCCAGCCAGAGCCTGCGCCGCGCGGGTGCTGGCGATCTGGGCCAGAACGAAATGCAGCGCCAGCAGCGCTGCAAGCGTTGCGGCCGCGAATACCAGTAGCGGCAGGGGCGGCAGCAGTTCGGCCAATGCCGGGCGGCGCTCCACCCTCAGGATCAATGGCTGACCGTCGGCTTCGACGGTCTTGCTGAAGCTCAAGAGGGGCAACCAATCGGGTGCGCTCGTGCCGTCCGCGACATGCTGCAGGATTGGCTGCCCGGAAAGCGAGAGCGTCAGGCTGGCCCAGGCCGGGCGGTCGGCAACCTCAAGCAGTAGTCGGGGATCGATCTCGACCAACAGGCCCATGTCACCGCGCGGTGTTCGCTTGGCCAGCCAATAGCGGTCCGGTCCGCTTGGTTCCACATAGCTGCGCAACTCGCCCTGGCGCTGTTGGGCAACGCTGGCGACGAATGGCGCCACGGCAGCGGCATCAGCCGTATCGGGCACCTTTGCCAACGGCATCCCGGTTGCGATGTCGGCCAGTACGACCGCCGAAATATGGGGGTAGAACTGGGCGATGCTGGTCGCGACCTGCCGGAAAGCGATGAGTGGTGATGGCTCGCTGGCCGATGCCAGGGCGATCAGGCTGGTCATGTGGGCGGCATTTTGTGCGGCGCGTTGGGAGATCAGCCGATGCAGCGTTTCGCCGGTGGTCTCGACCTCGGCCGTAAGCGTGCGCAGGCTGGTTTGCAGCGTCACGCCGGCCATTGCCAGCAGGGCCAGTAGCCAGATCGCCACCACCGCAGGCCGGCCAAATCTGGTGAAAGCCGCGGTCATGACCGCGCTCCGGGATGGCGCAGCCGAGGGTGACGGGCGGAACCTTTAGTTGGCAATTGCGTCGCTCTATTCAGTACTAGGTCCGTGTACCATAGCGCGGCGCACCCGGCGAGGCGGGCCCAAAACGGAAACGGGGCCAATGGCCCCGTCTGTATCTTCTGTGCGGTGGATGAGCTTAGAAGCCGAACACGCCGGTGACGCTGGACTGGCCGTTGCCGTTCTGGTCGCAGGAGGCGTTGGTGTTTTCGCCGAACTGGAACAGGCCGCAGCTGTTGTTGTTGCCGTTCTGATTGACGGTGCCGGTGTGGCCGTTGCCTTCCTGGAAGATCACGCCATTGTTGCCCGAGCCATTCTGGCTGCCGCCGGCAGAGTTGCCGTTGCCGTTCTGGCTGACATTGGCGCCGGTGGCATTCATGCCCTGCATCAGGGAGAACAGGCCGAGGCCAAGGCCCAGGGCCTGTGCTTCATCCGGGTCGGTCGGGGTGTAGCTGACGGAAACCTGGCCGGCGGCCATTGCGGGGGCGGCGAGGCTGGCGACGCCGATGACGGCGGCGGCGAAAGCGGCGACGAAGGTCTTGGTGAACTTGGTGGTCATGGCGTCTCTCCTATTGGGTTCTGGTTCATTGAGTTGCTGGGGTGTTCCAGCCGATGACCTGACAATAGGAGCGGGTGACTGAACCGATCCGGAGCCGGGCATTCAGAATTCGTTCACTGACGAAAATTTGTTGCAGCGTTCCGGATTCTCGTTTCGTCGTCATTGCCCGGCTCGTCCGGGCAATCCAGGCCGCGCAAAGAATGGACCACCCGGACGAGCCGGGTGGTGACGGTCGGTGGCGCAGCAGCGCAATAAGAAAAAGGGGCCCCAGTCGCCTGGAGCCCCTTCAGCCGCTTGAGTTTCTCGGTTTCAACGCAGGCTCGCAATCTCCTGGTCGCAATCAAGTGTCTTGCCATTGGCGGTGACCTTGAAGTCGACCTTGTAGTTGGAGCCGGCATTGATCATCACCTTGCCGAGCGCGGTCTGCTGGTTGGCCGCGGCGGTAAAATAGCCGCCCTGGCTGATATTGTTGCTGCCGCCGCCGCCCGAGCTCTGGATGCTGAACTGGTAGGAGCCGTCGAGTGCAACGGGGCTGAGCACCGCGCCTTCAATGACGAGCATGCCGTTCTGGGTGCTGGTGACGAAGCCGCAGCCATCCGTTGTGCTGGCATTGGCAATGCTTGACGTGGCGGCGATTGCCGCAAGGCCGAAGCCGAGCAGGGCGATGGTGCTGATACGGGTCGTAGTGGTCATCTGGTCCTCCTGGAGTGGGCTATCTATGAGCGATGAGCCGGAAGGGGAGTGCCCTTCCGGCCATCCGCAGTTCACGTCAGAACCGCTCAGGGGCAAGCCTGGACGAAGGCAGTGACATTGCCCGAACCGGCCTGGTTCACGTTGGCATTGCAGTTGTTGCCGACCTGGACACCGGCTGCGACGTTGCCGTTACCGTCCTGGGTCAGGACTGCATTGTGGTTGGAACCGAACTGGCCGACACCGGCGGCGTTGCCGTTGCCCTGCTGCCAGACGTCAGCGCCGTTGTTGAAGCCGTGCTGGCCGACAGCGCCGGTGTTGCCGTTGCCGAACTGCTGGACGATGGTGTCGTTCCAGACGCCGTTCTGATCGACGCCGATGGTGTTGCCCGAGCCGACCTGCTGGCCGCCGACCTGGTTGCCGAAGCCGAACTGGTTGACATAGATGCCAGCGGCGAAAGCAGGGGCTGCGGTGATGGCGAGAACGGCGGCGATGGCGGTGGTGATGACGATGCGCTTCATTTGGTCTCTCCTGTTTGGCTGCGCTCCCTCCGAGCGCTTCTTGCCGATGACTGTTGGTTTAGACAGGTGAGCCGGAACCGGGCCTGAACTCCGAATTCAGAATCCGTTCATCATCAAAGAACCTTCATTTTCTCGCACGCCCCTCCTGAGACCTCATGGTGAGCTTGTCGCACCACGAGGTCGAGCGAGTGGAGGCTGCCTGCCACGCCTCGTGGTTCCACATACTCACCATGAGGCCACAGGGTATCTAGCTGTCTCCCAGCTCGATCACCCGCTCGATGCCGATCGCTGCAAGGAAATCGGCATCGTGGCTGACCACGAGCAGCGCGCCGTCAAAGCCCCGCAAACCGGCCTCGACTTGCTCAATTGCCTGGATATCCAAGTGGTTGGTGGGTTCGTCGAGGATGAGCAATTGCGGGGGATTATTGCCGCCAATGGTGCAGGCCAGACCCGCCCGCAACATTTCACCGCCGCTCAAAGTTCCCACGATCTGCAGCGCCGCATCGGCGCGGAACATGAAACGGGCCAGCGCTGAGCGGCCGGTATTTTCATCGGCCTCCGGGTTGAGCGCACGAAAATTATCGCGAATGCTGAGTGTCGGATCGAGCAGGCTGACGGTCTGGTCCAGCAGCGCATAGGGCACGAGGATACGCGCCGTGCCGCTTTGGGCTGGCAGAATGCCGGTGAGCAGGCGAAGCAGGGTGGTTTTGCCTGACCCATTAGGGCCCGTGATGGCCACGCGCTCCGGTCCATCAAGGCGAAACGACAGGTCTCGAATCACTGGCGCGATGCCCTCCGGGCCACCTGTCAGCGAATCGACCTGCAAGACGCTGCGGCCAGCCGGGAGGTTCGTCGGCGCCAGCTTGACCGAGAGCGGCGTCAGGATTTCTACCTTGGCCCGCGCCTCGCTGGCCAGTTCGGCTGCATCGCTGCGCAACCGATTGGCCAGGCGCGCATTCTCGCCGCTGGTTTTTTCGGAATTGTCCTTCATGCCGCCCAGCAGGATCTTCGGTATGTCGCCCTTGGCGGCTTTGCGTTTGCCGGCCCCGTCCTTGCGCGCCTTGCGCTCGGCGACGGCCTGGATTTTGCGGTCGATCTCGGCGACCTTTCGCTCTGCGCTCGATAGATCGTGCTCTGCGGCTGCCAGCTCTAGCGCCTTGCGCTCTGCATAATGGTCCCAGTTGCCGCCATAGCTGGTGGCGCCAAGGGTGGTCAGTTCGACGATGGCGTCCATCTCGCGCAGCAGGGCGCGATCATGGCTCACCACGATGGCCGCGCCCTTCCAGCGATGCAGCATTCCGACAACCGCCGCGCGACCGTCGGTGTCGAGATTGTTGGTCGGCTCATCGAGCAGGATGATGTCAGGCGCTTGCAGCATCAGCCTGGCCAGGGCCAGGCGCGTACGCTGACCACCGCTGAGCGTATCGAGTGGGCGACCGGGTTCGTAAGCCGGCAGCCCGACCTCGGAGAGGGCGGTTTCGATCCGGGCAGGAAGGGTCCAGTCGGCTTCGGCTGCGTCGTCGGCGGTGCCGAGTCCCTGTTCCATGCGGTCGAGCCGGTCGAGCTCATCGGCAATACCGAGATGGTCGGCCACCGTTTCGCCGGCGCCTACCTGCACGATCTGGGTCAGCATGCCGACGGTGCCGCTGATCGCAACAGACCCAGAGGCGGGGGCTGCGATTCCAGCAATAATGCGGAGCAGGCTGGACTTGCCGGTGCCGTTGCGGCCGATCAGGCCGGTGCGTTCGTTGCCGAACGACAGGTCGAGCTTGGCGAAAAGCGGCTGGTTGTCAGGTGTGGAATAGGAGAGCTGGTGCAGCGTGACGGAGGCGGGCATGGACGGATTCCAGGTGAGCGATGCGGGCGAGGCAGTCGTTCAGCGTGGAGTCCATGGGTACCGTCCGGTCAGTGCTGCGGATGGCCGGAAGATAGGGATGGAGGCGTGGATGTCAAGTTTGGGTATTGTCGAACGCGCGTTCCGCCGTCGTCATTGCCCGGCTTGTCTTGGGAATCCATCCGCTCCCGTGCCTGGAGAGATGGATCACGCGGACAAGCCGGGTGATGACGACATCTCGATGTTTGGTCGCGTCGGAAACTGATTCCGATCTTCCGTCTAACTTGTTGGCGATTCTGGCCAATTACCCCAGATACCGCTTGTTCAAATGCGCCTTGAAGAAGTCCGCGTTCAGCGGTTCGCCGGTCGCCTTGGTGATCAGGTCCGGCGTCGACCAGCGGGAGCCCTGGGTCCAGATGTTGTCGTTGCGCCATTGGTTGACGCCGCCGAACTCGCCCTTGCGAATATCGTCGCGGACACCCGGCTGCGCCTTCTCCAGCGCGGCCCATTGCTGCGCGGCGATCATGGCGCCCAGCGTATAGCTGGGGAAGTAGCCGAACGCGCCGGCCGGCCAATGCACGTCCTGCATCGGGCCGTCCTTGGGGTCGTTGATGGTGGAGATGCCGAGATATTCGGTCATCTTGGCATCCCAGGCGTCCGGAATCTGGCTGGCCTCGAGTTTGCCGTTGACCAGCTCCTGCTCCAGTTCGTAGCGCAGGATGACGTGGAGCGGGTAGGTGACCTCGTCAGCATCGACGCGGATGTAGCCGCGCTCGACGTAGTTCACTTCATTGAGGATGTCGGCGATATCCCAGCCGGGAATGGCGTCCTCGCCAAGGTGCAGATGCACCAGCGGCAAGGCGAATTCCCAGAATTCGGGGCTGCGGGCGAGTTGCATCTCGACGAATAGGCTCTGGCTTTCGTGAATGCCCATGCCGCGCGCCTTGCCCAGCGGCCAATGCGACCACTCCTTGGGCAGGCCCTGCTCATAAAGCGCATGGCCGGTTTCGTGCAGCACGCCCATCAGCGATGACAGGAACTCGTCGGTGCGGTAGCGCGTGGTCATGCGCACGTCTGTCGGCACGCCGCCACAGAAGGGGTGATGCGACACGGCAAGCGAACCATGGGTGAAATCGAAGCCGACAGCGCGCATGGCAGCGAGGCCCAGTTCGCGCTGCTTTTCGATCGGGTAGGGGCCGCTCAATGCCTTGCGCGTGCGCTTGGCGAGGCGGCGTTCCTGCGCGTTGAGCGCCTCCGGTACGAAGCCCTTGAGGAAGCTCTTGAGATCGCCGAACACCCCATCCAGATCGGCGGTGCGGTTGCCGGGATCGTATTGTTCCATCAGTGCGTCGTAGGGAGCGAGCTTCAGCGCATCGGCGCGCAATTGTGCCTCCTCCCGTACCAGTGCGATGACGCCCTCGAGCGCCGGCAGGAAACTGTCCCAGTCGCCCTTGGCCCGCAACTCGCGCCAGAGCTGTTCGGAGCGCATGGTCGCGGCGGTGCGGCGTTCGACGAATTCTGTCGGCAGGCAGGTCGCGTTGATGTATTGGCGCTTGAATTCGGCCAACGCCAGCTTCTGGTCGTCGCTTTCGGGCTTGGCCGCGTCGATCCAGTCGGCGATCTCGGGGGCAGTGGCCTGGGCGTGATACATGCCGGCCAGGTTCGACATGGCCTCGGCCCGCTTGTCGCCACCGCCAACCGCCATGTGGGTGGCCTCGTCGGCGCCAAGAATGGACAGCGCATGCTCCAGCGCTTCGAGTTTGCGGCCGAGATCGTCGAGTTTCTGGAAGGACATGGCAGACTCCGCTATTGCCCGATTTGTCTTTCACAGCCCGGCGCGATGGGCAAGAGTGAGCGCAAATCCGATCAAGCGGGACACCACTTCAGGGCCCATCTTGCCGACGGAGGAAGCCATGGTCGACGACAGCTACATCAAGAACAGACCCCATAGCGTTGGCGGGGTGATGGTGGATCAGGCCATGCTGATGCCCAGCGCCGAGGCCATCGCAGCACAGATGCACGCGGTTCCACCCGGGGAGACGCGCTCGCTGGCCGAGTTGCGGCAAAGGCTGGCGGACCAGTACGGTGCCGAGGCGACTTGCCCGGTCACCACGCAGCGCATGATCAAGATTGTCGCGGCCAAGTCGGTGACGGACCACGCTGCCGGAAAGCAGGCCATACCGTTCTGGCGGGTGGTCGATCCCGACAAGCCCAATGGCGCTAAATTGCCAGGGGGACGCGACTTCATCGTCGCCCGGCGCAGGGAAGAGACCAGGTAACGCTCAGCCCAATCGCCGGGGCCAGAACAGCCCGGCACGCTGCCGATAGGCGGCGTATTCGTCGGCCAGCGCCGTCGTCGCGAACAGGCGCTCCTCCATGCGCGCCGCCAGCACATAGAGCGTGGCGACGATGATTAGCGGTAGCACCGACCATAGCGACCAGGTGGCGATCGCCCAGCCGATCCAGAATAGCAGATAGGACGTGTAGAACGGGTGCCGCACATATTGGTACGGTCCGATGGTCACCAGCGAATGCGGTGGCTGATCGTCGAAGGCAAAGCGCAGGCGGGCTGTTCGCGAGGCTTTGATCGCAGCCCAGAATAGCGCCAAACTGCCGAGTTCGATCAATACGCCAACGACTTGCGCCCAGATCGGCTGGCTGTGTGTCCAGACCAGCAGCAACAGGCAGGCGCAAGTCAGCAGGGCAGCGGCGGATGTTACCCGGGCACCGTTGGCCATTGTCTCGGACGCAAAGTGCCCACGGAGCGCCCAAACGTGCTGCGCCAGGATGGCGATGCTCACCACGGTCACGACAAGATCTGCGATCAATTCCACGGGTTCGCTCCACCTATCGTTAACTAGCCGCACACACTGGGCCTTAGGCACTCCAGGCTATGCTGGCGGAAGTATCATCAGCGGCAGCGCGATATGTCCACATCAGAGTTTAGGGTTCGCACACCTGCGATGGAAATCGCTGTGCGAGAATCAAAAAGCGCGGGTACGCCGGTGCTGCTTCTGCATGGCTCGGGCTGTTCCAAAGACGTTTTTGCGCGCCAGTTCGATGGTGTGCTGGGCGAAATCTATCGACTGATCGCCATCGATCTGCCAGGGCACGGCCAGTCCGACAATGCCACGCATCCCGAGACGACCTATGCGATCGAGGGCATGGCCGCAGTCGTCTCGGATGTGGTGGATGCTTTGTCGTTGACGCGGCCCATCGTTTTCGGCTGGTCGCTTGGCGGTCACATTGCCATCGAAATGGCCAGTCGGCGATCCGATATTGCCGGCCTCGCATTGACGGGCACACCGCCGATAGGTCGGGGTGCCATCGCCAGCCTGCGCGGCTTTCACGCGCGCTGGGATATGTTGCTGGCGTCCAAGGAAGTGTTCACGCCGCGCGATGTCGAGCGCTATCTGCACCTTTGCTTTGGCGAAAGCGGCACGCCGGCATTCATCGAGGCCATAAAGCGCAGCGACGGCAAACTGCGCGCCAATTTCCTGCGCAGCATGCTGCGCGGTGACGGCGTGGATCAGAAGCGGTTCGTCGAGACGGCAGACCTACCCATCGCGATGATCAACGGTGCCGACGATCCGATTGTGCGCCGCAGCTATATTGAGCATCTGGACTACGAATGGCTCTGGGAAGAGCGCTGCCAGTTCATCGAGGGGGCCGCTCACGCGCCATTCTGGGAGCAGGCCGTCATGTTCAATCGCGTGCTGCACCGTTTCATCAAGGATATCGCGATCCTGCCCGCGGTCGATGCCGAGCAGGAGGCAACCCGCCGCGCCTAACAATTACCTTCAAAAAGGGGAAGAGGCGCAGCCGGGGGACTGCGCCTCCGGAGAGGTCGGTTCTGTTCTGGAGCCGACCGGGCAGGGCCTTCTGGCCTCTGCCGGGAGGCCTCGCTGCACCATTGGGGGAATGCGCAGCGAGGAAACTGAGGGGATTAGAAGGGCAGGATGGCGTCCATGACCTGCTGGCCGTAGCGCGGCTGCTGGACTTCGGTGATCTGGCCACGGCCGCCGTAGGAGATGCGGGCTTCGGCGATCTTGGACGAGGGAATGGTGTTGTTGGCCTGGATGTCGGACGGGCGGACGATGCCGGCCACGATAAGGTCGCGGACCTCGAAGTTCACCCGCACTTCCTGCCGACCCTCGATCACCAGATTGCCATTAGGCAGGACCTGGGTGACTACGGCGGCGACAGACGTTTCGAGGCTTTCCGAGCGATTGACCGAACCATTGCCCTTGTTCTGCATGCCCGAGGTGAAATCCACCGCCGCGGATGGATCGATGGCGCCGCCGGTAGCGGTGTCGATGGCGTTGCCGAGGATACCGCCCATGCCGGCCGAGTTGCTGGCGGTGCGGCCGCTGGCGGTAGTGTTGGCCATCTTGGCGCTGTCGTCGATGGTCACGATGACGGTCAGGATATCGCCGATGCGGTGAGCACGTTCGTCCTTGAAGAAGCCGCGGGCTGAGGTGCGATAGAGCGAGTTAGGCTGGTAGGTGTCGGCGATGGCTGGCGGCATCGGCATGTTGACCGGCTGGTAGCCGGCGGTCGTCGTCGGGTCGACGATGGCGGTCAGCGGCGGCGCATTACCCACATTGGCGAGGCGATCCATCGTGTTGCAGCCGGCGAGCGTGGCCGTGAGCGTCAGGAGGGTTGCGAGCTTGATGAGGTTCATTGGTCTGGTCTCCTGAAGGCTTAGAGGCCGGCGAGAGCGAGCGGATCGGTGCTCACTTCGACTGCGCCGGGGGCAAGGGCGATGGCGCTGATGACGCGCTTGGACATGAGGTTGAGGACCTGGAGCGGCGCGCCGGTGGTGCCGCCGGTGATCGCCTGGCCCTTGACTGTGAGGGTCATCGGACCCTTGCGGAAGTAGATGGTCACGAGGTCGTTCTTGGCGACTGTCAGCGGCGCGGTGACATCGCTTGGCTTCAGCATCATGCCGTCGCGGCTCTGACGGGTGAGCGCCTTGCCGACGACGTCTTCGATTCTGGCAATCCCGGTGCTCTCGGCGAAGCGGAGCGAGACCGGGCGCATTTCGATGTTCTCGGCGGCCAATACCGTCCCGGCCGGAAAGCTGCCCGTGAGGTGGGGGGCGTCGATCATCAACTCGATGCTGCCAGCCACGTCCAGCGGCTGATCGACACCAGCGATGGCGATGCGGGCCGAGAAGGCGCCGTTGCCGGGCAGGTAGCGCATGCTGATGATGCTTGCCGGCTGGACGACGACTTCGGCGTTAACCGGGGTGATTGGCGTGGTGAAGGCGGTGTTGGCGCTCATGCCCTGGCTGAGGATGCCGCGGGCGGCAAGGTCGGCCGAGATCAGGTCGGTCAGAAAGGCCTGGTCGACGATGGTGGCGGAGCGGGTAACCCGCACGGAGCCAAGGCCATTGCTTTCGAACGCTTGGAGGCCGGCGCGGGCGGCCGCGCTCTGCACATCGGCGAGGCTGACGACACCGCTGGTGCCGGGCTTGGGTGCACGGAACAGGGCGTCCTCTGCCGCAAGACCAGCATCGTCGAACATATCGCCCACGGTCACCACTGAGGCGGTGACGACGATATCGGCCTTGAGGACCGGCGCAGCGAGGGCAGTGCCGCAGAGAACCAGAGTGGCCAGGGCGGCAAGTGGGGATCGAGCGATCATCTACCGTACTCCTGTTAGCGCAGCTGGCTGGTGGACTGCATCATCTCGTCAGCGCCGGAAATGACGCGGGCGTTCATTTCGTAGGCGCGCTGGGCGGCGATGAGGTCGGCGATTTCGGTCACGGAATTGACGTTGGCCATTTCCAGGTAGTTCTGCAGTAGGTTGCCGGTGCCTTCGGCATTGGGCACGCCCACCTGCGCCGGACCGCTGGCCGCCGTCTCGATGAAGAGATTGTCGCCCAGCGATTCCAGGCCCGACTTGTTGACGAAGCGGGCAAGCTGGAGCTGTCCGAGCTGGGTGGGCGTGGCTTCGTTGTCGATATAGGCGGAGACCAGCCCGTCGGGCGAGATCGCGACCGCGGTGGCATTGCCGGGGATGGTGATGCCCGGATCGATCGGGTAGCCCTGCGAATTGACGATCTGGCCATCGGCCGAGCGTTCGAGCGAGCCGTCGCGGGTATAGGCCGTGCGGCCGTCGGGCAGTTGCACCATCAGGAAACCCTCGCCGCGGATGGCGACGTCGAGTTCGCGTTCGGTGAGGTTGACGTTGCCCTGGCTCATCACGCGCGGGGTGGAGACGGTGCGCACGCCTGAACCGATTTCGAGGCCTGCCGGGATCATGGTGCCCTGATCGGACGTCTGCGAGCCGGCGCGGGTGATCTGCTGGTAAAGCAGGTCCTCGAACTCGGCGCGCTGGCGCTTGAAGCCGGTCGTCCGCATGTTGGCGATATTGTTGGAAATGACTTCGACGTTGCGTTCCTGAGCGCTCATGCCGGTCGATGCGATGTAGAGGGCTTTCATGGCATTTTCCTCAGGTTAGGCGCTCATATCGCCGAGGCGCTGGATGGCGGAGCGGCGCAGTTCGTCCTGCTTCTGCGCCAGGCTTGCGGCCGACTCGTAAGCGCGCTGCACGCGGATCATTTCGACCATCTCGGAAACGCCCGAGACGTTGGATTTTTCGATGAAACCCTGCATGACGCGGGTATTAGTGGCCGCGACCGGGGTGCCGCCTGAGAACAGGTTGCTGCCTTCGCGGGCCAGTTCCTGGGGATTGTCGAATTCGACCAGGCGTAGGCGGCCCTTGGCGCCGGCGCTCGAACTGACCGAGCCATCGGCGGCGATCAGGATACCGCTTTCCTCGGGGCCGAACTGGATCGGGCCACCTTCGCCGAGGACCGGATTGCCGTTGAGATCGACCAGGGTGCCATTGGCGCTGAGTTCGAATGAACCGGATTTGGTCCAGCGGTCGCCCGCCGGGGTCTGGATGGCGAAGAAGCCCTGGCCGTTGAGGCCGACATCGAGCTCGCTGCCGGTCTGCACCATGGCGCCGCCGGAAAGATCATGTGTGGTGGCCCAGTCCTGAACGTAGGAGAGGGGCTGGTCGAGGCGGGGGAAGTCCTGATCGCGCGCCACCGGCATCACATATTCCTCGAACAGGATGTTCTCGGACTTGAAGCCGGTCGTGTTGATGTTGGCCATGTTGTTGGCCACCACATCCATCTGGCGCTGTAGCGCTATCTGCCGCGAAAGGCCGATCAGTTGCGCATTTTCGATCATCGCTGATCCCCGGTGTTTACGTCCCCGGTACCAACTGCTTCCCCAAGCCGATGGTCCCGCCGTTAACATTGCAGAAACCATGCCAAGCCGATAAATTTAATAAAATCAGATAGATAGAGGTTTGAATGGGTGAACCCTGCCAGTCCATCCTTTCCATATGCGGCAAAAGCTGCCCGGCAAATTCTGCCGCATGGCGCCGATTTGTAACCAATCGTTAACCATCGAGCGCTTAGCTGGACGAAGAGCCGGAATCGCCCGGAATTCCTTGTGTTTGGCAGGTTGGCATGGCCTCTGAGGCAGATATCGAAGAAGGCGCCGCCCCCAAGAAGGGGATACCGAAGCTCTTCATCATCATTGGAGCCGCGGCGGTCGTTGTGCTGCTCGGTGGCGCAGGGCTCTACTTCTTCCTGTCGTCAGGTACGGCCGAGGCCGAACATGCTGCCGCTGCTACCGACGAGCACGGCGCCGTCATCGAGGCGCCGCACACCTTTATCTTCAATCTGCCGCCCATGATCATCAACCTCAACAATGAGGGTAGTGGTAACGCAGTGATGAAGCTCACCGTTGCGCTCGAAGTGGCCAATGAGGAGATGATGGTGGAAATCCAACCGCGCATGGCGAAGGTGGTCGACGCGTTCCAGGTCTATCTGCGCGAGCTGCGCAAGTCGGATCTCGAGGGTTCCGCCGGCGTCTATCGGCTTAAGGAAGAGCTGCTGCGACGCGTCAATGTCGCGATCTATCCCTCGCGCGTCGAATCCGTCCTGTTCAAAGAAATTCTGGTGCAGTGATGGCAGGTCCCAGCGACCAGGACAAACTGAGCGAGGATTGGGGGCTCGACGACGCCGTCGTACCGCTCGACGCCGCACCTGAGCAGACCGAAGAAGAGAAGGCTGCCGAGGCCGCTGCCGAATGGGCGGCCATGCTCGAAGGCAATGACAGCGAAGAGGGCGGCGCTGACCGCGTCCTCAACCAGGACGAAATCGATAGCCTGCTCGGCTTCGATGCGAGCGTCGGCAGCAATGTCGAGTTGACCGGCGTCCAGGCGCTGATCAATTCAGCGCTAGTCAGCTACGAGCGCCTGCCGATGCTCGAAATCGTCTTCGACCGCCTGGTGCGGTTGGCGACGACTTCGCTGCGCAATTTCACCTCCGACAATGTCGAAGTCACCATGGACTCGATCTCGTCGGTGCTGTTCGGCGACTATCTCAATTCCATTCCTCTGCCGGCAATTCTTTCGGTCATCCGGGCCGAGGAGTGGGAGAATTACGGCCTGCTGACGGTCGATTCCAGTCTCATCTATTCGATGATCGACGTGCTGCTCGGCGGTCGTCGCATCGGCGGCAATATCCGCGTCGAGGGTCGCCCCTATACGACGATCGAGATGGCGCTGGCCCGCCGGATGATCGAGGTCATCCTCGAAGACACCCACCGCGCCTTCGAGCCGGTGACGCAGGTCAATTTCAAGCTCGAGCGCATGGAGACCAATCCGCGCTTCGCAGCGATCTCGCGTCCCGGTAATGCGGCGATCCTGATCGAACTGCGCATCGAAATGGATGATCGCGGCGGCAAGGTCGAGATCCTCTTGCCCTACGCCACGATCGAACCCATCCGTGAACAACTCCTGCAGATGTTCATGGGTGAGAAGTTCGGCCGCGACCCGATCTGGGAGGGGCACCTAGCCACCGAGATTTACTCTGCCGATGTCGAGATCGAGGCGGTGCTGCACGAGCAGGATCTGCCGCTTTCGCGCATGCTTGCCATGAAGCCCGGCGACACCGTGATGTTCGACCGCGCGCCGGCCGATCCGGTGCGGCTACGCTGCGGCGATGTCGAGCTCACCGAGGCCATTATGGGCCATATCGGCGACAACGTATCGGTGCGGGTCACGCGCCCGCTCAATCCTCCCAAGGTCACCATGGCGGCCTTCGAGGCGATAGACGAAACACTGGAAGGACGATGATGTTCGGTTTGCCCCTTGGCCTGTTCATAGAGAGTGCCGTTGCCGTTCTGCTGGCGATGACAATTGGATATTGCATTCTGCTCAACCAGCGCCTCAAGCGCCTGCATGCCGACAAGGACGTGCTTCGGCAGATGGTCGCCGATCTGGTCGGCGCGACCAATCTTGCCAATCAGGCGATCAAGGAACTCAAGCAGACCGCCGTCGAGGCTGATCTGTCGCTCAATTCGCGCCTCGAAGAAGCCGAGCGCTTCGGCATTGAACTGGCCAACCACGTCAATGCGGGCACTGTGCTGATGGAGCGCATCGCCAAGATCACCAGCGTTGCGCGGCATAGCCAGGCTATCGAGCCGGTCGAGCAGCCCAACAAGGTACAGTCGGCCCTGGAGCAGCTTTCGGCACGCGTCCGCACCCGGGGAGCCGCCGCGTGAAGAATATTCGCCTGCTGCCTGTTGTCATCCTGGCTGTTGCAGCCCTGCTGGTGCTCAAGACCGTCGGTCTTGTGACCAATGGCGGCTACGCACTGACGGGCGTGACCGTGGCGCGTGCAGCGGGCGGAACGCCGGCTGCTCCTGCCGAGGGAGCGGAAGCGGGCGGCGACCCTACTTTGCCTAATGAAGCGACGATGGAGGACACCAGTCCCACTCTCGCCGATCCCGCACCAACGCTGGCGCCGCAGACGGCGCCCGAGGCTGGAGCTGCTCCGGGCGGCGGGCATGGCGCCCCTGCCGCCGAAGCGGCCGCGCCTGCGGCCACCGAAGGTGAAGCCGCTGCCGAGCATCCAGCGACGCCGGTCGCAGTATCCACCAGCGGCACCTATTGCATCGAGGCCGATGCGACCATCCAGGAAGACGGTGCCGTCGTGATGGCCGCCGGCGCCCAGGTGGCCGGTGACGGTCATGGGGAAGCGGCTTCTGCGGAGACGACGGAAGCCGCGCCGGCTCCCGCACCGGAGCCTACATTTGCGGAATCGATGACCGACTGCCTGCCGTCGGGCGATGCCGTGCCGGTCGAGATCGACGGCAAGGGTGGCTCGGTGCCGCTGATCACTGCCGACGGCACAACGCTCAGCGAACAGCAACTGCTCGAACGCCTGGCAACGCGCCGCACTCAGCTTGAGCAGTATGAACAGGATCTCGCCCTGCGCGCTTCGATCGTCGATGCTGCCGAAAAGCGTATCGAGGAGCGGGCGGCGACGCTTGCGGCGCTGGAAGCGCAGATTTCAACTCTGGTCGATCAGCGCCAGGAGATGGAGAGCGGTCAGTTCGCCGGCATTGTCGCCATGTACGAAACCATGAAGCCAAAAGATGCGGCCAACATCTTCAACAATCTCGACATGGCGGTGCTGCTGCAGGTCGCCAAGTTGATGAGCCCACGCAAGATGGCGCCGATATTGGCGGAGATGGAAGCGGCTCGTGCGCAGGAATTGACGGTCAAGATGGCTGCCCTGTCGGACCAGCCTGCCACAGAGATGACGCCGGACGATCTGGCCGCCTTGCCGCAGATTGTCGGTCAATAAGTCACGACTGGGGTAATCGGGCGTTAAGCCTGGGTCGCTAGGGTGCCAGCACTTAGAGTGTTGTAACCCTGCGCGTACTGCCGGCCCAGAATACGGCCACTGCATGCGCGCGCATTGCGTCGGGCGGGCAGAAGCCGGTGAAGACAGCGATCATGGCTGGATGGCTGAAAGCCAAACGGGCCTTGGCTCTATGCGCTGTCGTTGCAGCGCTGGGCCTCGCGACGCCCGTTTTTGCGCAGCAGCAGGGGCAGCTCTTTGCCACCCAGGAACAAGGCTATGGCCGGCTGATCCTTAGCTTCCCGGGGCGTGACAGCCTGCCTGCCTATGCCATGCGCATCGAAAACGGCGTCCTCTCGATCGAGTTCGACGAGAAGGTCGCAGTGATCCTGCCTGATGTCGGCACCACCATGCCGGACTATCTGTCGGTCGCCCGTGTCGATCCCGATGGGATGGGGCTGCGCATGGGCCTGCGGTCCGCTTTCAGCTTCAATCGCATCGAGGCCGGCGAGAAGCTCTTCATCGATCTGCTGCCGACCTCCTGGCAGGGCATGCCGCCGGCGCTGCCGCAGGAGGTGGTGGATGAGCTTGCCGAGCGTGCGCGTCTGGCTGCAATCCGCGCCGAGCAGGAACGCAAAGCCGCCGGGGTGACCGAGTTCAACCCGCAGGCCAGCGTTCGCATTGGCCGCAATCCGACCTTCATGCGCGTGCAATTCGACTGGTCCGTGCCCACCACTGGCGATTTCGTCCAGGATGGCGATACCGGGCTGATCGCCTTCGAATGGCCCGTCGGCATCGACCTGCGCGATCTTGCCATCGACCTGCCGCCAGAGATTGCATCGGTGGAAAGCGGGGTTACGCCTGACGGGGCGACCGTCACCCTCAAGCTTGCCGAGGGTGTCAAACCGCGCTTTTACGAGACGACACCCCGTCAGTTCGTCCTTGATATCGACATTGCCGGTTCGGGCCTGCCCAGCTTCAATGCTGCGAGCCTTGCCGACGGCATTGCCGCGGAGGCCAATGCGGAGGCGCAGGCGGCCGCAACGGACCCCGTGGTCGACAAACTCTACCCCGACGCCGCACCCAAGACGATCGAGCCCTTCGTGAGCGTGCTTGGTTCGACCGTACGCGTGGTGTTTCCGTTCGAGCAGGATACGCCGGCCGCCGTGTTCCGGCGCGGCGACACGGTCTGGATGATGTTCGACACGGTCTCTGGCATCGTGCCGCCGGCTCATTCCGAAGAGTTCGATGCCCTGGCAAGCGAGTTCGCAGTGCTCGCCTCAGCGGACACGCAGGTCGTCCGCGTCGAACTGTCCGAGGACAGGCTCGCCACGCTCGGCTCAGAGGGCATGGCCTGGGTGCTGTCGCTGGGCGATATCATGCTGACGCCGACCGAACCGATTGACCTCAGCCGCCGCCGCGACAGCGAAGGTGATTTCGAAATGGTGGCCAATGTGGCGCGTCCCGGTCGCGTCCATGATTTCCGCGACCCGGTCGTGGGCGACATGCTCAAGATCGTCACCGCCTATCCTCCTGCACGTGGGGTTACCCGCTCCTTCGACTATGTCGACTTCTCGGCACTGCGCAGTGTCCATGGCCTGGTGATCAAGCCGGAAAGCGCGGGCATCGACGTCGCGCTCGAAAGCGAGCTGGCGGTCATATCCACATCGGGTGGCCTCACCGTTTCGGCATTCGATGGTCCGCGTACGCTCGGCGATGGCATCACCGAAGCCATGCGGGGCGGTTTCGTTGATCTCGCCCAATTGGAGCAGAAAGACTACGGCCTGTTCACCGAGCACAAGGATGTGCTGCAGGCCAATGCCGCCAGCGCGGAAGGCAAGCAGCGCGATATCGCTCGCCTCGACCTGGCCCAGTACTACATCGCCAACCGCTTCGCCCTCGAGGCCGTCGGAGTGCTCCAAGTACTGGAGCAGGAGCTCAAGGACGAGGCGCTGAAGCGCAAGATCAGGTTGTCGCTCGCCATCGCGGAGACGGTTGCAGGCCGTTCCACGGACGCACTGGCAATCCTCAACACCGCGTCGATGGGGCAGGAGGTCGATGCTCTTCTCTGGCGCACCATTGCTCGCGCTGACATCTATGACTTCAAGGGCGCCAAGCTTGATGCGGTCGAGGCCCAGGCGGTCGCGCCGAGCTACCCCGCATGGGTTCGCAATAAATTCTACTTCGCCGCCATTCGCGCCGCGCTCGAAACGGATGACGCCAATATGGCGGAGCGGCTGATCGACGAGGTCGATTTCGCCAGTCTCGATGCCAGCGACTCGAGCCTCTACCACCTGCTTTCAGGTCGGATCGACGAGGCGCGCGGCCGCGTTGACGAGGCGATCGACACCTACGGCCAGGTGATTGCCGCCGACGTGCGCCCGACGCGCGCCGAGGCCATCTACCGCACGCTTTATCTGCTGGACCAGGCCGGCAAGCTCGATCTGGCCAAGGCCACCGTAACACTCTCGGCCGAGTCTCTGCTGTGGCGCGGCAATCCGCTCGAAGCGGACATGCAAAAGATGCTGGCCGAATTCTACTTCCGCAATGGCGACTACCGGTTTGGATTCGAAACCGTCCGCCAGGCAGTGGCCAATTACCCCGAGAGCCCGCCAATCAATGCCCTGCGCGACGAAGCCCAACGGGTCTTCGGCGAATTGTTCCTCGATGGCGTCGCGGATTCGCTGGGGCCAGTGGATGCACTCGGCATCTACTACGACTTCCGCGCGCTGACGCCTCCGGGTACGCGCGGGGATGAGATGATCCGCAACCTGGCCCGCCGGCTGGTACGCGTCGACCTGCTGCCGCAGGCGGCGGAACTGCTCGAATACCAGTTGGATAACCGCCTGCGCGGGGTCGCCAAGACACAGATCGCCGCCGATCTGGCGGTCATCTACCTGGCCGACCGGCGTCCGCAGGATGCACTCCGCGTGCTCAACGCGACGCGCCTGCCAGGCATCCCGGATTCGCTGGCCCGCCAACGCCGCATCCTTGAGGCCCGTGCCATGATCGATGGCGGCCGCGATCAGCTCGCGCTCGATATGCTGCGCGATGTGGATGGCCGCGACGCAACGCTGCTGCGGATCGATGCGCATTGGAAAGCGCGGCGCTATTCAGAGGCCAGCGAGCTGATCGAGGGGCTTTATGCCGGCCAGCCGATAGGCACGCCCTTGAGCCAGCCGGCTCGCATGGGCATCATCAAGGCGGCAGTGGGCTTTGTGCTGGCGGGCGACGCCTTCGGCCTGTCGCGCCTGCGCTCAAAGTTCGGCGAGGAGATGGTGACTTCGCCCGAGTGGCCGATGTTCGACCTCGTCACCAGCAACATCGAGGTCACCAGTCTTGAGTTCAAGACGGTGGCAAGCCAGGTGTCCGGCGTCGAAGGCATCAACGCCTTCCTCGCGTCCTATCGCGAAATCTATGGCAGCGAAGGCGCCTTGGCGCCGCTGGTGGCTTCGGAGACGAGCGCCGGCATCGCCAGCGCGACGTAACCTCAAGCGCGCAACGCCGTCTTGCCTTCGTCGTGAGTTATCGGCTCGGTATGGAACAGCGTACTGACCGACTCGCCGCTGTTGATGCGCCGCATGGCCTCGGCCAGGGCAGGGGCGACCGATAGCACCGTGAGCTTGGGTACTTGCTTGGCGGCCGGGATCGGCACGGTATTGGTGCAGACGATCTCCAGCACATCCGGTTCGGCGGCAAGGCGCTGCGTGGCCGAGCCTGAGAAGATACCGTGGGTACAGGCAATCCGGATCGATCGGGCCTTGTGCGCGCGCAGGTGGTGGAGCAGTTCAAGGATGGAGCCACCGCTGGCGATTTCGTCATCGAGGACGATGACGTCGCGGTCCCGGACATCGCCGATAATCGCGGAAATCACCACCTTGGTGTCGCTCAGCCGTTCCTTGGCGCCCGCAGCTACGGGGACACCCAGCCGCTTGGCGAAGGCGGCAGCATTCTTGACGTTGCCCAGGTCCGGCGACACGACCACGCCATTGCTAAGGTCGTAGCCTGCAAAGTGGTCGGCCAGTTCGGACAGTGCATGCAGGTGATCCACCGGGACGCTGAAGAAGCCGTGCACTTGCGGCGAATGCAGGGTCATGGTCAGCACGCGGCTGGCGCCGGCCGTCGCCAGCAGGTCGGCAACGAGTCGTCCGCCGATGGAAATGCGCGGCGCATCCTTCTTGTCGGAGCGCGAATAGGCGTAGTGCGGGATGACAGCGGTTATCCTGGCTGCCGAGGCGCCGCGCGCCGCATCCAGCATGAGCAGCAGCTCCATCAGGTGATCCTGCACCGGGGCCGATAGCGGCTGGATGATGAAGACGTCCTGCTCGCGGCAATTGGCCTCCAACTGCACTTCAAGGCAATCGTTGGAGAACCGCTTTATTTTGGTGGGCAGCAGCGGGACATGCAGGTGGTCGCAGATTTGCTGGGCCAGACCGGGGTGAGCACTACCGGTGAAAATGGCAATCTGGCTCAATGGCATGCTCCTCGCTGCATCAAGGATATCTGCCGGGCTTATGGCAAGCCGGCCTGCGGCCGGCAAGCGATATCAGCGGTCTATCTTGATCTATCCGCCGGCCGTGCTGACGAAGCTGCGCACCAGCGATCCCGCCACCAGATACCAGCCGTCGACCAGCACGAAGAAGATCAGCTTGAATGGCAGGGAGATCACCACCGGCGGCAGCATCATCATACCCATGCTCATCAGCACCGACGCGACCACCATGTCGATGACCACGAAGGGCAGGAACAACAGGAAGCCGATCTCAAACGCACGCCGCAGTTCGGAGATCATGAAGGCCGGGATCAGCAGCTGCAGCGGGATCGCCTCGGGTTCGGGCGGTATTTCGGCGTTGGTCAGGTCGTAGAACAGGCCCAAGTCCTGCTCGCGCACATTGGCCCGCATGAATTCGTGCAGGGGCGCGCTACCCAGCTCGAAGGCCTCGGCGATCTCGATGTCGCCGGCCAGCAGCGGCGCGATGCCCTCGTCATAGCTGCGCTGCAGCGTCGGCTGCATCACGAATATGGTCAGGAACAGGGCCAGCGACACCATCACCGAGTTCGGCGGCGCGGTCTGCAGGCCGATGGCGGTGCGCAACAGGGAAAGCACGACGACGATGCGGGTAAAACTGGTCACCATCACCAGGATGGACGGCGCCAGCGACAGCAGCGTGATCAGCCCGATGATCTGGACGGCGCGCCCGGTGAGCGTCGTGTCGTCGCCAAAGTCGATCGATACGTCCTGCCCGAAGGCGAGGCTTGGCGTCAGCGCGAGCGCAAGAACGGCGATTATGCCGGCATAGGGCGCGAGACGCCGCAGACGCGACGGCGTTGCCTCAGTTCCGGTTTGCCTCGGTATTGCCTTCGACAACGTCAGTGCCTTCGATGTCTCGCTGTGCACTGTCCTCTTTAGCTGAGTCGGAACCGCCCGCAGCCTGACCGCCGGAGTTTTCGGGGGAAACTAGTGCTTCGCTCTCACTGACCGGGCGCAGAAGGCCTGTATGACGCAGCGACAGGTGCGCTCGCTGGTTGGTGGGGCGGCCCTGTTCGCGCAGCTTTTCGATCGCCGTTGCCGGCGCTGCGGGTAATTCCGCGGGGGCCTTGGGCGTTGGCGCGACGACAGCGGGAGCCGCAGGATTGACCGGTGGTGCTGGCTTGCGGGTGGCAACGACGGGGATAGGACGACGGGTCGGCTGGGCCGCCTGCGTTTCCTCAACGGGAATGCCGGCTTCCACCACCAGGTCTTGCGGACCACCCACCAGCAGCAGGTGCTCCACGTTATCCCGACGGATGATCAGCAATTGCCGCTTGGGGTCCAGTGCCAGCGTATCCACCACGGCGAGGCGCCGGTTGCGGCCGCGCGCCACGCTGGTGGAGGCATTGAACACCAGTTTGAGGAGCCAGACGCCAAGCACGATCAGCACCACTACGATGCCGAGCGCGAAAAGGGCGGTCAGCCAGGTATTTCCCGATCCACCGATCAGGCTGGTGATGAACTGCATGGTCACTCCGTCTATCTGGCCCGAATCCGGGCGGCATATATTGCCCACTCAGCCGCGCAAATGTGCATATTGCGAGACTGAAACTGCCGTAACGGGCATCGGTTAACGCTTGATTAACCATAGCCCGGCAAGATTTGCCCATCACGCATCGAGACTCGCGGGAGTATCGGCCGATGGGCCTTATGAATATGCCGGTCTTCACGGCGCTCGCAGACAAAATGCGTTGGCATCAGACTCGTCAAGGCCTGTTGGCCGAGAACGTGGCAAATGCGGAAACTCCCGGTTACCGGGGTCGCGATCTGGCGCAGTACGATTTCGCCGAACAGAGCGGCGCCTTCTCGTCGGCAACGGTCTCCACCACGGCCACCCAGCCGATGCATTTTTCGGTCGCCAGCAGCGAGGGCGGCGCCTTTGGCGCCCAGCGCATGGCGAACTTCGAAATCACGCCGGAAGGCAATGGTGTGACGCTCGAGGACGAGATGATGAAGGTCACGACCAACCTGATGGACTATCAGGCTGCGACGGGCCTCTACAGCAAGTCGATCAAAATTCTCAGAACCGCGCTCGGCCGGCAGGCCTAGGAGTAGGGCTCATGGACTTCAATGCCTCCCTCAAGATTGCCGCCACGGGCCTGCATGCGCAGACCGCGCGCATGCGGGTTATCGCCGAGAACCTCGCCAATGCGGATTCCGCCGGCAAGGCGCCGGGCGACGAGCCCTATAGGCGCCGCATACCGACCTTCGAGACCGTCTTCGACGCCGAGGTTGGCGGCAAGATCGTCGAGGTCGGCAAGCTGGCCTATGACATGAGCGATTTCAGCTCCCGCTACGAGCCCGGTCATCCTGCGGCCGACGCGGCGGGTTATGTCCAGTATCCCAACGTCAATTCGTTGATCGAGACGATGGACATGCGCGAGGCCCAGCGCACCTACGAGGCCAATCTCAACGTCGTCACCGTGACGCGCCAGATGCTCGGGCGCACGCTCGATATCCTGCGCGGCTGATCGGGCAGGGAACAGCCATGGCCATTAACACCACCTTCAATGCTGCTACCGCCGCCTATGGCAATGCCAGCCGGCTGATCAACCAGGCCGCCAAGCCAAACACCGATCTGACGGCCCTGGCCGCGCCCAGCAACGGCGGCACCTTCGCCGACATGCTCGCCCAGCAGGTGCAGGGCGTCGTGGACGCCGGCAAGACCTCGGATGCGATGGCCATCGATATGGTCAATGGCAAGGCCAATGTCGTCGACATGGTCACCGCCCTCAGCGAAACCGAAATCGCCATCGAAAGCATGGTCACCATCCGCGACCGGGTGATCTCGGCCTACGAAGAAATCATGCGGATGCCGATCTAGAGATATCTGTTCAAAAATGGCCGCCACCACGGCGCGTCACCCTCGGGCTTGACCCGAGGGCTCTTCACTTTGATCGCGTTCAGCAAGTGTAGTGCCCTCGGGTCAAGCCCGAGGGTGACGTCTGGTGGCTGTTTGGTCATCGCGCGAACTCGTTGCCGGGCGTAAACTGACAGCACGCGATTCGTGCGCAATGAGACAGATATGACCGGCGCCGAAGTACTCGATATCGCCTCCGACGGCATCTGGACCCTCATCATCGTCTCCGCGCCGATGATGATCGTCGGGTTGCTGGTCGGCGTGATCATCGCACTGTTCCAGGCGCTGACACAGATTCAGGAGCAGACCCTGGTCTTCGTGCCCAAGATCATCGCCATCTTCATCACCATGCTGCTGACGCTGCCGTTTCTCGGCGCCACTATGGGCGGCTACATGAACCGGGTGATCGACATGATTATCGTGGGCGGCTGACGGTGACCATCGGGCTGGATTGGCTGCCCAATACGGCCTTTCTCTACCTGCTGCTGTTCTCGCGCATCGGGGCTATCCTGATGCTGATGCCGGCGCTGGGCGAGGACATGATCCCGGCGCGCATGCGGCTCAGCTTCGCGCTGGCCTTCACACTCGTGGTCTATCCGCTGCTGTCGCCCAGCCTGCCGGCCATGCCCGACGACATCATGAATATCGTCGGCCTGATCTTTCACGAGCTGGCTATCGGCCTGATGCTGGGTGCGATCGCCCGTATCACGGTTATGGCGACGCAGGTCGCCGGGGCGATCATCGCGTTCCAGTCCGGTCTTTCCGTCGCCATGGCGGCTGACCCCACGCAGGGTGGCATTCAGGGCGCGGTGTTCGGCAGCTTTCTCAGCTTCCTCGGCATGGTGCTGATCTTCGCGACCGATCTGCACCACGTGGCTCTGGCCGCGACCTATGACAGCTACATCGTATTCCCGCTCGATGCGCCCCTGATGTTCGATGATGCGGCGCAACTGGCGATCCGCACCGTCAGCAGCGCCTTCACCATCGGCATTCAGATGTCGGCGCCGTTCATCGTCTTCGGCCTGGTTTTCAACCTGGGCGCGGGCATCCTCGCCCGCCTGATGCCGGCCATGCAGGTGTTCTTCGTCCTCATGCCGGCCAACATTCTTGTTGGCCTGATCCTGCTGGCGTTGCTGCTGACCATGATGATGGGTTGGTACATCACCGGTTTCGAGAACCATCTGGCGATGTGGAGGGGCTGACAGGATGTCTGATGAAGCTCCCGAACAGGCCAGTAAAACTGAAGATCCTTCTCAAAAGAAGCTCGAGGACGCCCATAAGAAGGGCGATGTCGCCAAGAGCCAGGAGGTGGTCACCTGGTTCATGCTGCTGGGTTCGGCCGTCATATTCGCCATGCTGGCGCCATCGACCGCCGCCTCGCTGATGGGGCCGCTCAAGGTGGTCATGGCCAATGCCGACCAGTTCGAGTTGGGCGGTTCGGGCTTCTCGGTGTTCTTCAACGGCCTGGCTTGGGCGCTGCTCGGTACCGTTATGGTGCCACTGGTCATTTTGTCGTCCTGCGCTGTGGCTGCCAACCTGATCCAACATCGACCTTTGGTCTCGGCCGAGCCGATCACGCCGAAGTTCTCCAAGATTTCACCGTTTGCGGGAGCCAAGCGGCTGTTTTCGAGCGAGTCGCTGGTCAATTTCGGCAAGGGCATCTTCAAGATCACGGTGGTCGGTATCGTCCTGTTCTTCGTCGTCTGGCCCGAGCGGGATCGGCTGGACACGATGATGACCGCCGACCCGCTCATCATGCTCGCCGACTTTCAGGAGATCGGGCTCAAAATTTTCGGGGCCACCCTGGCGATCGTCACCATCATCGCGCTGGCTGACTACATCTATGTCCGCCAGAAATGGTGGAAGCGGCAGATGATGACGGTTCAGGAGACCCGCGACGAATACAAGCAGATGGAAGGCGACCCGAAGGTCAAGGGCCGCATCCGCCAGTTGCGGCACGAGCGCTCGCGCAAACGCATGATGGCGGCGGTGCCCGATGCTACCGTGGTCATCACCAACCCGACGCACTTTGCCGTGGCGCTCAAATACGACCGGGCCATGGGTGCCCCCCAATGCGTGGCCAAGGGCGCCGACGCCGTGGCGTTTCGCATCCGCGAGCTGGCCAAGGAACACGACGTGCCGATCGTCGAGAACCCGCCGCTGGCGCGCGCTCTCTTCGCCAGCGTCGAGGTGGACGACACCATTCCCAACGAGCACTTCAAGGCAGTGGCCGAAGTCATCGGCTTCGTGATGCGACTGAAGAAGGGCGCCAACTGGAAGGCGGGGTAGGGCAATACGCTGCCACGCACGCGGCGAGTGGCCCTCGGGTCAAGCCCGAGGGAACGCCGGTGCGTGGAAGGTATGGCAGCAGGACAACCATACCTTCCCCGATGTCATCCCGGCGCAGGCCGGGATCCATGTCCGTGGCTATCCGCATCATCCAGTGGCCAAGCCACCCACTGCACGTCACCCTCGGGCTTGACCCGAGGGTGACGATTGTGTGTGAACCGGTAGCGGTGGATGGCCGGGCAGCGCTTCGTCTTGCCCACGACACGCCAAAGTCGCACTCTGGCGTCATGCAATGTTGAAAACGCCGTTCTCCCTCCCGTAGCGGTGGGGCATTTGCTAGACCATCAGATAGCGCCTGATTCGCCCGACTCACTGGCTACGGAGCACATTGACCCATGGCATCGACGCCAACAGGCGAGGACAACTATCCCGATCCGCTGGTCGCCGCGGGACGCAGCAGCGCTGGCCTCTGGCGCGTGATCGTGCTCGCAATCGTGCTGGTCGCCATCGCCGTGGCGTTTTCGCTGTTCGGCGATCGGATTTCGGCCGACCTGATCATGACCTTTGTCGGCATCCTTGCCGTCGTCGGCGTGTTCTGCCTCTTTGGCTTTGCCGCCGGACTGTTCCGCTTCGCCAACGGCGAGGAGCGCCGGACCGTTTCCAACGCCGTGGTCGATAGTCTGCCGTTCGGGGCCGTAGTCTCCGATCGCGATGGCAAGATTTCCTACGTCAACGCCCACTATGGCAGCTTCGCCGGCGCGATGACCAATGGGGTGCCGGTTGGCGTGCCACGCCTGTTTGCCGGGCAATCTGATGCCAGCGAGGCCATCTACCGCCTCTCGCGCGCCGCCAAGGATGGCCGCGCCGCCGTCGAGGATGTGCGGATCGTCGGCGGGCTGGGCGGCTCACTTGCCGATAGCAACAAGGCGTTCTGGTATCGCGTTGGGGTGCGGCCGCTGCCCGAGTCCGACGAAGCCAAGAAGCCGCTGGCGATCTGGTCGGTCGAAGACATCACCCGCGACCGCGACAACAACGAGAGTGCCTTCCGCGACCTGCAGCGCGCCATCGACTATCTTGACCATTCCCCGGCTGGTTTCTTCTCGGCAGATGCCCATGGCCGCATCCAGTATCTCAATTCGACGCTGACCGACTGGCTCGGCTATGACCTGGCCGAATTCAACTCCGGCCATCTGGGGTTGAGCGACATCGTGCGCGGCGATGGTGCCACGCTGTTGATGCGGGGTCGCGGCGACGGTGAAATCCGCACCGAGATCATCGATATCGACCTCGTTCGCCGGAATGGCACAAGTCTGCCGGTGCGCCTGCTGCATCGCGCGGCGCGCCTCGCCGATGGCGAACTGGGCGAGACGCGCACGCTGGTGCTCGACAAATCGAATGCCCCCGATACCGAGGAAGAACTCCGCGCCGCCGAGGTCCGCTTCTCGCGCTTCTTCAACGACACGCCCTTCGCCATCGCGACGCTGGATGGGGAAGGGCGCATCATCCGCACCAATGCCCCGTTCGGGCGCATTTTCCGCTGGTCTGGCGAGGAAAAGAGCATCGAACTGCAACCGCTGAGCGATCTTATTGGCGAAGGCAGCCGCGACAAGTTCGGGCGGGCCATGGCTGACGCGGCCGCGCATCGGTCCGAGATCGATCCGGTCGACGCCTTGCTGAGCGTCGAGGGTGACCACGCGGTGCGGCTCTATCTTTCGGCATCGGAGATGAGCGCCGGTTCGCCCGAGCAGGTCAATGTCTACGCGCTCGATATGACCGATCAGCGCAAGCTCGAGGCGCAGTTCGCCCAGAGCCAGAAAATGCAAGCAGTTGGCCAGCTTGCTGGCGGCGTAGCGCACGATTTCAACAATCTGCTGACCGCCATTATCGGCTTTTCCGACCTGCTGCTGCTCAAGCACAAGCCGGGCGATCCGTCCTTCGGCGAGCTGATGCAGATCAAGCAGAACGCCAATCGCGCCGCCGGCCTGACCCGGCAATTGCTGGCCTTTTCCCGTCGCCAGACCCTGCGCCCTCAGGTGCTGGAACTGCCGCTGATCGTCGACGACCTGACCGTGCTGCTCAAGCGCATGATCGGTGAAAAGAACACCCTGGCGGTCGAGCACGGCCGCAATATCTGGCCCGTGCGAGCCGACGTGGTGCAGCTCGAGCAGGTCATCATCAACCTCGTGGTCAATGCCCGTGATGCCATGAGCAATGGCGGCGCGATCACCATCCGCACCTCCAATGTCGAGCGCGCCGAGGCCGAGACCATGACCTTCGAGGGCATGGTGCCGAACGACTACGTGCTGATCGACGTGCAGGATACCGGCACCGGCATGAGCCCGGAGATCATCGAGAAGATCTTCGAGCCATTCTTCACCACCAAGGAGCTCGGCAAGGGTACGGGCCTCGGCCTTTCGACGGTCTATGGCATCGTCAAGCAGACCGAGGGCTATATCTACCCGGTCTCCACCGTTGGGGTCGGCACCACGTTCAAGATTTTCCTGCCGCGCTACGTAGCAAGCGCCACCGAGGTAGCAGCGAAGGTCGCCGCAGCGGCGGCGCCGGTGCGTGATTTGACCGGCCACGAGCGCATCTTGCTGGTCGAAGACGAAGAGAGCGTGCGGGCTTTCTCCGCCCAGGCCCTGCGCGCCACCGGCTACGAAGTCTTCGAGGCCGACGGCGGCGAAGAGGCGCTGGAGGTGCTGGAAGACCTCGATTTCAAGGTCGACCTGATGATCTCCGACGTGGTGATGCCGGAAATGGATGGGCCGACTTTGCTCAAGCATGTTCGCGAAACCATGCCGACGCTCAAGGTCATCTTCGTGTCCGGCTATGCCGAGGAAAGCGTGCGCCGCGATATCGAGGACGACCAAAGCGTCGAGTTCCTGCCCAAGCCCTATTCGCTCGACCAGATCAATTCGAAGGTCAAGGAAGTGCTGCAGAAGCTGGGCAAGGACGAGGTCAATTGAACGAGCAAGGGCGTTTCCCGGGGCCAACCGAGCTCAACGTTCTCGGCGAAGCCCTGCTGCCATGCTCCAACAATCCGCTGACCGGCTTTTTCCGCACCGGCTATTGTGCTGCCGGGCCGGACAGTGCCGCCGTGCATCTGGTCTGTATCGAGGCGACGGAGGCCTTTCTCGAATTCTCGGCGTCGGTGGGCAATGACCTCTCGACGCCGATGCCGCAATTCTCGTTTCCGGGCCTGGTTGCCGGCGATCGCTGGTGCCTGGTTGCTCAGCGCTGGCTGCAGGCGCATGAGGCCGGGCGGGCGCCGCGTGTCTACCTCCGCTCCACCAATCAGGCCGTGCTTGGACTTATCCCGCCAGGGGTGCTGAGGGCCTATGCCCTGGATTTGAACTGAACTAGCGGCCGCCGCGGGTCATCCGGGCCACGGCTGCAGCCAGTCCGGCAATGGCGCAGATAAAGAATATCCATTGCATGATCGACAAAATCTGGCTGGGTGCTTCCGCCGCGAAGAAAATCGTGTAGCCAAGCCACAGCGCGACGAGCCCACAGATGATGGCCGAGACTCGTGGATCGTTCATGGCGCCGCTCCTGCCAGTTCCGCCAGTACCTGATCCAGCTTTTTGTATCCAAACTCCATCCCATCCGCCATGGGCGTCTTGAGCGCGCCGTCGCGGGCCTCTTTGGAGGAATAGTTGATGGTGTTGGTCAACGTCGTCCGCTGCTGCTCTTCGTCGAAGCGCAGGGTGGAGACAGTCTCGCCGCCGGTCCAGTCATCGTCGAACAGTTCTGCGCTGACGACACGTTCGACCGGCTCGATCTCGCGGATCACGCCGCCCATGCCCATTACGTAGCCGCTGGGCGCTTTCCACTCATAGCGGTACTTTCCGCCCACCTTGGCCTCGAACTCGCAGACCGTCATGATCCAGCCTTCGGCGCCGTTGAGCCAGCGCTTGATCAGCGGCGCCTGCGTGTAGCACGCGAACACCAGATGCCGCGGCGCGTCGAATTGCCTGACGATGACGATCTGGGTGTCGGTTGGCGTGGTTATGGTCAGCGGTCCACCAAAGCCCATCGTCGTCTCCTCAGTTGTTTTTGCCGGCCATCGCTTCGAGGCGCTTGAGCTCGCCGAGCAGGTCGTCCAGCCGTTCGAACTGCGTTTCCCAGTATTTTCGATATTCGATCAACCAGCCGGTCGCTTCGGCCAATGGCTTGGCTTCCAGCTTGCAGGGACGGCGCTGCGCATCGCGGCCACGCGAGATCAGCCCGGCATTCTCCAGCACCTTCAAATGCTTAGAAATGGCCGGCTGGCTCATATCAAACGGTGCAGCCAGCTCCATGACCGATGCTTCTCCCTGCGCCAGGCGCGCAAGAATAGCGCGGCGCGTGGGATCGGCGAGCGCCTGAAACGTGGCATCGAGTGCGGCGGGCGACGGCATGGAGTACCTGCAGGCTATAAAACCGGTAGGTTATATTTAGTGCCGCCGCCCCGGATTCGTCAAGCCATGCCGCTGGGGATTGGCGTGCCCGGAGCCAGGAGGCCCTTGGCGGCGAGAGTGGTCCACAATTCGTCGGGCACCTTGACGTCCCACCAGTCCAGGATGCCGTCGAGCTCGGCTGGCGAACGCGGGCCAGGTAGCACGTTGCAGACCGCCGGATGGGTCAGTGGGAATTGCAATGCGGCGGCGGGCAGGGGAACGCCGAATTCGCGGCAGACGGCTTCCAGTGCCTGGACCTTGGCGACGATGGCTTCGGGCGCCTTGGCATAGTTGAACGTGGCGCCGCCAACCAGGATGCCGGAATTGAACGGGCCGCCGACGACCACGGACGCGCCGCGCTTGATACAGGTCGTCATGAAGGGATCGAGCGAGGTCTGTTCGAGCAGCGTATAGCGCCCGGCGAGCAGGAACACGTCCCAGTCTCCCAGTGCGAAGGCGTCCATCAACACTTCCCACTCGTTGACGCCAAGGCCGATGGCCTTGATCACGCCGCCGTCGCGCAACTCGCGCAGGGCCTTGTAGCCACCGGTTTCGAGCTGCTTCCACAGCGGCTTGTTGCCTTCGACGCCGTGGGTGCCGGCGCCGATATCGTGGACATAGACGATGTCGACCGCGTTCAGGCCCAACCGCTGCAGGCTGTCGTCGAACGAGCGCATGATGCCGTCGTAGGAGTAGTCATAGACCTGATTGAAGGGCAGCGGATCGACCCAGGCGCCCTTGTCCTGCTCGGCAACCGGCACCGGTTTCAACAAGCGGCCAACCTTGGTCGACAGCACCACGCCCGCCCGCCGCTCACGCAATACGTCGCCGACCAGATGCTCGGAACGTCCAAGCCCGTATTGCGGTGCGGTATCGACATAGGTCAGGCCCTTGTCGAGTGCGTGACCGACCGTGGCTCGTGCCTGATCGGCCGGAACGCCGGTGAAAATGCCGGCCAGTGACGCGCAGCCGAGGCCCAGCGTGGTCACTTCAAGTGCCGTTTTGCCGATGCGGCGCGTCTCGAATTTGCGAGCAGTCATGCTATCCCTCCGAAGCGAGGGATAACTGACATGTTAGTTGCGCGGCATCAAGCTCAATAGATGTTTCCGATGATAACGGGATGCTCGTTCTGGCGGCGGACCGGGTTGCGCAGGGGGCTGCCGAACTGGGGTTCCTCGATCTCGAACACATCATCGGGCCGGGTCGAGATGCCGTCGGCAAAGCTCAGCGTCGCGGTGCCGAACATGTGCACATGCACATCGCCCGGATGGCGGAACAGCTCGTATTTGAAATGGTGATATTCGAGATTGTCGATGGTGTGGCTCATATTGTCCTCGCCACTGAGGAACGGCTTCTCCCACAGCACCTGGCCGTCGCGATAGATGCGCGACATGCCCTCCACATGCCGCGGCAGGTCGCCGACCCGCAGCTCAGGACCGATGGAGCAGGCCCGCAGCTTGGAATGGGCCAGGTAGAGGTAATTCACGCGCTCGGTCACGTGGTCGGAGAACTCGTTGGCCAGGGCAAAGCCAAGCCGGCGCGGCTGGCCGTTCTGGTCGATCACGTAAATGCCGGCGATCTCGGGCTCTTCACCGGCATCGAGGGCAAAGCCGGGGGAGGGTATGGGGTGGCCCGGATGGATCACCGAATAGCCATTGCCCTTGTAGAACCATTCCGGCTGCACGCCCTTGAGGCCGCCCTTGGGCTTGCCGCCCTCGAGGCCCATGCGGAACATCTTCATCGTATCGGTCAGGCCGGTCTCGGCAGCGCCGCTATTGGCGGTATGCATGGCGTCACGGGTGGCGGCAGAGCCCAGGTGGGTCAGGCCGGTGCCGGTGACATAGAGGTGGGCCGGATCGGGATGATCGATCGGGGAGAGCATGCGGCCCTCGGCCAGGATCGCGGCACGATCCACCGTGTCACCCAGGCCCCTGGCGGCGATCAGCCCTGCGAGGCCACCGCCATTGCTCAGCGCTGCGATCGCCAGCTCATAGACGCTACTGGCATCATTGACCTGCCGCGCCGTGCCATTCTCGACAGCCGCCACGGCACGGGCGCCATTGAGATCGAAATACTGGATCAAGTTCATCGCGCGGCTCCTCCGCAAAGTGCCCGCCGGGCAGGGTATGGCTGCATAAAACGCAACATGCCGCATTGGCGCAAGTCAAAAATCATACTTATTCGTCGGCGCGGAAGTAGACGCGGCGATTCTCTGGTTTCCATGCCGGCTACTCGCAAATGTTCTCATTTTGTCCCTTGACAGTGCTGAAACAAAATGAGAACAAATAGCGCACATTAGATGGATATCCGCTGACGGACCCGTTGCGTTGCACGGCCCCCAAGAGCGTGAAATAAGGAGAGAAAATATGGCTAGCTCGCCGCTTCGCGTTGTTGAGGGTGGATCGATGGATAAGGAAAAGGCACTTGCCGCTGCGCTCGGCCAGATCGAGCGCAATTTTGGCAAGGGCTCGATCATGCGCCTTGGCGAAGCGTCATCGATCGAAGTGGAATCGATTTCGACAGGTTCGCTGGGCCTCGATATCGCGCTTGGCATTGGCGGCCTGCCGAAGGGCCGAATCGTCGAGATTTTCGGGCCGGAAAGCTCGGGCAAAACCACTCTGGCGCTTCATGTCATCGCCGAGGCCCAGAAGGCAGGCGGTATCTGCGCCTTCGTCGATGCCGAGCATGCGCTTGATCCGATCTATGCCCGCAAGCTCGGCGTCAATGTCGACGACCTGCTGATTTCCCAGCCGGACGCTGGTGAGCAGGCTCTCGAAATTACCGACACCCTGGTTCGGTCCGGCGCCATCGATGTGCTGGTTGTCGACTCGGTTGCGGCACTGACGCCGCGCGCCGAGCTCGAAGGCGAAATGGGTGATGCGCTCCCGGGTCTGCAGGCTCGCCTGATGAGCCAGGCCATGCGCAAGCTGACCTCGTCGATCTCCAAGTCCAAGTGCCTGGTGATCTTCATCAACCAGATCCGCATGAAGATCGGCGTGATGTATGGTTCGCCGGAAACCACCACGGGTGGCAACGCGCTCAAGTTCTACGCCTCGGTCCGCCTCGACATCCGCCGCATCGGCGCGATCAAGGATCGCGAAGAGATCGTGGGTAACCAGACCCGTGTGAAGGTGGTCAAGAATAAGCTGGCTCCGCCGTTCCGCCAGGTCGAGTTCGACATCATGTATGGCGAAGGCATTTCCAAGACCGGTGAATTGCTCGATCTCGGCGTCAAGAGCGGCGTGGTGGAGAAGTCCGGCGCCTGGTTCTCCTACGATAGCCAGCGCATGGGGCAGGGGCGTGAGAATGCCCGCCAGTTCCTCAAGGACAATCCTGAAGCAGCCGCCACCATCGAGCGCGGTGTGCGCGAGAGTTCCGGTCTTCTCGGCGAGGTGCTGCTGGTTTCGGGCGGCGAAGACGACGGCGATGACAGCGAGTAAGACATTTCCCATGCAGGGATGATGAGAGGCATCGCGCAAGCGGTGCCTCTTTTTTTGGGGTACTGATCTGGCTTTATCCACGGTGTCATTCCGGCGCAGGCCGCAATCCATCCTGAGGTCTTCCAGCTATCGCGGCGGGTCCAGTCATCTCAAGCTGGATTCCGGCCTTCGCCGGATGACACGGTGGTCGAGGATGGTGAGGATCACGCGCGAGGTCACCACCACGCCTCACCATCGCCGCAATGCTGGACATTCCGGCAGGCCGCACGATAGAAAGCCAGCCGAACTTGTCTGCGGTGCCATGGCGCCACTTTCCGTAATGAAAGCCTTCTTATGACCAGCGTAAACGATCTTCGTTCGAGCTTTGTCGACTACTTTGCCCGCAATGGTCATGAAGCCGTGGCGTCGAGCCCGCTGGTGCCGCGGAATGACCCGACGCTGATGTTCGTCAATTCGGGCATGGTGCAGTTCAAGAACGTCTTTACCGGCGTCGAGAAGCGCGACTATACGCGCGCCACGACGGCCCAGAAGAGCGTTCGCGCCGGTGGCAAGCACAACGACCTCGACAATGTCGGCTTCACCGCGCGCCACCACACTTTCTTCGAGATGCTGGGCAATTTCTCGTTTGGCGACTACTTCAAGGAGCAGGCGATCGAGTACGCCTGGGCGCTGCTCACCAAGGAGTGGGAGCTGCCCAAGGAGAAGCTGAGCGTCACCGTCTATCAGGACGACGATGAGGCCCACGAGCTGTGGAAGAAGATTGCCGGACTGTCCGACGACAAGATCGTGCGGCTGGGTGCCAAGTCCAATTTCTGGCAGATGGCCGATACCGGGCCATGCGGACCCAATTCCGAAATCTTCTACGATCACGGCGACAAGTACTGGGGTGGCCCCCCGGGCTCGCCCGAGGAGGACGGTGACCGGTTTGTCGAGATCTGGAATCTCGTCTTCATGCAGTTCGAGCAGATGGCGGACGGCAGCCGGGTTCGGCTGCCCAAGCCGTCGGTCGATACCGGCATGGGCCTTGAGCGCGTGGCCGCGGTCATGCAGGGGACCAACAACAATTATGAGATCGACCTCTTCAAGCGGCTGATCGCCTCCACCATGCAGCAGGTCGGCTTCAACGGCGATCCGACGACGCCAAGCTTGCGCGTCATTGCCGATCACTTGCGGTCGATGAGTTTCCTCATCGCGGAAGGCGTGCTGCCATCCAACGAGGGCCGCGGCTATGTGCTGCGCCGCATCATGCGCCGCGCCATGCGCCACGCCACGCTGCTGGGTGCGCAGGAGCCGGTCATCCATCGCATCGTGCCGACGCTGGTGCATGAAATGGGCCAGGCCTATCCCGAGCTGGTACGCGGCGAGTCCATGATCGAGGAGACCATCAGGCTCGAGGAGCGTCGCTTCCTCAAGACGCTTAGCCGCGGCCTGCAGCTGCTTGACGATGCAACGGTTGGGCTGAACGAGGGCGACATGCTCGAAGGCGTCACCGCCTTCAAGCTCTATGACACATATGGCTTCCCGCTGGACCTGACGCAGGATGCGCTGCGTACCCGCGGCATCAACGTCGACTTGACCGGCTTCGAGGACGCCATGGCCCGCCAGCGCGCCGAGGCGCGCAAGAGCTGGGCCGGCTCGGGCGAGACCGGCGAAGACAAGGTCTGGTTCGCCATTGCCGACAAGGTCGGTCCTACCGAGTTCCTGGGCTACGAGACCGAGTTCGCCGAAGGCGCGGTCACCGCGCTACTCAAGAACGGCGCCGAAGTTGCCTCGCTTGCTGCCGGTGAAGAGGGTTTCGTGGTGCTCAACCAGACCCCGTTCTACGGCGAGAGCGGTGGTCAGGTCGGCGACACCGGCAAGCTCAAGGCAGAGGGCATTGCCGTCACGGTTCTCGATACACAGAAGTTCCATGGTGTGTTCGCGCACAAGGTTCAGGTGACCGAAGGCGCCCTCAAGGTCGGGCAAGCGCTGGAGCTGATGGTCGATCACGACCGCCGCTCGTCGATCCGCTCCAACCACTCGGCGACGCATCTGTTGCATGAAGCGCTGCGCATTGTGCTCGGCGATCATGTTGCCCAGAAGGGCTCGATGGTCTCACCCGATCGCCTGCGCTTCGATTTCGTGCACACCAAGCCGGTCACCGAGCAGGAAATGGTCGAGGTGGAGGATATCGCCAACGCCATCATTCTGCAGAACACGCCGGTCGAAACGCGCCTGATGGGCGTCGAGGAGGCCAAGGAATCCGGCGCACGCGCCCTGTTTGGCGAAAAGTACGGCGAGGAAGTCCGGGTGGTCGCCATGGGCGAACCCACGGGCAATGGTCTTGGTTGGTCGGTCGAGCTTTGCGGCGGCACCCATGTGCGCCGTACGGGCGATATCGGTCTGGTTTCCATCGTCGCCGAAAGTGCTGTCGGTGCGGGTGTGCGCCGTATCGAGGCACTGACCGGCAAGGCTGCGCGCCATCGCGGTAATACCAATGTGGCCATCGTCAACTCGGCCGCTGGCCTGCTGCGTTCCGGGAGCCACGAGGTGCTCGATCGCATAGGGGCGTTGCAGGAAAACCTCAAGAAGATCGAGCGCGAGCTGACCGATGCACGCAAGAAGCTGGCTCTCGGTGGCGGTAGCGGCTCGGGCGCGACGGCGGCCGCTGATGAGGCTGTCAACGGCGTGACCTATGTCGGCCGCACCGTCGAAGGTATCGCCGCCAAGGATGTGAAGGGCCTGGTCGATACCGAGAAGAAGCGCATCGGCTCGGGCGTCGTGACCGTCGTGCTTAAGGGCGACGACGGCAAGGGCACCGTGGCCGTGGGCGTCACCGACGACCTCACGGCGCGCTATGCGGCCGGCGACCTGATCAAGCTGGCTACCGCGGCGCTTGGCGGGCAGGGTGGCGGCGGGCGGCCTGACATGGCGCAAGGCGGCGGACCCGATGGGTCGAAGTCGGCCGAGGCGATCGCCGCCGTTCGGTCCGCGCTCTAAGCGTCATCGCACAAACCACAAGAAAATCCCCGCGAAAGCGGGGATTTTCGTTTCTGGCTCTAGAGCCCGGTGCGGAAGAAGAACAGCCGAGGTTTCCAGACGATCTTCATCTTCTGCGTCAGCACATTGGCAAGCCCCGCCGCCAGCACGATGATGAGGCCGATGATGGCGACGTAGTCCGGATATTCCCCAAAGAACGCCGCGCCAAACACGATGGCCCAGATAAGCTGACTATACTGTACTGGCGCCACCAGATTGGCGGGCGAGCGCTTGGCCGCAGCGATCAGCAGCAGGCCGCCGGTGCCGCCAATGAGGCCGATGCCGAGGAAAATGGCGAGTTGCTCGAGCGACGGCAGCACGAAAAACGGAATCATCAGCAAGCCGTTGAACAGGCCCGAATAGAGCACCTGCAGGCCAACCAGGCTGACCCGCCGCTCCTTGGGTGCCACGTGGCGCAGGATGATGGTGGTGATCCCGCCGAAGAAAACGCTGCAGAAAATGGCCAGATGACCCAATTGCAGGTCGCGCACGCCGGGCCGGATCACCAGCACGACGCCGAGGAAACTAATGATCAGCAGCAACCAGCGGTGCAGTGCGACGTGCTCTTTCAGCACCAGCACGCTGAGCACGGTTACCATTATCGGCGTCAGGAAGCCGATGGCATAGACGTCGGCAAACGGGATGTGCGTGAAGGCATACATCACGCAGGCGGTGCCGGAGATGGCCGTGGCGCAGCGCAGATGGACCAGCCAGGGATGCTGGAGTTTGTAGAGATCGCGCCAGCGTTCGCCACGCTTGGTCAGCATGGCGGGAATGATCGAGAAACTCGTGGTGAAGAACGCGATCTCGAACACCGACATGGTCGGGCCGGTGGCCTTGATCAGCGCGTCGGCGACGGAAAAGCTGGCATAGGCCAGAAAGGCGAGCAGGACGCCGAGCGGCATCGGAAATCCAGAAAGTATGAGGAAGACTCGGGAATTGGCCTACCATACAAACGTCTCCGCTTGCCGTCGACGCTTCCGCTGCCTCTCGGGCAGCTAAATTTCAGGGCCTTGCACTTCGGTAATATTGCTCGGAGGGCCGGGGCGGTGGGCCCGGTATTCGGCGAAGCGGCCCGCGATCCGGGCGCGGCCTCCGTCCACCAGCACATTGACCAGTCCGGACACCACGACCACAGCCAGGCCGATATAGGCGAGGAGGTCCGGGTACTCGAAAAAGAAGAAGGCGCCCAGCCCGATGGCCCAGACGATCTGCACGTACTGGATCGGCGCGACCTGGCTCGCCGCCGCGTTGCGGGTCGCGGCGATCAGCAGGATATGCCCCATGCCGACAAGGCTGCCGCTGGCGGCCAGCAAGCCGAATTGTTGCCAAGTCGGCACGACGAATGTCGGCAGCATCAGTACGAAATTGACCACGATGAGGTAGATGGCGGGCAGGGCGATAAGGCTCACTCGCTTTTCGGTTGGCGCTACGACCCGCAGAACCGTGGTCGAGATTGCGCCAAAGAGGGCGCAGCCCAGCGCCGCCAGATGGCCGGGCTCCAATTCGCGGAAGCCCGGGCGCACAACCAGCATGACGCCCACAAAGCCTAGCGCCAACATGCTCCAGCGAATGGCGTCCACCCGCTCCTTGAGGATGAGCACCGACATGACGGTGATGAACAGGGGCATCATGAAGACCAGCGAATAGGTCTCGGCAAAGGCGATGGTGGTGAAGGCGTAGGTGACCAGTGTCGATGACGCGACCCCGCTGAAGGAGCGCAGATGAACCAGGCGGGGATGCTTGAGCTTGAAGCTGTCGCGCCAGCGCTCACCCTTGGGTTTGACGAAGGCGGCGGGGATCAGTGAGCAGACGGCGATGAAGAAGCCGATCTCGAAGACGGACAGGCTCTGTCCGAAGCCCTTGATGATGGCGTCGCCGCAGGAATAGACCGAGTAGGCGATAACAGCATAAAGCACGCCGACCGGCATGATACATCCAGAAAATCGAGTGTTTCAGGCAATGCGGCGACCCTAGAGCGCCGCGCCGCTTCCGTCGATGGGATAGTTGGGGCTGCGGCGCTTTTGCGCGGCTAGCGCCGGTCCGTTAAAAGCTTCACTCCCCTAAATCGCAGCTTCGTCGCGCAATGCGGCGGTTCGCGAAACACCCTCTCGGCAGCGGCATCCGGCCAGGCCATAGCAGACCGGCGCGTGCGGCTTCGCAATGTTGGGTTCAAGCCTATTGCCGCGGGAGATTGTCATGCCTCATCTTGTTGTGCCTCACACTGTCCGCCTGGCCTTCGCGCTGTGGATGCTCGCCATTGCGACCGCCATTCTCGAAGTCGGCACGCGCCTCGCCGTCGATCCTCGCGGCCCGTTGGATGCGGTCCTCAATAGCGGCGCGGAATTGACTATCCGTCTGTCGGCCTTTGCGCTGCTCGCCGTGCTCGCTACGTTGATGATGCGTGGCTCGAACATTGCCCGCCATGCCCTGACCCTGCTTTACGGTGGGCTCGGAACTTTTTCGCTGATCATGGAACCGGCGAGCTGGCTTATCGGCGGTGGCAATGTTCTGGCCTTTGCGACCAAGGCTGATCCGGTGACCTGGATCATCACCGGCAGCCGCATCGCTCACATCGCGGCAGTGCTCGGTGCTGTCTATTTCGGCTATAGCGGCCAAGCCGGTGCCTATTTCGTGCATCGCCGGGCGAAAATTGCGGGATAGAGGCCGATCTCAGACGCCGGCAGGCTTTGGCCGCTATTGCGCGGTCAGCACCGGGGCGATGATCTCAATCTTGTTGGTCCACAGGTAGCCATCGAAACTAGTGGGCAGTTGCGCCAGCTGTTCCACCGTATCGATGCCGGCGGCGCCGGGATCGCCTGACTCGTATGGCCCGAGCAGGATCACCTCGCTGCCGGCGTTGCGCATGCGTTCGAGGAACAGGTTGGGCCAACCCCACAGCCAGGGCGCCACGTTGAGCGGCACCATCACCTTGGTGTTGCGACAGGCCTGCGGCATGTAACCCGTCCAGCCAAGCCCGCCATATTGCACGAGGCAGTCGACCAGCCCGCGCCGTGACCAGACAGCGAGCCCATCGATCTGGTTTGCGGCGCGATAGGTCGGTTCGTCGCCGCCATAGGCGCCCCACACTGCCTGACGCCACTCCGGATTGTCGCTGAGCACCCTGGCCAGCATGTCGCCCTCGCGCGCCTCGCGGCTCTTGAAGTTGATCAGGAAGCGTCCGTCAGGCATCGCCGACAGCACTTCCTTCAGTTCGGGAATCTGCCCCACGCCGGTGCCGCGCAACGGGTAGCTGGCGCCACCATCGGCGGTGTAGCCGTAGCCGACGTCGAGCGACTTGAGATAGGCCATCTCGTGGCTGCGGGTTTCGCCTGTTCCTTCGGTGCGGCAATCGATGGTCCAGTCATGCAGCACGGCGAGCTGGCCATCGGTGGTCGAGTGCACGTCGAGCTCGACGATATCAGCGCCTGCGGCAAAGGCAGCTTGCATGGAGGGAATCGTGTTCTCGATGAAGCCGTGCTCCGGCGGACCGATGCGCTCGGCCGTGCAGGTGTCGTTTTCGAGCCCGCTGCGGTCGAAGGTCTGGTGGACGCCGCGATGCGCGATCAGCGTGATCTGGGGATCGCTTGGCGGAGATACCCGCCAGCTCGCGTTGAACACGTAAATCCCTGCCGCCAGCACCAGCAATGCCAGCAGCGTCCGTCCCAGCCAACGCCTCATGATTCCCTCCGAGCCAATGAAGGCTCCAGCGCCATTTGGGTTGAAATGAGGCGCCTTGCCTTGCCGACGAAAATCGCGCATCACGCACGCCGATGGTTCTTGCCACCCAACTCGGGCGGCGGGATTAAAAGGGAACACGGTGCGACGTACCCATCAGGGCGCAATACCGTGGCTGCCCCCGCAACTGTGAGCGGATAGCGACACCGGGATGAACCACTGGCCGAAAGGCTGGGAAGGGCCGGAGCCGCAGCGACCCGCAAGCCAGGAGACTTGCCGTCATCATTCCTTTTAACCCGGCCGAGGTGTGCCGCGGGAGACGATGATGACCAGTTGCTGTCGCATAATCGCTGCTCGGATCGCCCGTGACCTCTCGCCATACGGCGGAGCCAGCGATGGCACACGGCAAGTCTACGGCTGATGGCTTCACCGGTGATCGGCCGGCGCGCCTCGACATCAAGGGCCTGACCTGGGGTGCGATCCCGGGGTAGCCCATTATCGGGCCGCTGTCGCTCAGCGTCGAGCCAGGGGAGATGCTGGCGTTGGTCGGCCCGAATGGAGCAGGCAAATCGAGCCTGCTGCGCTGCCTCTATCGCTATCACCGGCCCAGCAGCGGTCTCGTGCTTCTGGACGGCGACGACATCTGGACGCTGTCGGCAAATCGGTGGCGCGGCGCGTTGCCACGGTTCTGCAGGAGCAGGCGTCGGATTTCGGGCTCAGTGTCGCCGAGATCGTCGAACTTGGGCTGACGCCGCATCGTGTCTCCGCCATTGCCTTGGCCGCGACCGCTACCAGCACGGCCCTGGCCGCCGGCTATCGCGTCCCGGTCCAGAGCTGTAACCGCGGTGTTACCTTTGAAGCGTCGCCGCAACGCGCCGTCGGCGGCGACTACCGACGGGTGCTCCCGCTATCGGCGCTGGTTGGCGCCATCTTCCTCGTTCTAGCCGCCATTGTTACGCGTATCCTGATTCCACCGCAGGATATGCCCATCGGAATACTGACCGGCATTATCGGCGGATTGTTCTTCATCGGACTAATGCGCTGGCGCCAGACCGGGGCCGAATAGCGGCCTACCTTGGCATGATTGAAACGAGCTGGATGCTAGTTGTGTCGATCGTGTACTCGAGGTGCAGCCGATAGCCGTCCATCAGGAAGCTGTCCCATGCTGGTTTCAACCCGAGCAGAGGAAGGTTCCGTGCTTCACCCTCGCTGTCCGGGTCGCCAAGAAGCGCGCGAGCGTGTTCGCGTCCCATTGAGAAGTCTATGCCATGGGGCAACTCCCCAGCGAACTGGCTGAAACCTGACGTACTCCCGTGGACCTGCACCGCTGACACCATGACGCCATCAGGCAATACCAACGAAATTCCGGCCTCGGGCAGCGACACATAGCTCTGGTCCCCGATCACCTCCAATTGGAGCGAAAGCCCGGCGAGTTGCCGCATTTTGGGGAGGTCGCCATAGCGCGCTCCCAACAGTTCCACGATCGGCGCCATCGGCGGGAATATCCTCAAGTCAGCGAATGATGGGCTCTTGCTACGACCTGATAGTGGCATTTTGGAATCCGACCACAAAATCGCCCGTAAGTCATAACTCGCGCTGAATGCAGTGTTCATCCAGGCGTCATCTGAGGCATGATTTGAATTGCGCGCTTATACGCAGTCCTCGATAACGGGGCTGGTGTTGTTGGAGGGCAATTCTATGCGGATCATCCGTAATCTTGTGCTTGGGGCGGTCGCAGCCCTGGGCATGGCGCTGCCGGCGGTTGCCGCCGAACGCGCCATTATCGTGCTTGATGGGTCTGGCTCGATGTGGGCTCAGATCGATGGCAAGGCGCGCATCACCATTGCGCGCGAAACCCTGGCCTCGGTGCTGGCTACTCTGCCGGATGATCTTGAGCTGGGTTTCATGACCTATGGGCACCGCGAAAAGGGCAATTGCGCCGATATCGAAATGCTGGTTGAGCCGGCAACGGGCACCGGCTCGGCGATTGTCGCCGCCGCCGACGCGATCAATCCCAAGGGCATGACGCCAATTTCGGACGCAGTGCGGCTAGCCGCGGAAGATCTGCGCTTCACCGAGGAAAAAGCGACGGTCATCCTGATTACCGATGGGCTCGAAACCTGCGAGGTCGATCCGTGCGCCCTGGCCTCCGAGCTTGAATCTCAAGGTGTGGATTTCACCACCCACGTGCTGGGCTTTGGCCTTTCCGACGAAGAGGGCCAACAGGTTGCCTGCCTCGCCGAAAACACCGGCGGCAAGTATCTGCCGGCCAATGACGGAGCAGCCCTGGTCGATGCGCTGAGCTCGACGGTTGCCGAGGTCGCGCAGGTCGAACCTGAACCAGAACCCGAGCCGGCCCCGGCGCCCGAGCCTGTTGCCGACTACAACCTTAAGCCCACGGCTTCGTTGTCCGAAGGCGGTCCGGACATTGTCGACGAGGATGCCGATCTGGTTTGGGAATGGCACACCGTCGCTGCCGATGGCACGGCGGGCGAATATGTCGGCACGAACTACTACTCGACCTTTGAGGGCGCACTGGAGCCGGGCGACTACATATTGAGCGCCACGCTGGGCTACGCGACCTCGTCGCAGCCGGTGACCATCGTGGCTGGCAAGGTCGCGACGCCGCACTTCGTCATCAACGGCACCATCCTCAAGCTGCATCCCATGCCAAGCGAAGGCGCTCCGGTGGATGACGACGCGGCGACCGAAATCCGCCACGCGAACGAGTACGTGACCACGCAATATGGCGATATCGACGTCGTCGTGCCGGCTGGCGCCATTGAGGTCGACGTTTCGATTGGCGAGGCCAAGGTGACCCGCACCTATGACGCCAAGGCCGGCGAGACCATCGACGAGGACGTGATCGTTGGTGTGGGCCTGGCCAAGGTCGCCTCGTTCTACGTCGAAGGCAGCCCCATCGAGGCCGACATATTCATCGAGGTTCTGGAGGCCAAGAAGGCGCTGGATGGTTCGCGGAAGTCGGTCGCCTACCAGTATGGCGGCGACCTCAGCTTCGAACTGCCGCCCGGTGACTATGTTGCGACATATGACCTGGGCGGTGCATCGGGGGAGGTGCCGTTCACCGTCAAGACGGGTGAACTGACGGACGTTCCGGTTATTCTCGACGCAGGCGTTCTCGCGGTCACCACGCCGGGTGACGACTATGTGGAGCTGGTCTCGGCCAAGGCCGATATTGCCGGTAACCGCAAATCCTTCGACTATGGCTACGGGCCGGACTTCAGTACGACGCTGGCTGCCGGGGACTACCTGATCATCAGTCTTGATCAGGAAACCCCGATCACCATCGTCGGTGGCGAACGCAGCGAGATAGCGATCGTGCCGGCAGGCAAGTCGAAGTAAGCCGCCGCTACGAATGCGAAGGGCGCCCGCGTGGGGCGCCCTTTTTGTTGGCGTGGACCGGCTTACTCCTCTTCGAACGAGACGTCGCCGCCGCTCGAAGATTCGAAATCGGTTCGTGTCGGCCGGCCGGCCACATCGACATCCCCGCCGCTCGACGCTTCGGCTTTCAGTGTCCCGGTGGCATGCACCTCGATATCAGCGCCGCTGGAGACTTCGACGGTCGCGTTTTCGCATACCAGGTCGCCGGCGCTAATGCCTGAGCCGCTGGAGGCCTCGGCGTCGATGGTTTCGCAGGTGCCCGACAATTCCATGTTCGCGCCGCTCGACGCGCTGGCTCTTACCGCCCCCAGGGCTGCCTGGCTCAGGGTAATGTCCGAGCCGCTTGAGGCGTCTAGATCGAGCTTGTTCGATTTCAGACCGCTTGCCCTAACATCGGCACCCGAACTGGTCGAAATGCCAGCGACTGCCGGCATGGTGATATCGACAGTGATGGCATTGCCGTTGCTCAGCAGCATGCCGACCAGGCCGCCGCTGATGATGAAGTCGAGGAAACTCTGGTCGAAACTGGCCTTGAGCACGCCTCCGGAGACGTCGACACGCAGATTCTGCAGCGCATCGGCGCTGGCGGAGTCGGCGCTGACGGCAAAGCGGTCGCCGATCGTGACGACGGCATCGATACCGGTCGAGATGTCTATCCTGTCGAAGTCTTTGACGTCGAAGTTCCGACTTTCGGCCAGTGCCGCCCCGGTCAGCGTCAGGCCGAGGGCGGTTGCCAGTGCCAGCGTCTTCATGGTCCGCATGATTTAGCTCCCTTGATTGGTTACAGGCATATTGGGCATGGCGCAGCGGCGCTCAAGAGAACGTGAAAATATAGTCCGCGCGTGGTTGTTAGGCACACGCGTGTGCCCTATGTGCAGGGGCTGATTGCTACCCTTAGCCAGCCGTTGCGGGCAATGCGCGGCGGCGGCCAAGGCCGACCAGCCAGGACTGTGCGGGGCGTTCGATCACGACATGCGCCAGCCATGCGGCGACGATCGAGGCGAGGAAAGCAGCCATGCCGAGCGTGAGGAGCGCGGGAGTGGTGTTCGCATGCAGCAGCTTGCCTCCGATACCATAGATGAGCATCAGCACCGGCGCGTGAACAAGGTAAAGCGCGTAGGAGATGTCGCCGAGCCAGACCAGCGTCCGGCTGCGCAGCATGGTCGGATGGGCGCTCTGGCCACGCAGGGCAAGAAGCAGCAGCATGGCAATGATGATCGGCCAGAAAACCTCGTTAGGCAGACCCAGATAGCCCGCGATCACGAGCATCGCTGCGCCGACGGTGAGGCCAATATCGATCAGCCGACCATTGGTGCCCCAGCCCCGCGCCAGAAGATCGTCGAATGCATAACGCAGCGCCACGCCCACAAGGAATGATGGAATGATGCGCAGCACCCCGCCCTGATAGGTCAGCTCCAGCAGATCGACATGGAATATCTGCATTGACGCCACCGCGCATGCGACAAAAACCAGAGTGCAAAGCAGTGCCCGGAGGGCGTTGTTGCCGAGGCGATCAATCGTGAGCAGGAATAGTGGAAAGAGCAGGTACGCAAACCACTCCGCGCCGATGGACCAGGCCGGCTGGTTCCAGGCGAGTTCGGGTGTCAGGCTTTCGGCATTCAGCATCAGCAGGTTGAGTACAAAAGAGCTGGCCGTTGGTTGCCATTCCGGTGTCAGGCCGAAACGACCGCCAGCGAGAACGATCAGTGCGACGGCGAGCAGCGTTGTAGCGTGCAGCGGCCAGACGCGGGCAAAACGTTTGCCCATAAAGCCAGCGTGACGATAGGCGCCGGAGCGCCAGGCGTCGCGATAGACGTGGGTCAGGATGAAGCCAGAGAGTGCGAAGAAGAAGTCCACGGCCAAGATGCCGTAATGTAGCGGCGGAAACGCCGCCGTGATCGCGCCATTGGCGTAGGCGTTGATATGGTAGATCACCACGAGCGAGGCAGCGATGCCACGGGCTGCGGTGATCTCGTCGAGGCGAGCAGGTATAGGTGACGGGGAACCGATACCGGTCATGGGCCTAGCCGCGTTTTCTGTTGCGGCGCCATAATAGCGCTAAAGGGCGTCACAAATGCCTTTCAGCGAAACGAAAAAGGCGGCGCTGGTTAACGCCGTCTCGTCGTGACCGTCGATGGCGCGCTAGAACGAGCCCTTGAGCCCGCCGCTCACTGCGAAGACATAACCCGTGTTCCAGGTTTCGCCGCGGGCATTTGAGCCCGCGGCCAGCGTGCTGGCGGAGACGCCGCCAGTGAACTGCACGCTTTCCGAGATATTGTAGATTCCGCCCAAGGTAATGCCATAGCGATCGGTCTGGCCACCCGAGACCAATACGCCGCCTGCGCCGGGCGTTGAGGTCCCGCGATCCCAGGTTACGGCGCCAACAGCGCTCAATTGCTCGTTGATGGCATGTCCGATACCGGCCGTGACGGTCCAGCCGTCGCGGTAGTCGAGCGAAGACACGAGAGGCGCACCGATGGTCGTTACCGTAAGCTTTTGCAGCGCGGCCCAGTTCGCCCATCTGACCGATCCCAACGCCAGCCAACCGGGCGCAATGCCGGTTTGCGCGCGCAGTTCGAAGGATTGCGGCGTGCTGACATCGGCGGATGCGGGGCCGCCGAAAGCAGTGCCAGTCAGGTTGTAGTGGACCGGAGCATTGTAGATGGCGCTGACGCGAAGCGCGTATTCGGGAATTTCATAGGCAAGGCCGGCGCGCCAACCCACGGACCAGCCATTGATCGACGCTGGGGTGCTGGTGGCGAGGCCCGTTGGAAGATCGGCCGCATAGCTGAGGTTTTGTGCGGATATGCCGCCAATCAAGCTGATAACCCCCGGTCCAGCCTGTATGCCATACGCGCAGGTGAGACCGGCGTCGGTTGAGCGAATGGATTCGTTGACGGCTTGTCCGCTCAGCGCCGCGTAGGCATTGGTCCGTGCAGTGTCCGCACCAAACGGGTTCTGCACCGTGATTAGGCAGCTCGCCATGTCGAGAATGTCGGCTTTGAAGCCCAGATTGTAATAGACGATCGAGGGGTGGGTAGACACCACGCCGGGCATCACGCCCGGATTGGTCACATCCTTGTGGATATACACATAGGATGTGCTGGCCTTGGCGGTATAGGTCGCTGGATCGAACAGCAGCTCCCAGTCATAGCCATTGGCTTCAAGCCCGCCGGCAAAAGCGCCGCCCAGTAGCGGCAGACTTGCTGTCAGGCCGGCCATGGCAGCCATGATGTTGCGTCGTACTTTCACCTGACCCTCCAACCCCAAACCGCGTCAGACACCGTCCATGCAAAATCCTAAAGACTGCCCTCCAAGGGAGTGGTCGTTGTTGACCGACCTTTCCTGCAGTCGAGGAACTTAATCATTGGGGCAAAGTACTAACAGTTTGTCGCTGAGCTTCAGCAAATGGTGGTTTTGGGCTGCCCGGGGCTGATTTGTTGCAGGAATAACGCGCTGGAGGTGGGATTGAGGCATTACAAACCAAGAAAAAGGCGCCTCCCGCAGGAGGCGCCTCCACTTGACTGCCAGGTTTGGCAATACGCTTAGGCGGCTGACATGGCCTTCTGGAGGTTCTGGTCGATGGCGTCGAGGAAGCCAAGCGTCGACAGCCACGGCTGATCGGGACCGACGAGCAGGCTCAGATCCTTGGTCATCTTGCCTTCTTCGATGGTGTCGACAGTGACCTTTTCGAGCGTCAGCGCGAACTTCTTGAGCGCTTCGTTGTCGTCGAGTTTCGCGCGGTGGGCGAGGCCACGGGTCCAGGCGAAGATCGAGGCGGTCGAGTTCGTGGACGTTTCCTTGCCCTGCTGGTGCTGGCGGTAGTGACGCGTCACCGTGCCATGGGCCGCTTCGGCTTCCACGATCTTGCCATCGGGCGTGGCCAGAACCGAGGTCATCAGGCCGAGCGAGCCGAAGCCCTGGGCCACGATGTCGGACTGCACGTCGCCGTCGTAGTTCTTGCACGCCCAGACGTAACCGCCGGACCACTTGAGGGCCGAGGCGACCATGTCGTCGATCAGGCGGTGCTCGTACCAGATCTTCTTGGCTTCGAACTGCTCCTTGAACTCGGCTTCGTAGATTTCCTGGAAGATGTCTTTGAAGCGGCCGTCATAGGCCTTGAGAATGGTGTTCTTGGTCGACAGATACACCGGCACGCCGCGGGCGAGGCCATAGTTGAAGCTCGAATAGGCGAAATCGCGGATCGAGTCGTCGAGGTTATACATGGCCATGGCCACGCCGGCGCCGGGAGCCTGGTAGACTTCGTGCTCGATGACTTTGCCGTCCTCGCCGGTGAACTTGATCGACAGCGTGCCCTTGCCGGGGAACAGGAAGTCGGTGGCGCGGTACTGGTCACCGAAGGCATGACGGCCGACGATGATCGGCTGGGTCCAGCCGGGGACGAGGCGCGGCACGTTCTTGCAGATGATGGGCTCGCGGAAGATCACCCCGCCCAGGATGTTGCGGATGGTGCCGTTGGGCGACTTCCACATCTTCTTGAGCTTGAATTCCTCGACGCGCTGCTCATCGGGTGTGATCGTGGCGCATTTGATGCCGACGCCGTGCTTCTGGATGGCGTGGGCGCTGTCGATGGTCACCTGGTCATTAGTGGCATCGCGGTTCTCGACCGAGAGGTCGTAATACTCGATCGGCAGGTCGAGATAGGGATGGATGAGCTTGTCCTTGATGGCCTGCCAGATGATGCGGGTCATCTCGTCGCCATCGAGATCGACGACCGGGTTGGCGACTTTGATCTTGCTCATAGAGTACTCCCTTAGTGCTGTTCTGGCCGCTTAGGCCCTGCTGCCAGCCGTATAACATCGCGAACGCAAAGCGCAAAGGTTGGCTCGGCATGGGGGCTTGCCCGGCTTGACGCCGTGTATATGCACGACTATATCGCGGCGATGCAGGACGATTTTTCGCAGTGTCTGGTGCTCAATACGCGGATGGCAGCGCGCGCCATTACCCGGCGTGCGGACCGCAAGTTGCGCCCCTTCGGTGTAACGGCAGCGCAGTTCACCATTATGACGTCGTTGCAAAGCCGCCCGGGTCTGTCGGTGACCGAGATGGCAGAGAGCATCGCGATGGACCGCACGACACTGTCGCGCAATCTCGATCTGCTTGAAACCAAGGGCGTCGTCGCCTCGACCCGTCCGTCTCGCGCCAATGGTCGCGTTTGCGCCCTTACCGACGCGGGGCGGGAGCTGGTCGCGCAGATGCTGCCGGTGTGGCGGGCGTCGCAGGCCGAATTGCGCGAGACGCTCGTCCGCCCAGATTTCGCCGTGGTCATCACGGCATTGCAGCAGCTTTCCCGGCTTTAGCCGACAAAGACCACAACCCAAGGAGACAGAATGCTCAAGCCCGATCCGTCCGATCCCATCGTCGTTACCGGCATGGGTGTGGTCAGCCCTCTGGGTGTGGGTGTTCCGACCATGTGGAGCCGCCTGACGTCAGGCAAGAGCGGCATCGTGCACAACGATCGCTTCGATACGGAAGGCTTTGGCGCCACCATTGCCGGGCTGGTTCCAGCCAATCCGGCCGATCCGAACGGCTTTGATCCTGCCGAGTTCATCGACGGCAAAGAGATCAAGAAGATGGACGTGTTCATCCAGTATGCCATCGGCGCGGCACACGAGGCGCTGGAGCAGGCGAACTGGCATCCGACCTCGGTCGAGGATCAGATGGCTACGGCCACGATTATCGGCTCGGGCGTTGGTGGTTCGCCGGTCATGGCGCGCGCTGTGGAGATCATCCAGACCAAGGGTCCGCGCCGGCTGTCGCCGTTCACCGTGCCATCGTTTCTGGCCAATCTGGCAGCCGGCTGGCTCTCTATCCTGCACAGCTTCCGCGGACCGATCGGCACGCCTGTCACGGCCTGCGCGGCTTCGGCCCAGGCTATTGGCGACGGTATGCGCCTGATCTTGACCGGAGAGGCCGAGGTCGCCGTGGTTGGCGGAGCCGAAGGCTCGGTCGATCCCATTTCGCTTGGTGGGTTCGGCGCGTCACGCGCGCTCGCCACCACGTTCAACGATACCCCGGATAAGGCTTCCCGGCCCTTCGACAAGGGTCATGACGGCTTCGTGCTATCAGAAGGCGCCGCCGTGCTGGTCATTGAAAAGCTGAGCCATGCCAAGGCGCGCGGCGCAACGCCACTGGCGGTCCTGGCCGGGTACGGCACCTCGGCCGACGCATACCACCTGACGGCCGGTTCACCTGACGGTGCCGGGGCCCAGGTTGCCATGCGCAATGCCATCGAGATGGCCGGCATCGACCAGAGCCAGATCGGTTACGTCAACGCCCACGCCACGTCGACGGCGGTGGGCGATGCGGCTGAGCTCGCCGGCATAGGAGCGGTGTTTCCGGGCCGCGGCAAGGATCTCGCCATTTCGTCCACCAAGTCCGCCACCGGCCACATGCTGGGTGCCGCGGGTGCCATGGAGGCCGTGATTTCCATTCAGGCCCTGCGTGAAGGCCTGCTGCCGGCATCGATCAATATCGTCGACCCGATGGAAGAAGCCGCTGCATTCGACCTTGTCGCCAACCAGCCCAAGGCTAAGGCGGTCGATTACGTGCTGTCCAACTCGTTCGGCTTTGGCGGCGTCAACGCTGCCCTGGTGTTCGGCAAGATCTGACGCCTTGCCCCAGTCACCGCCCGGCTTGGCCGGGTGGTGGTTGGCATCTACGCTTGGGAAGTCCGGTATTTTTCGTGCCGAGGCAGGCCGGCGGCGATCTCGTCCCACTCCTGATGCGAGCGGGCGAAGATGAGCTGGCCGGGCGCAAACCAGTCATTATTCCCCGCAAATAGCCCGATCGGGAGCATCCGCATGTCGGCCGCCCGAGAAGATTGACCATAGAGCGGGGTGCCGCAACCGGCGCAGAAGTGTCGCGTGAAGGTCGCCCCCGAATCACTTGGTCTGTCGAAGGATTTTGGTGTGCCGCGAAGGCTCAACGCAGTCGCCGGCACCATTGCCACGCTTGAGTGGCCAGTGCCGCTGGCCTTCTGGCAGTCGAGGCACGAACATAGCAGCATCGACAGCACGGGCCCGTTGATGCTGACTTCAATTGCCCCGCAGGCGCAGGTTGTCGTGGCCTTTATGGTGGGACGATGGGTTGTGCTCATCGGGCAAGGCTGACACGCTGACCGGCACGGATCAAGACCAGCGATCTTGCGTTTGGGGGCGACAGTGGCAAAAGTGCGCCCGGCCAAGAAGGGGACGGCATGGCACTCTATCCGACTTATCCGCTGCAGACCGAGAGGCTGACGCTTCGCCCGTTTACCCGTGGCGATGTCGATGCGGTATTCGCCTATCGGCGGCTGGACGACGTGGCGCTCTATCTGTTCGATGTCGCGCTCAGCCGGGAAGAATGCGCTCTGGCCGTGCAGCAGCGGATCGCTCAGGTGGCGCTGGAAGCCGAGGGCGACAAGATCATCCTGGCCGTCGAGCTGACCGAGACCGGTGCGCTGATTGGCGAAGTGTCACTGATCTGGCGCAGCGTCGATGCGCGACAGGGCGAGATCGGGTGGATTTTTAATCCAACCTATCACGGGCACGGTTATGCCACGGAAGCGTCCAATGCCATTCTCGATCTGGGTTTCGGGCCAGGCGACATGCATCGCATCGCTGCGCGCTGCGACGTGCGGAACGACAGCTCCTGGCGGCTGATGGAGCGGTTGGGCATGCGTCGGGAGGCGCATTTTCGCGAGCACGCCATCTTTAAAAGTGCCTGGGACGAAGAGTTTGTCTATGCCCTTCTCTGGCAGGAATGGCATGCGATGCGGCACCCGGAAAGTAGCGATTAGAGCAGCATTTCTGGCAGTTTTGCCGTAGCAGGATTTTCCAGCAGATCGCAGGAACTTCGGCGACTCCGGTGACGTTGTGGCTTCGGGCATCACCTGATCCCGAGGGAGCGCGCAATCATGTCATCACTGACCTTACCCATCGAAACCGACCGCCTGATCCTGCGGACATTCGAACGGGCTGATGTGGAGGGGCTCAGTGCCTATCATGCGCTGCCATCAATGCAGCGCTACGTGTTCAGCCGCACGCGCGACGCTGCCGAAGTCGCGAGCGCTCTCAATATCATGCGCGGACACGTGAGCTTGCAGCGACCCGGCGATACGCTGACACTGGCAATGGTTCGCAAGGGTGATGGCCAGCTGCTCGGCCACGTTTCGCTGCATTGGTCAGACGCCACGGCAGGACAGGGTGAGGTTCGTTTTCTCGTCAATCCCAGCTATGCCGGGCACGGATACTTGACCGAGGCGCTGGCGGCGCTATTCGATCTCGCATTCGACCATTTTCGCATTCACCGCGTCTTTGCCCGCTGCGATGGTCGCAACCACCACTCCATCAAGCTGATGCAGAAGCTCGGCCTGCGGCTGGAGGCGCATTACCGGGAGCACGCACTGTTCCAGGGCGAGTGGGATGAGGAACTGCATTTCGCGATCCTAGACCGCGAATGGCAGCGCTCGAGCAAGGTCAGAGAGTTGCCACCAAGGCATCGCGTCGCCTGATCGCGCGCGCGCAACAATAGCGACGCTGTCTACTCTGCGATATCGACAAAAATCGCATAGGTCCTATGCGACCATACAGACGCTGCACTAGTTCTTTGCTTTAGTGGCGTCCAGGATTGCTTTCAAGAATGCCAGATCGAGGGGGTTTGGTGTCCGACGGTCCTGATGAAGCATATGTATTGGGACCCCTCTATGGTCGTGACCAGCCGTGCCTTGGGGCGTTTTCGCAACGCCCTCTCTATGCCTCCCGTCCGCCTTGCCCTCCTTGCCGTCGTTGTACTGGTGGCCGCCCTTTTGGGCGTCCTGTCGCGGCCGGTTGGCCTGTTCGCGACCTTCTGGCCAGCCAATGCACTGCTGGCCGGCATATTGGTCCGCTCGGGGTCGCCGCGAAAATTACCCGCCATCTTGGCCGCCGCAGTGGGATACCTCTGCGCGGGAGCGTTGGTTGGCGACGATCCGATCGTCCTCCTGCTCATGACGCTTGCCAATCTCACCGGCGTTGTCACCTTCGTTTTCCTGTTCTCCGGCAGAAGTCCCGAGGAACGCGCCCTGTCGGTGCATGCTGGGGTTCTGGCCCTCCTGGTGGCGGCCATCGTGGCATCGGCGGCAGCAGCCGTGCTGGGCAGCATAGCCATCAGCGGGCCGTCACCAGCATCATATTTCGATGCCTGGCTCGGCTGGCTGGCGGCAGAACTCGTCAACTATCTCACTATCCTACCGGCCGTCCTGACCTTCCCCACGACCAGGCCAAGGGCAGAGACCGTGCAGACCTGGCTCGCTGCCGTACCGGAGACCGCGCCGCCAATCGCCACGCTGGTGGCGACGGTCTACCTAAGTTTGGTGGTCTCACATCCAATGGCCGTCGCGTTTCCGATCCCGGCCTTGATCTGGTGCGCGCTCGTTCTGCCTGTGCCGGTGGTGGCGTTGCTGATCATGATCCACTCGACCATAAATGTGCTTGGTCTCACTCTGGGTCGCTTCGAACTGTTCGCCGGCGATAAGCTGACGAGTGGTGGAGTCGCCATGGTTCATCTGGGCGTGGCGGTAATCGCGCTGGGACCCATCTTCGTCGCCAGCGTCACGGCCGATCGCCGGCGGTTGGTGGCTCAACTCAAGCGCCTGGCGCATCATGATCCTCTCACCGATGCCATGACGCGAAGCGCTTTCGAGGCGCTGGGCGGCGAGATGTTCGAGACGCTGCGGCGCGAGCAGGGCACCGTCGCGGTCCTGCTGGTCGACGCCGATCGTTTCAAACAGATCAACGATACACACGGTCACCTGTCGGGCGACCGTGTACTGGTGGCGATCGCCGCGGCCATTCGCTCATCGATCCGTCAGGGCGACCTCTTTGGCCGGCTGGGCGGGGAGGAGTTCGCCCTGGTCCTCCCCAGCGTCAACCAGCGCGAAGCGACCAATGTCGCCGAACGGGTGCGGCGTTCCGTGGCCAACCTGGTCGTCGTGCTCGAGAGCGGCGGGCTGCAGAAGGTCACCGTCAGCGTGGGCGTTGCGTTTTCCGGTTCGCCGGTACCGGACCTCGTCGAAATGGTTTCGCTGGCTGACCGGGCGATGTATGACGCCAAGAATGCGGGGCGCGACCGCGTCGAGGTGCGCGACTATTCCGCGGCAAGCCTCGGGAGATAATAGCGGTATGGCCGGAACCGACAAATCGCAGGAAATTGCCTATTTGCCGTCGCCGGCCGTGATCCTGTGCGAGCCGCAACTGGGCGAGAACATCGGCACGGCGGCGCGCGCTATGGCCAATTTCGGCCTGTGGGACCTGCGCCTGGTACGCCCACGTGACGGCTGGCCCAATGAGAAGGCGGTAGCCGCTGCATCGCGCGCCGATCACGTGATCAACAAGGTGCGCGTGTTCGAAACCCTGGAAGAGGCCATTTCCGACCTGACGCTGGTCTATGCGACCACTGCGCGCTCTCGCGATATGCAGAAGGAGGTCATCGGGCCTGACGAGGCCGGGCGGCGGATGACGCCCCATATTCGTGGCGGGCAGGGCGCCGGTCTATTGTTTGGGCGTGAGAAGTGGGGCCTCCTCAATGAAGAGGTCGCGCTGGCCGACATGATCGTCACGCTACCGGTGGAGCCGGCATTCGCCTCGCTCAATATCGCGCAGGCTGTTCTGATCCTGGCCTATGAGTGGCGGCGTCAGTCGGGACAGGCCGACGCCTTGCCGTTTGGCAGTGGCCTGTCCGATGTGGCGCCGCGCAGCGAACTGGTTGGCCTGTTCGAACATCTGGAAGGTGTGCTCGATCAAAGCGGGTTCTTCACGACGCCGGACAAGAAGCCGAGCATGGTCAACAATCTGCGGACGGCCCTGACTCGCGGCAATTTCTCCAGCCAGGAAATCCGCACCCTGCGAGGTGTCATTTCGTCGATCGACCGCCGCCACGAGCGGCCCAATCCAAATCGGCAGAAGCCGGAGAGCAACAAGAACTGAGAATCGCGCGCCGCGAACGCAATGGCGGCATTCCGGCTTTGACTGCAACCTCCTGTCATGGCAAGCCCAAGCCATGAGCACGCCCACCCCGCAAGACAAGTCCCGCATAGCCTTCAGTTATATCGGCTTCCGCTTCTTCTGGCTGACGACGCTGCTAGTCAGTTTCGCAGTGCAGATCATGTCGGTGTCGATTGCCTGGCAGATCTATGACGTCACCGGCAATGTTTTCCTGCTGGGCCTAGTGGGCCTGAGCTTGTTCCTGCCGGCACTGTTGCTCATTCTCGTTACCGGTCTTACGGCCGATCGATTCAATCGCCGTGGCATCATGGCAGTCTGTCTCTCGGTCGAGCTGCTCTGTGCACTGGGTTTCCTGGCCTTCGTCAACGCTGAGGCGCACGAGGTTTGGCCGATTTTCGGCATTCTCATCGTACTGGGCACCGCCCGCGCCTTCTGGGGGCCGGCAGCTCAGTCGCTGGCGCCCAATCTCGTGCCGCCGGAGGCGCTGAGCAACGCCATCACCGTCAACGCCTCGGCGTGGCAGATGGCTTCCATTCTGGGTCCGGCCGCAGGTGGTCTGCTCTATGGCATCGCCCCGACCGTGGCCTTTGGCACAGGTGCAGCCCTGCTGGTTATCGCGGTGGTCTCCGTCCTGCTGATCCCCAAGCCCCAGCAGCGGGAGTCGCATCAAGCCACCAGTCTCGAAACCATTTTCGGCGGCTTCCGCTACATTTTCTCCAACAAGGTGGTGCTGGGCGCCATCTCGCTCGACATGTTCGCCGTGTTGATGGGCGGCGCAGTGGCGCTGCTGCCGGTTTATACCAAGGACATTCTGCATGCCGGTCCGCAGGAGCTGGGCCTGCTGCGTGCTGCGCCGGGCATCGGCGCCATCGTCATGGCGCTCTATCTCACCAAGTTCCCGATCCGCGACCATGCCGGCAAACTGCTGTTCCTGTTCGTCGGGCTGTTTGGCCTCTTCACCTTCATCTTTGGTCTGTCCACCACCGTCTGGATTTCCATCCCGGCGCTGGCGCTCGTCGGCGCCTCCGACATGGTCAGCGTCACCATTCGCGAGACCATCATGCAGTTGTGGACGCCCGAAGAGGTGCGCGGCCGCGTCAATGCGGTGAACTCGGTGTTTATCGGTGCGTCCAACGAGTTGGGCGAGTTCCGCGCCGGTACGGTAGCGCATTTCATCGGTCCGGTCGCTGCCGTGGCCGTCGGCGGCATAGGCGCGATCGGCGTCGCCATCGTCTGGAGTCTCATCTTCCCCGGCCTGCGCAATCAGCGTTCGCTGGACAAGAAGATGGTAGCCGACGGCTCGAGTGCCCCCGAGGCTGCTTGACGGAACCGTCGCAATTGCCTATGACGCGCCCACCTATCCGGGCCATTGGTCCATAGGCGCACCCGGGATTCCCTAAATTATTGGGATCTGTCGGCCACCCGCAAGGGCGGCAGAGGAGGGCGCGATCCATTCAACACGTGAAAAGGATACGCGATGTCGAAGCGTCATTCAGTCAAGTACAAGATCGATCGCCGTCTTGGCGAAAATATCTGGGGTCGTCCGAAGTCCCCACTCAACGCCCGTGCCTACGGCCCCGGCCAGCATGGTCAGCGCCGCAAGGGCAAGCTCTCGGACTACGGTCTGCAGCTCCGCGCCAAGCAGAAGCTCAAGGGCTATTACGGTTCGGTCACCGAGAAGGCGTTCAAGCGCCTCTACACCGAAGCCGCCCGCGTTAAGGGCGATACCGGCGAGAACCTGATCGGCCTGCTCGAGAGCCGTCTGGACGCGATCGTCTACCGCGCCAAGTTCGTTGCCACCGTGTTCGCTGCGCGCCAGTTCGTGTCGCACGGCCACATCCTGGTCAACGGCAAGCGCGTCAACATCCCGTCCTACCAGGTCAAGGTTGGCGACAAGATCGAAGTGCGCGAGCGCTCCAAGCAGCTCACCGTGCTGATCGAAGCCACCCAGTTGGCCGAGCGCGATGTTCCTGACTACGTCGAAGTCGACCACAACAAGATGACCGCCACCTTCGCCCGTGTCCCCGGTCTGTCGGATGTGCCGTACCCGGTCCAGATGGAACCGAACCTGGTCGTCGAATTCTACTCGCGCTAAGCGAAGTCGAATTACAGAATTGGAAAGGGCCGCTCCTCGGAGCGGCCCTTTTGTTTTGGTCCGTGATGTCAGGGGCCGCTGGGCGTACCGACATCCACGATTTCGGTGTGTGGCGCCGGGTGAGCCGGAAGTTTGGCATCGACCACCAGAGGCGCCCCGGGAGGAATGTTACTCTCAAAAGCTGTCAGACGTTTGTACACCGAGAGTAGCTCGACCACGGTCGGCCAGGATGTGGCAAAGAACTGGAACGAGGCCGACACGCGATTGAAGGCCAGTACCACCTGCTGGTACGTGCCCATTGTCATCGCCCCCGCCACCAGGGATGGGGCCATCACCAGCATGGGCAGGATGCTGGCGACGTTGCCGTAGGAGTAACGCGCCAGGTTGAAGTAGGTGTAGTGCCAGTAGAGGCGGAAATAGTTCTTCTGGACCCCGGCAACCAGTTCGCGCACCGTGGCCGGTTGGGCGCGAGCTTCATCGTCCTCGCCATAAACGAGTTCCTTGCGCAAAGCCGCTTCCACGCGCTGGTTGTGGAATTCCAGGCCTGGCAGGCGATAGCCGACCAGAGCCAGAAGGCCGGTGCCGAAGGCGGCTAGAACCAGGGCCACCCAGACCAAAGCGCCGTCGACATTGCCGATGATCGGCACGGTTGTGACGTTGGACGAGAGCCCATAGAGCAGGGGCAGGAACACGACCAGCGTCATCATCGAGTCGAAGAAGGCGACGAGGAGGCGTTCGAGGATTTGCGCCAGGCGCATCGTGTCTTCCTGCACGCGCTGAGAGGCACCCTCGATGTGACGCAGGCGTTCCCATTGGCTCATGTAGTAGAACGTCATCGCCCGGCGCCACCTGAACACGTAGTGCGATGTGCCGAAGGTGAGCAGCACCAGCAATATGATGTAGGGCGCCATCACGCCGGCGTAGATATAGGTCTGCTCGGCAATCTGCTCGAAGGTGACCGTGCCTGGGTTGGACGAGGCCTGCTGGAGCAGGTTGAAGAAGGTGCCGTTCCAGCCGTTTGTCCAGGCGTCGAACTGCACGGTGAAGTAGGTGACTTCGAGGATCGTCACGGTACCGACGACCGACCACCAGTACCAGTAGTGACGCCGGTAGAAGTACCAGAACAGGCAGAACGAATACCCGGTCATCAGCACGTACTGGTAGAGCCAGATCTTGTCGGGAGACAGGAACGGATCGGGACTGGCCTCGGTTGGGGCAACGCCAAGCCATGGTCCCAGACTCAGGACGCCGGATAGGGCTTCCCCTGCCGTAAACCAAATGGCCATGGCCACCCCGATCCACAGCAGACCCGAAGGGAAGAAGATTTTGGGTTCAGGAAAGAATGATCGAAACACCGCGAGACTCCAGGGTGCCGAGAGGACGGTTCATCTAACTGTTGCATTCCGACTAAAGCAAGAAAGGGAAGTTAAGCTTTGGTAAGGTTTGCAGCGGTCGGTTTCCCTTTCCCTCGGGGGCAGGGGGCGCTATCAGCTACGCGACTGTACGAAAGAGAGTTTCGCCATGAGTGAGGTCATGGAGGCCCCGGCCGACGAGGCCGAAACCGGCGCGCAGCCGATCTATGCGCATGCGCCGCGCAGCGTCGAGTTCAACAAGCTGCGCAAGCGGCTGATCCGCAATGTGCGCGAGGCGCTCGACAAGTTCGGCATGGTCCGGCCCGGCGAGAAGTGGTTGGTGGCACTCAGCGGCGGCAAGGATAGCTATGGCCTCCTGGCGCTGCTGCTCGACCTCAAGTGGCGCGGGCTATTGCCGGTGGAGCTGCTGGCCTGCAATCTCGATCAGGGCCAGCCTAACTTCCCCAAGCACATCCTGCCCGAATTCCTTGCTGGTCTCGGTATTCCTCACCGTATCGAATACAAGGACACGTATTCGATCGTCACCGACAAGTTGCCGGCCGGAGCGACCTATTGCTCGCTCTGCTCGCGCCTGCGCCGGGGCAATCTCTACCGCATCGCGCGGGAGGAGGGCTGCACCGCGCTGGTGCTTGGCCACCATCGCGACGACAGCCTCGAAACCTTCTTCATGAACATGTTTCATGGCGGACGGCTGGCCGCCATGCCGCCGCGACTGCTCAATGACGAGGGGGACCTCGAAGTGCTGCGCCCGCTGATCTATTGCGCCGAGGAAGACCTGCAGCGTTTCTCCGACGCCATGGCGTTTCCGATCATCCCCTGCGACCTCTGCGGCAGCCAGGACGGGCTGGAGCGCAATGCGATGAAGGCCATGCTGTCAGAAATCGAAAAGCGCATGCCAGGTCGCAAGGATGTCATGATCCGCGCGCTAGGCAACGTCAACGCCAGCCACATGCTGGACACCAAGCTCTTCGATTTCAACGCTCTCTTCGACAAAAGGACCGCCTCGTGACCTTCGACGCCATGGAACTTGCCAATATCCTTCGTGACGCATCGCGCGCGGAGGCGTTGACCCGGTTCCGCAGGCTTGACGCGTCCATGGTCCAGACCAAGACCGAAGCCATCGACTTGGTCACCGAAGCGGATGTTGCCACCGAAGAGGTCATCAAGGCATCCATTGCCCAATGGATGCCGGATGCGCTGTTCGTGGGCGAGGAATCGGTCGCGGCCGACCCGGCCTTGCTCGACCGCCTCGCCACTGCCGGTCTAGCCGTGGTTGTCGACCCGATTGACGGTACGGCGAATTACGCCGCCGGCCTGCCGCTCTTTGCCTGCATGGCCTCGGTGGTGTCGGGCGGCGAGACCGTGGCCGGCATCGTCTACGATCCGATGGGCGATGACTGGGTCATGGCCGAGAAGGGCGCTGGCGCCTGGTTGCGTCGCCCCAATGGCGAAGCGGTGCGCCTGCGCGTGGCCGATCCTCTGCCGCTGCCCGAAATGGTCGGCATGGCCTCGGTGGCCTATCTACCGGCCGCAACCCGTCCGCAAATCCTGGCCAATACTGCCAAGGTTCGTATGCTCGCCAATTTCCGCTGCGCCGGCCACGAATATCGTACCTTCGTCTCCGGGCACGGCCAGTTCCTCTGCTACAACAAGCTGATGCCCTGGGATCACCTGGCCGGCGTGCTGATCAGCCAGGAAGCTGGTGCCTATGCCGCGCGCCTCGACGGTTCGGACTATCTGCCGAGCCACACCGGTGGTGGTCTGCTGGTCACGACGGATCGTGCGACCTGGGACCTATTGCGGCGCGAAGTCTTTACGTTCTAGGCGGCCGCTGTACTGTCCCCGCCCACAGCTCGTCACCCTCGGGCTCGACCCGAGGGCTCTACACTTATTGAATTCGCAAAAGAGAAACGCCCTCGGGTCAAGCCCGAGGGTGACGATTTGTGTGTGGTTGAAAGTTAACTACCCACTATCGCCCTCGCCGCGGCCTCCACCGCGCCCGGCCCATGCGGTATCCCCAGCGACTGCATCCCAGCCTCCATAGTGGCCAACACGCCCAGCGTCATATGCGCGTTCACATGGCCCATATGCGCGACCCGCAGAAAATCCTGATAGGCCGGCTCCGACGGCAGGGCCATACCCAGCCCGATACCCAGCGTCACCCCTGCTTCAGCTTCGAGCCAGCGGCGCAAGGCGCCTGCACCGCCCGCCGGAATGGTCGCCGCCGTCACCGACCAGCCACGCGCTGCCGGATCGGCCACGTTGAGCGCAATGGCGCTACCCTTGCCCCAGGCATCAAACGCCGCCCAAACGGCGCTGGCGAGCCGCCGATGGCGCTCCCACACCTGCGGCAGCCCCTCTTCATCGAGGATCATGGTCAGCGCCTCACGCAGCCCATAAAGGTGGTGCGTCGGCGCCGTGCCGCCGAAGAACTGCCAGAACTCGGTGCCCGTCCCGCGCGGCCGCCAGTCCCAATAGGGCGTCGAGAGTCCGGCCCGCTGCGACACCGCAAGAGCCTTGTCCGAAAACCAGACAAACCCGAGCCCGGGCGGCAGCATAAGGCCCTTCTGGCTGGCACCGATGATGACGTCGATGCCCCAATCATCCATGCGCAGCTCGTCGCAGCCCAGCGAGGCGATGGCGTCGACCGCCAGCAGCGCCGGATGGCCTGCCGCATTGATGGCCGCGCGAATGGCGGCAATATCGTTGCGTGCGCTTGATGCGGTGTCCACATGCGTCACCAGCACGGCGCGGATGGTGTGATTGGTGTCGGCGCGCAAGGCCTCCGCGATGCGCTGCGGGTCCGCGGCTCCGGCCTTGCCGAAGTCGATGATGTCGACTTCTATCCCCATCCGCTGTGCATGTTCAGCCCAGCCATGGCCAAACCGGCCAGTCGCGGCCAGCAAGGCACGATCGCCGCGCGAGAATATGTTGGTGATGGCGGCTTCCCAGGCGCCGTGACCATTGGTGATGTAGATGGCGACATGCTGGCTGGTCAGCGCCACGCGCTTGAGATCAGGGATGATCGACCGCGTGATATCGACGATCTCGCCCTCATAGATATTTGGGGCGGTGCGATGCATGGCACTGAGCACGCGATCGGGCGACACCGACGGTCCGGGAATGGCGAGGTAGGAACGGCCGTTGGCGAGAGACATGGAAAGCTCGATTGGACAGGCGAGGAGGGCTGCCTATCTGATGAGACTCGCTCCCAAGGATCAACAGCGTTTTGGTGATCGCGTTCATCAACGCGATTGATCGCACACCCCTTGTCACGACTCATAAGTTTGTGCTTATGTGTTGGCATGAGTGATGTCGATATCTTCAAAGTGCTGGCTGATCCCACCCGGCGGGCCGTTCTCGAGCGGCTGGCCAGCGCGGAAATGACCGCTACCGAGTTGCGCGAGGGCTTTGCCATCTCGCAGCCTGCCATGAGCCAACATCTTGCTGTGTTGCGTGGTGCCGGGCTGGTCAGCGAGCGCAAGGACGGCCGCTTCACCAATTATCGCGTCGAGGCGCAGGGCATGGCGCCGCTGCATGAGTGGCTGGCCCGCTATCGCGCCTTCTGGCCCGATCGCATCGATGCCCTCAAGGATCTGCTCAAGGAGATGGACCAATGATTGCCGATCCGGACGCTCTGATATTCGAGTGTGCCCTCGATGCGCCGCCCGAAAAGGTATGGCGCGCGCTGACCATCCCCGAATATCTCGAACGCTGGCTCAAGCCGGCGCAGGCCGTCGACCTCGACGTGGTCACATCAGAGGAAAACAGGAGCCTCACCTATCGCTGGCGTGAGTCGGGGCAGGGCGCGATCGTCGGTGCTGAGGACAGTCTCGTAACCTTCGAGCTTACGCCGACCAATGATGGCGGCACCTGGTTCCGGCTGACCCACGCCCCGATGGCGATGCCTGCCGCCGCCAACAGCAATCTGCGCGGCCCGGCCATGCTGGCGGCGTAGCGCACGGTCTCCCCCCTATCACCGCCTCATTCCGGCGAAGGCCGGAATCCATGCGGGGAGACATCAACGCCCCGGATGTCGCGGCGGGACGCGGACCTGGATCCCGGCCTTCGCCGGGATGACTCAGTGAATTAATCAAAACTCAAGGAGATCGCCTATGCGCGACATGATGCAGCTCGTCCCTATGGTCGTCGAACAATCGAGCCGGGGGGAACGCTCCTTCGATATCTATTCGCGGCTGCTGCGGGAGCGGATTATCTTCATAAACGGCCAAATAGAGGACAGTATGGCTTCGCTGGTCTGCGCCCAGTTGCTGTTTTTGGAGGCCGAGAACCCCCAGAAGGAAATCTCGCTCTATATCAACTCGCCCGGTGGTGTGGTGACATCGGCGCTGGCGATGTATGACACCATGCAATTCATCAAGGCACCGGTCGGCACGCTTTGCTTCGGCATGGCCATGTCAGCGGCCACGCTGCTGCTGATGGCCGGGGAGGCCGGCAGCCGCGTTTGCCTGCCGAGCGCCTCAATCATGCTGCACCAGCCGAGCGGCGGCTATCAGGGCCAGGTCACCGATATCGTGTTGCACGCCCAGGAGAGCCAAAGGCTTAAGCGCCTGACGAATAGCCTCTATGCCAAGCATTGCGGACGGACCATTGAGGAAGTGGAGGCCGCGCTGGAGCGCGACAACTTCATGAGCCCGGAACAGGCCAAGGCCTGGGGACTGGTCGACCATGTCTATGCCGACCGCAGCCAGTTGCCACCGGCTGCGGCCGACTGATCAGTGCCCGCCGCTGTGGCTCATATCGGTGTGGGCGTATTGCTCGCCCACGCCGAACAGCCGACCGCGCTCAGCAACGAGAATGCAGATCAGCGCCAAAACGCCCATGACGAAGTAACCGGTCGCAGTGGGAACTGTGGTGCCGTCGAAATGCTGACCGGTATAGCTGCCGATCAATGCGCCGCCCACCGTCTGGATGAAGCCGAACACCGCCGAGGCCGTGCCCGCTACCGCGCCGAGGGGTTCCATGGACAGGGAGTTCATGTTGGACGCGGCCCAGCCGAAGCTGAACATGATGATGGCGAGGAACGAGAAGAACAGCCAAAGCGGCAGGAAGCCGCTCAGCGCAAAGGCCAGCCAGATGCCGCTGAAAATGGTGTAGCTCAGCATGGCGCCATGTGACAGGCGGCGCATGCCGAACCGCCGCACGATCCGCGAATTGGTGAAGGACGACACCGCCATCAGGCCGGCCATAGCGGCGAAGGCCACCGGGAAATAGACGCCCAGCCCGTAGATATCGACGTAAATCTGCTGGCTCGAGCTGATGAAACCAAACAGCGCGCCGAACAGGAAGGTGCCGGCAAGGCCATAGGAAATGGCGACGCGGTTGGTGAAGACAATGCGGAAACCGTCCAGCACCGAGCGGAGGCTCAGCGGGCGCCGGTGTTCGACCGCCAAGGACTCTGGCAGGCGGATGAAGGTCCAGATCCAGAAGGCCAGGGCCAAGAGGCCCATGAAGATGAAGATGTTGTGCCACTCGCCCACGAGCAGGATCACCTGGCCGATGCCGGGCGCAACGATGGGAATGGCCATGAACACCATGAAGGTCAGGGACATGACCTCCGCCATCTCGCGGCCCGAATAGCGGTCGCGCACCACGGCGGTGGCGATGACGCGCACGCTGGCGGCGCCCATGCCCTGGATGAAGCGAAGCGCGAGCAGGATGCCGAAGCTTGGAGCGAAAACCGCGGCCAGAGCGGCCAGGATATAGATGCCCATGCCCACAAGAAGCGGCGCGCGACGCCCGAACCGGTCGGTCAGCGGGCCGAAGCCCAGCACGGCAATACCCATGCCGAGCATATAGGCCGAAATCACGAACTGCCGTTCGTTCTCGCTGGTGACGCCCAGAGCCTCGCCCATATAGGGCAGCGCCGGCAGCATGACGTCGATTGCCAGCGCGTTGAGGGCCATGAGGGCGGCCATGAGGGCAATGAATTCGGGGCGCGAGAGAACCCGCGTGAAATGATCAGACATGAAAGAATCTCAGGAAAATCGCCGGAGAAGGACCAGCGCTGGAATAATTTCGCGGACCATGAACCCATGACACCGCGTTTGCAAGGTCGGATGGCCGGGAAACATTAATCCCGGCCGATCCTCTGTCAGGCCGCTTTCAGCGCGAAATTGGGGGCGCTGCGCTCGTTGATCGGCAGGTGAATCGCCGCGGAGCCCAGCCCGAGCAGTATGCCCAGATACCAGACCAGGCTGTACGACCCGGTCTGGTCGAAGACATAGCCGCCCAGCCATACGCCAACGAAGGAGCCGATCTGGTGGCTGAGGAAGGCGATGCCATAGAGCATGCCCATATAGCGAGCACCGAAGAACAGGCTGACCAGGCCGGCCGTCAGGGGCACCGTGGAGAGCCAGAGCAGACCCATGGCGGCGGCAAAGGCGTAGGCGGTGATTTCGCTGACCGGGATCAGCAGGAACGCGCCAATCGCCACGGCTCGCAGGAAGTAGATCGTCGCCAGCAGCATCTGCTTGGGCAGGCGGCCCCCCAGATATCCAGCCAGCAGCGAACCGACGATGTTGAACAGGCCGATCACGGCGATGGTCCAGCTGCCGACTTCCGGCGACAGGCCGCATTGCACCAGGTAGGCGGGCATGTGGACGTTGATGAAGGCCAGATGGAAACCGCAGACGAAGAAGCCGATGACTAGTAACCGGTAAGAGCCGTAGCCCCATGCCTTGGCGAGGGCTTCCATGAAGGGCAGGTCGGCCTGGCCAACCGCGTTCTCGGTGCGTCCCCGTAGGGCATAGCTGAGCGGGATGATCAGCAACAGCGCCATGGCCAGATAGAGCAGGGCCGATTGCCAGCCGAAGGCGTTGATGAAGCCCTGGCTGATCGGCGCAAAGGCAAACTGGCCGAAGGACGAGGCGGCGGTGGCGACGCCGAAGATCAGCGACCGCTTTTCGGCTGGCACCGAACGCCCGAAGGCCGCCATGACGACGCTGAACGAACAGACGGCAATTCCGACGCCCGTCACCACGCCGGCGGTCAGGGTCATGATGCCGGCATCCGGCGAGAAGGCCATGCCGAGCACGCCGAGGGCGTAGATGGCCGCACCCGCCGCAACCGTGCGGCCGGTGCCGACGCGGTCTGCGAAGGCGCCGGCGAAGGGCTGGGCAATGCCCCAGGCCAGGTTCTGGATGGCCATGGCCATGCCCCAGCCTTCGCGTGTCAGGCCCAGATCACCGGTCATCGGCAGCGTGAAGAGGCCGAAGCTGGTACGGACGCCATTGCCGATCGCCGCGATAATGCAGCCGGCAATGATCAGCACAAGCAGGGGGACTGCGGGGCGGAGGGCGGACGAGGTCATGGGGAGCATCCAAAGGGTGGACGTTCTATCTACGCCTGCGACATCATCACGCAAAGCAATATTGCTGAATGGCGCCCATCAATGCCGCTGATGGGACTACAAGGCTGACGACCATTTGGAGCCGTGCCGTGATCCGCCATATCGTCTTCTTCACCGCCAAGTCATCGGAAAACCTGGACGCGATCTGCGAGGGTCTGGAGCTACTCGGCACGATTCCGCACTCGCTGCATTTCGAGGTGACGCGGAACACCAAGGTGGACCAGATTTCCAATGAGGTGGATGTGGTGGTCTACGGCGAATTCGCCGACGAGTCGGCGCTGGCGGCCTACAAGGCGCATCCGACTTATGCCGAAGCAACCCGCCGGGTTCGGCCGCTGCGCGAGATCAGGCTTTCGGCAGACGTGCCCGCCAAATAGCAACGCCGGGCACAAGGCCCGGCGTGATGGAAGCATGCTGCAGGAAATCAGGCAGTTTGCTTGACGGCAATGCCTGCCTTTTCGAAATGCGTCTGCAGTTCGCCGGCCTGGAACATTTCGCGGACGATATCGGCGCCGCCGACGAATTCGCCCTTGACGTAGAGCTGGGGAATGGTCGGCCAGTTGGTGTAGGCCTTGATGCCGTCGCGCAGCTCGGCGCTTTCCAGCACGTTGGCGCTGCCGTATTCGACGCCGAGATAGTTCAGGATCTGCACGACCTGGCCGGAAAAACCGCATTGCGGGAAGTCCGGCGAGCCCTTCATGAACAGGAAGACGTCGTTGTTCTTCACCTTGTCGTCGATGAAAGCGTTGATGTCGGTCATGGGAGAAACCTCTTGTAAGCCGGGGTCAAGGGCCGGATGCTGTTGCCTCTAGATAGGACAGGAGAACGGCGCTGTCGAGATCACCATCGGCAACAGGCGATGTTCGTTCAACCTCAGGGCATTTGAAAGCACCGCATTTCGCCAAGGGATTGCACCTCTTTGGTTGCCAGATCATAGAGTTTTTGCTCGGCCATGATTGCGCTCATGCCGCCCATCGTGAAGTTCTCATATTCTGGGCAGGTTTCGGGCGTGGCTGGTGTGTCGGTCTCCTCGAAGAAGACAATGCCGCCGGGGCCGACCACGTAATCCAGTGCCCAGACCGAGTATATGGGCTCGGTTTTGGGGAGTTCGAAGACGGAAATGATCGTGAACGGGTCGGTGCTGGAGCCGGTGACGGCAAGGTTGCTGAAAAGACCGAAAAATTGGTCGATGGATTCGCCAGCCTTGAGGAAGGCCAAATCCATGCTGTCGGCGCCGCATGGAATTGGCGCATCGAGATATTCGCGCTCGCCAAAATAGACATAGCTATCAAGGTCTGCGGTTTGTTTGACAAAGACGGCGAAGTGGCTGTCGCTGCCATAACAGGCGATGTCGTCGGCCTGGGCCGGGGCAGAAAAGGCGGCAACGAGAAGCCCTGCCAATGAACGCGCCCTGAACGTCAAATCCGGGCTGCTATCCAGGGGTGACTAGTGAAATCGTCGATGGTGTCGAATTGCACGGCTTCCCAACCCGCGGCACGGGCACCTGCGATCACCGCAGGGGTGTCGTCGAAGAACAGGGGCGGTTCGTTCGGTGCTCCTATCTTGCTGTCAACGAAGGCATAGAATTTCGGATCGGGCTTTCGGGCGCCGATGCGCGCGGAGTAGAAGATGTCTTCGAAAAGCTGGTTGAGGCCGAGATGGCTCCAGAGCCAGTGGGCGCGCAGGTGTTCCTGATTGGTCGCTATGTAGAGGCGGACGTCGTCGCGGGCCTTGAGGATGCGAACCTTGTTGAGCAGTGGCTCGTTAAGCACGCTGTCTTGATTGAGCCAGTAGTGGGCGAACGCCATTGGTGAGCCACGATAACCGAGCGGTGGCAATCGGCGCTCAAGCGCATCGAGTAGAGCCATTTCACCAACGATGACCTTCTTGACGAAGATATCGAAGATGAATTCCTGGCGGAAGCGATCGGGGTCTACGCCCGTATCGGCCAAAAGGTCCTTGTCCCAAGGACGGACCCGAGCAGGGTTCGTGTGATAGCCATGCACCAGCACGCCATCGACATCGAGCAGGACGGCGCGGGTCACGCTTTGTGTTTCGTCATTGCGCCAAGTCCGGCAAGGACTTCGCGGGGAATGTTCAGCTCTTGAATCACGTCACTGTGGCGGCGGAAGCCGATCAGTTCGCGTTGGACGAAGTAGGCCCAGACGGCTTCCCGGGCTTCAGCGAGAATCGTCGCCCGTTCACCTTCGCCGGCGGACAGGGCCGCGATGGTGCTTATGACTTTACGCTCGGCGCCGCTGAGCGAGGAGGCGCGCTCCGCGAGAATCTCGTGCTCGAGGGCGGCGGTGCCGGCCTCGGGGCGGACCGTGCGGATCAGATCAAGCGAGTCGCGCAGCGACACGGCTATTCCGGGGCGCTGGTCTGAAGGGCCAGGGCATGCAAAGCGCCGCCCATGTCGCCCTGGAGGGCCGCATAGACGATCTGGTGCTGCTGCACGCGCGACTTGCCGCGGAACTGCTCGGAGATCACCGTGGCAGCATAGTGATCGCCGTCTCCGGCCAGGTCCCGGATATCGATATCGGCATCAGGGAGAGCTGCCTTGATCCGGCGCTCGATTTCGCTGGCATCCATTGGCATGGCTCAACTCCTCGTATCGTCGGCAAGACCGCCGACTCCTGCAAGATATGGCAGGGCGGAGGCCGCTTCAATACGGGCCTGACTAAACTCCCCTATTGGGCGGGGTTGGCCGGCTCGTCCACCGTCGCGCCAATGCAGCATTCGGCGTCGGAACGTGTCGAGAAATTGGCGACGATGAAGTTGACGATCGGGCGAGCCTGGGCGGCCACGTCGGTGGCGAACAGGCAATCGAGCGTGTAGCCGCGGCCTGCGTCGACGGTTTCGGTATGGACGATGGTCAACGGTACGCCCATGGGCGAGTCGGTGCTGGTGCCTTCGTAGATCAATGCAGTACCGCTCTGGTAGGCCGTGGTGGCCTTGGTGCCCAACGTGAAGCCGGCAAAGGTCTCGGCCCAGCTCGCGGTCACTTCGCCGTCGTCGAGCGAAGCCAGCGCGTTTTCGGCCGTCCATTCGGTGTCTTCGACCGGCACTATGGTCAAATCGCATTGCAGCGGGGCATTCGGGTGATTGATGGTGACGGTGCCGCCCGCCTCCCCCGAAGCGATCATCGTGTCGGGGTAGATGAGGGTGTAGGGCTGGTTGGCGAGAATGGAACGACTGACATTGACGCTTTGAGCCAGGGCTACGGCCGGCAGCAAGCCGAGAGACAGGGCCACAAGGCCGCCAATTGCCGGACGAAGGTTCATCGTAGTCTCCGAAAAAGTGACGCCGCCCCTTGAGTGTGAGAACACTCCAAAGAGCGGCGATCATAAGGCGGCAATGTTAATTAAGCAGCAGCGCCATCCATGTAGCTGGGGAACCAGCCTTCATGTGCCGTCTTGAGCGTGGCGACCGGGATAGCGCGAGCCTCGCCCAGAATCAGGTCCGTGCCGCCGGTGGTGCCGATCCACGGGCAGAAGACGCCGAGGGCGTCGCTCTCGCGCCACAGGTCGGTAATCTCGTCGCCTTGCGGGTCGAGATTGATGGTCACGAGGTAGCGCCCCTGATCTTCGCCGAAATATTGCAGGATCGGATCATGCTCGACCAGATCGACGACCGTTGCGCCGATGCCCGAGGCGATGGCCATTTCGGCGAGGCCGACGGCCAGGCCGCCATCGGACAGGTCGTGAACGGCCGTGGCGATGCCGGACCGGATCAGCTTGCGGACGAAGTCGCCGGTGCGGCGCTCATGGGCCAGATCGACCGGCGGCGCAGAGCCGTCGCGACGGCCGAAGAGGTCGCGCAGGTAGATGGACTGGCCCAGATGGGTGCCGCGCGTGGCGGGCGAACCAACGAGCAGAATGACCTGGTTTTCGGCGGCGAAGCCGATACGGGCCATCTTGTTCCAATCGGGCAGCAGGCCGACGCCGCCAATGGTCGGGGTCGGCAGGATGCCGCGGCCATTGGTTTCGTTGTAGAGCGAGACGTTGCCCGAGACGATGGGGAAGTCGAGCGCACGGCAGGCTTCGCCGATGCCCTTGATGGCATGGACGAGCTGGCTCATGATTTCCGGGCGTTCCGGATTGCCGAAGTTGAGATTGTCGGTGGCGGCCAGCGGCTCGGCACCGGTGGCGGTCAGGTTGCGCCAGGCTTCGGCGACGGCCTGCTTGCCGCCCTCATAGGGGTCGGCCTCGCAATAGCGCGGATTGACGTCGGAGGTGAAGGCCAGGCCCTTGGTGGGGTGGCCCTCGACGCGGATGACGCCGGCATCGCCGCCCGGGCGTTGCAATGAATTGCCCTGGATCAGGGTGTCATACTGCTCATAGACCCAGCGGCGCGACGCGATCTGGTGGCTGCCCATGAGCTTTAGCAGCGCATCGGCGACATCCATCTGTGGGATGTCATCGGCGGCGAGGGCCGGGGCGGGGACAGATGGCGTCCACGGCCGATCATATTCGGGCGCCTCGTCGCCGAGTTCCTTGATCGGCAGGTTGGCGACTTCCTCACCCTGCCATTTCACCCGGAAGCGCAAGTCATCGGTGGTGTGGCCGACGGTGGCAAAATCGAGTTCCCACTTCTCGAAGACGGCGCGGGCTTCCGCCTCCTTCTCGGGATGCAGCACCATGAGCATGCGCTCCTGGCTTTCGCTGAGCATCATCTCGTAGGGCGTCATATGCGTTTCGCGCACCGGCACCTTGTCGAGGTCGAGCTCGATGCCGAGGTCGCCCTTGGCGCCCATTTCGACGGCTGAGCAGGTGAGGCCGGCCGCACCCATGTCCTGGATGGCGATGACGGCGCCGGTGGCCATCAATTCGAGGCAGGCTTCGAGCAGGCGCTTCTCGGTGAAGGGGTCGCCGACCTGAACGGTTGGGCGCTTTTCGTCGATATCGCCGCCGAATTCAGCCGAAGCCATGGTGGCGCCACCAACGCCGTCACGCCCGGTCTTGGCGCCGAGATAGACGACGGGCAGGCCGACGCCTTCGGCCTTGGAGTAGAAGATTTTGTCGGTATCGGCGAGGCCGGCCGCGAAGGCGTTGACCAGGATATTGCCGTTATAGCGCTCGTCGAACTCGACCTCGCCGCCCACAGTCGGGACGCCAAAGGCATTGCCATAGCCGCCGACGCCAGCCACGACGCCGGAGACGAGATGGCGGGTTTTTTCATGGTCGGGGGAGCCGAAGCGCAGCGCGTTCATCGCTGCGACCGGACGGGCGCCCATGGTGAAGACGTCACGCAGGATGCCGCCAACGCCGGTCGCCGCACCCTGATAGGGCTCGATGAAGCTCGGATGGTTGTGCGATTCCATCTTGAAGACCACGGCCTGACCGTCGCCGATATCGACGACGCCGGCATTTTCCCCGGGACCCTGGATGACGCGCGGACCCGTCGTCGGCAGGGTCTTCAGCCACTTCTTGGACGACTTGTACGAGCAGTGCTCGTTCCACATCGCCGAGAAGATGCCGAGCTCGGTATAGGTCGGCTGACGACCGATCAGGGACACGATCTTCTCGAACTCGTCGGGCTTGAGGCCATGGTCGGCCACGAGCTGCGGCGTGATTTCGATGTTGTTCTGGTAGGTCATCAAGAGGTTTTTCCGTAGGGAGGCTCTGGAAAATATTCCATGCGGGTCTGGGTCGAGCGGGCGAGGTCCTCGCCGAACAGGTGCCCGACAAGCCAAAGCGACATATCGATACCGGCCGAGACGCCGGCGCTGGTTACCACGCTGCCGTCATGCACGTAGCGTTCGTCAAGGATGTAGGTGTGTGGCGCATGGGCGCGCAGGAAATCGAGGGCGCCGCGATTAGTGGTGGCGCGCCGGCCTTCGAGGAAACCAGCGCGCGCCAATAGAGCTGAGCCAGTGCAGACCGAGGTTTGCCAGGTCGCTGCCGCCAGATAGGGGCGCAGGGCGGTGTTGAAGCCGTCATCCTGAGCTAGCACCCGAGTGCCCTTGCCGCCGGGCACCAGCACGATGTCGGCGTGCGGCGCATCGGCGAAGGGATAGTCGGCGGTGACCTTTAGGCCCTTTGCGCAGGTGATGTTGCTATCGGGCCAACCCAGCGTGAACACCGAAAGCGGTGCGCCGAGGAGCTTGGCCATGGTGAAAACTTCCCAGGGACCCACGAAATCGAGCTCTTCCACATCGGGGAAGATCAGGATCGCAACGCTCATCAGGTGCGCAGCGTCAGTCATGGACCACGTTCCAGCGGCGGGACAGGACCTGATCCAGCCCAATGACGATGGCCAGTAGCACCGTGAGGCCGATGGTCATGTAGGCCGCGTTGATCAGAACCTGACCATAGCCCAGCTTGATCGCGTTGAGGATGGGGTAGGGGTATTCCTGCACCCAGACGCCACGGGCCATCGCATAGATGAAATAGACCAGAGTGGGCACCAGCATGATGGGCAGGTTGGCCCAGCGCAGCACGCCGTGGCGCTGAGCGGCGACCCACCACAGGATGTAGAGTGTGGGATTGAGGTAGTGAAGGATGTTATCGGCCAGCAGGTCCGGGCCTTCGAGCACCGCCAGGTGTCGCAGCACGAAGAACACGTAAAGGCCGACTAGGGCGATATTGGCGGCCATCATGCCGCGCACGACCGGGCTGCGGAACAGCTCAAGCCAGGCGGCGGGCAGGACTTCGGACAGGTAAATCAGGACCAGAACGACATTGGTCAGTATGGTGTAGTAGGCGAAGAAATGTCCGAGAAAGCCGGGGAAGTCGCGCCCGTTGGCGAAGGCCAGTTGCATGGACAGCATAAATTGCAGACCCAGGCCAGCCGCACCGAATGCGAGCCCGAGCCAGGGGAGCAGGCGCCGCGGATTGACCGGCGCGCGCACGCTCATTATGCGGCCTCGCCCAGCAGCCCGGAGAACAGGGCCCGCCCATCGTCGCCGCCGTGGGCGGATTCGATCAGGTTTTCGGGGTGGGGCATCAGGCCCAGCACATTCTTTTGCTCGTTGAAGATGCCGGCGATGTCGTTGATGGAGCCGTTGGGATTGGTGCCCTCGGCGTAGCGAAAGGCGACGCGGCCATCGCCTTCGAGGCGGGCGAGCGTTTCGCTATCGGCGAAATAGTTGCCGTCATGATGGGCGACGGGGCACCGGAACACCTGGCCCTGCGCGTAGCCGCGGGTGAAGGCGGTGTCGGCATTGGTGACTTCGAGCTTGACCTCGCGGCAGACGAATTTGAGCGACTGGTTGCGCATCAGCGCGCCGGGGAGGAGGCCGGCTTCGAGCAGGATCTGGAAGCCATTGCAGACGCCGAGCACCTTGACGCCGGCAGCAGCACGGTCGCGGACGCGGTCCATGATCGGCGAGCGCGCGGCAATGGCGCCGCAGCGGAGATAATCGCCGTAGGAGAAGCCGCCAGGGATCACGATCAGGTCGACATCGGGCAGGTCGGCATCCTGGTGCCAGACCGTGGCTGGGGCAGTGCCGGAAACCTTGGTCAGCGCCGCGATCATGTCGCGGTCGCGATTGAGCCCGGGGAAGACGATGACGGCGGATTTCATCGGCTAGTCCTCGCTATGTCAGGAGTTGCGAGGCCCTTTTGGTGAGTCTTGGCAAAAAAGGCAAGGGCCGAGATTGGATATCCCGGCCCTCGCGATCCAAATCTGGCGGCGACACTACTCGGCGGGCGACGCGACTGCCTCGCCACGCGGGTGCCGCGCGCGCAAAGTGCCGGGCAGATGCGCCCAGGCGGGACGTTCGAACAGGAACTTGCCGAGGCCTGTGCGCTGCACCAGCCACCACAGGATGAGCGGCGAGCCGATGGAAACGACCATGGTGACAAGGCTCAGCAGGTTCGGATCGGTAACGCCGACCTTGAGCAGCACGGTGCGGGCGATGCCCATGGGCAGGACGAAGGCGAGGTAGATGATCAGCGATTTGGTGCCCAGCCACTGCAGCCAGGCCATCCAGGGCAGGCGCGTCAGCAGCGCAGCGATGACGCAGAGTGCCGAGGTGCCTGTTAGGGCCAGCGCCAGGTGGACACCAGGCAGCGCCGCATAGCCCATCTGGATGTGGACCGGGCCCATGACGAAGCCACCCGCAAACACCAGGACGGCGTTGGCGACAGCCCATGCGGCAAGACCAGCCAGAGCCAGGCCGACGTGGTCGACGGCCCAATCGGCGAGGCGGAAGAGCTGGGGGGCAAAGACGTAGCCGGCGTAGAAATAGACGAAGTAGGTGGCGAACTGGTCGATGACGTAGCTGCCGGTATGGATGCCGGCCATTTGCAGGCCTGCGGCGACCGCGAGTACAGCCCAGTGCGGCGCGCGAAGCTCGAACAGCAGCTTGGTGACCGCGCCGAAGACGGCGAGCATGTAGATAAACCACAAGACGCCATAGGGCTCGATCAGGCCCCAGGCCGTGTAGCTCGCGGCGCCGATGGGGTCGCGACCGAGCAGGGCGATCTTGAAGACGATATGGATGACCGCCCACAGCGCGTAGAAATAGAAGTAGTGCACGACCCGGCGATCAGCGAAGGCGCGCCAGGGGCGGGCGATCACCTGTGACAGAAACAGTCCGGAGATCAGGAAAAACTCGGGCATGCGGAATGGCGTGGCGAAGGCGATGGACCAGTGCAGGAACCCGGTCTGGCCGGTATCCTCGCCTATGCTCGAGGCGCAATACATCATGACGACGAGGAAGATGGAAAGGCCCTTGGCCATATCCACCCAATCGAGCCGTTTCGCATCTGCCGACATGGCCGCACTCCGCAAGTTTGTGGAGCGCATAATAGAGCCAAGCTCGTTGCCCGCGCATAACGACTTCGCGACAGGCTTAAGAGAAGTGCTTAACTGGTAAGGATTTAGCTAAACACGATCAATCGATGCGGAAAGCATAAATGTGACCGTCGCTGAAGTTCAGGGCCGAGCCAACTGGTGTGGGGGTGCGACCTGAAGCGGCGATGAAGTCGAGTATCTGGGGGCAGTCCTTGCATACCAGCCAATAGGGTGTGGGCAAGGTTGTGAGACCGGGGTCGATTGCTGTGCGGACGCGGGTGCGCCAATCTATGGGTCCCAGCGTGGCACCGTTGTTGCCGCTGCGATAGGTGAACTCCTCGCTGGCGGCGGCCGAGGCCAGCATATAGTCGGGCCAGGCAACCAGTTGCTGGGTCGGAATGATCGTCATGCCGGCGTCGGCCTGGACGCTGCGGTAGATATCGATGTCGCCGCTCGGGTGGTACTGGAGCGAATTCCGCACGTTGGACATGCCCACTACGGCGTTCGGGAGCAGGACGAGAGCCAGCGCCAGAGCTTGTGCTTTCGTGCCGGCGGCGACAAAGGCGGTGATTGCCATTACCATTATGAACGCGGCGTGCCACGGGTGTTCGCCATAGACAACTGCCGTGCCGGCAGCGAATGCGACGGTCGCTATCAACAATGCGCCTAGGATGAATGGGCTGCGCCAGAGGCCGAGGGCGAGCAGACCGACATAAGCGAGGCTTGCGACGGGGTGGCGATAGTTGTCGCCCGGCATCCACCAGGACAGATTGTCGAGTGTGCCCGGAATGAGGTTCGCCAGGTTTGAGCTGGCCTCCGGATTGTTCATTCCAGAGATGAGGGCACTGGCGCCAAATGCCGCTGCCAGCACCGACGGTCCGATCAACCTCGTGACGCCGATGCCACGACGCCATTGCAAGAGCAGCCACAGCGCAAAGACGAAACCGGTGAAGAAGTGAAGACCGCAGCCGATCGCCAATACCCAGGTGGCCGCGACGCCGCGTCCGCTGCGATCGAGAAGAAGGGCAGCGAGAATGGTCGTCAGAACAAGGCTGTACGGCCGGAAATGGTAGCCCCATTGCAGCAGGATGACGCTATTGCATAGCACAAGTGCCAATAGCAGCACCTGACCGCGCAATACCCGCCAGAGAAGCAACGCGTTCAAGATGGCGACCGTCAACGTCAAGTAACGAGCCTGCTCAAAGCTGAAGAGGGTCGAAAGGGCCCGCAAGAGCCAGAACCACAGCGGAGGATGCCCCTCGGCGGGAATAATGAGAAAATCCATGGGCCGCGACAAAGTCTCGGCCAGCAGCCACGCCTGCGCCTCATCCCGCCATGGCGTGTGGCCGGCAAACAAGGCGATTTCGACGACGGCGTAGGCGAGCACAAGGACGAGGCTGACGAGATCGTCAGTTCTGGTCAGCTTCGCGGATTCGGCCGCGCTTGCGAGGTCAGGCGACGCGGCGGGGAACAAGGCGCTCACCGAGTTCTTGCGGAGTGTCACCGGCCTCGTGGTATTCGGCGTCCTCGTTCACGGTCCAGATGTCGAAGACCCTGGTGCCGGCGATGATGTTGCGGGCCGTCAGCATGCCCGTCATCATCGCATGGTCCTGGTTGTTGTACTTGTGCATGCCGTTTCGGCCAGCCAGGTGCAGGTTCGTAAATCGATCATCGAGGCCTTCTGCAATGGTATCGACGTTCAATTTGTAGGTGTCGTCGTACACGGGGTAGGCCTTGGGCTGTCGGACGACCGAGCCGTCGGTGATATCTTCTGGCGAAACCAGACCCAGTCTGCCGATTTCCGCCCTGGCCCGAGCGATGAGATCGGCATCACTCATGTTCCAGGTGTCGTCGCCGGCGTTGCAGAAGTATTCCATCCCGTAGCAGGCTGTATCGGTATTGGGCACCATATCGGGCGACCACGACTTGAAGTTCTGGATTCGACCGACTTTGACGCCGGGATCATGGATGTAGATCCAATTGTCGTCGAAACGCTCCTTGCCGCGGGCGATGAGCCCGACGATGAGGAAGTCGCGGTAGCGCAGACCGGCCGATGCGGCGGCCACCGCTGGATCGCTATCTGCGCCCAGCATGCGGACGAGTTCGTTGATCGCGGCGGTTGAGACGACGTGGTCGGCAGTGACCCTGGTTTCCTTGCCGTTGGCATCCGTGACAACAGCAATCCACTTGCCCGTGCCGGAGTGCTGGCTGATGGCGGTGATGGTCGAGCCCATCATGACAGTGCCGCCCGCATCGACGACCCTGTCGCGGACGCGCTCCCACATCTGGCCTGGTCCCAGGCGGGGGTAGCGGAAGCTGTTGATCAGCGTCTTGATGACGGCGTCGCCTCCGGAGGAACGCTTGCCTATACCGAAGCTCTGAACGATGGCCTGATAAAGATTGAGCCCCTTGATGCGCTGCGCGGCCCAATCGGCAGAGATTTCGGAACAGTCCATGCCCCACACTTTCTCAGTGTAGGTCTTGAAGAAGATCTGGAACAGGCGACGACCGAAATTATTGACCACCCACTGCTCGAAACTGACGACGTTGCGGTGGGGACGCGCCTGGGCCAATGCGTAGGAAATGACACAGCGCAGGGCCTCGATCGGACCCAGCTTGCTCAGCGCGTCGCCAGCGCGCAGCGGATAATCGAACAGCTTACCGCTATAGTAGATGCGGCTTGATCGGGGGCGCTGCAGCAGTTCGTCTCCCATGATCTCGGTCCACCAGGCCTCGACTTCGGCGCTTTTGGAGAAGAAGCGGTGGCCACCTATGTCGAAGCGATAGCCCTTGTAGTTCACGGTGCGGGAAATGCCGCCCACATAGACCGGATCACGCTCGACGATCGTAACGCTGCGTCCAGCCTTGGTCAGCTCATAGGCGGTGGTGAGGCCAGCAGGGCCAGCGCCGATTACGAGTGTTTCAACGTTCATGGACGCACCGCCGACCGGTTGGAGAACAGGGCCTGGAAGCCTCCACCGAAGGAGATGTGCTTGTGGGCAAAGAAGGAATAGACGGTGACCAGCCCGACAGCCGCGAGGTGGGCGAGACGTTCGGCGGGGGCGGTAGTGGGCAGCGTGTTAATCCAGCCGAAAAGGGGCAGGCCGAATAGCCCGACCAACCCGTAGGCCACCGCAAGGCGCAGCAGCAATGTAGTGAGCGAAACGGCGACGAAGCTTGCCAACTGTTTGGGGGCCGATCGTTGGTCGGCAGCGAAGACAAAGCGCCGCGAAACCAGGAAATTCACCGCCATGCCGCAGGTCGCGCCCGCGGCAATGACCGCGCCGTAGAGCCAAGGCATACGGGAAAACTCGAAAGCGAGCAGTAACTGAACGAGCGCCACGTCGACGCAAGTCGCTGCCCCGGCCGAAAGCAAATAACGTCCAAACGCGACCAAGGAAACCGCCGATGCTGCTCAAGATCAGTTCGATCTGAAGCTAGCCAGCCGGAGTTAAGAAACAGTCAGCGCTAGATTAATTCTTCCAGGCGTCTCTGATGCCTGGCGGGTCTGCTTCTTAGACTGGCACCGACGCGTAGGCGGCAAAAAGAAGGCCGAGGGTCGCGACGAACATGACCGAGAGCGAGATGGTTTTGAGCATGGCAAAATGGTCCTGCGCCAACTCTCGGCGCGACGAATAGAGTAGCCGTGAGGCGTTAATTTGAGATTTCGATCGCGTAGTTTTCGATCACAGTATTGGCCAGCAGCTTTTCACACATGCTGGTCAACTGGGAACGAGCCGCCGCCTCATCGGTTCCGTCCAGGGTAAGGTCAAAGACCTTCCCCTGTCGCACGGATGCAACACCCGGAAAGCCCAGGCCCTTGAGCGATCCTTCGATCGCCTGGCCCTGGGGGTCAAGAACGCCGGCCTTGAGGGTGACCGTGACGCGCGCCTTCATTGGGTATGCTCCCGATATGCTACTGAACGAGGCGCGGACCGGTGGTCAGCGCGTTTTCGGTTTCGACGAGAATGCCAAGCCGCTGGGCGACTTCGCGATAGTTCTCGATCAGGCCGCCAAGGTTCTCGCGGAAGCGGTCCTTGTCCATCTTGTTGCGGGTCTTGACGTCCCACAGGCGGCAGCTATCGGGGCTGATCTCGTCGGCCAGCACGATGCGCATGAGGTCGCCCTCGTAGAGGCGTCCGCATTCGATCTTGAAATCGACGAGCTGGATGCCGACGCCCATGAACAGGCCGGTCAGGAAGTCGTTGACGCGGATGGCGAGGCTCATGATGTCGTCGAGCTCAGCCGGAGTGGCCCAGCCGAAGGCGGTGATGTGCTCTTCGCTGACCATGGGGTCATGCAGAGCGTCATCTTTGTAGCAGAACTCGATGATCGACCGCGGCAGCTGGGTGCCGGGCTCAAGACCCAGGCGCTTCACCAGCGAACCGGCCGCGAAGTTGCGGACGATGATCTCGAGCGGAATGATCTCGACTTCCTTGATCAACTGCTCACGCATGTTGATGCGACGAATGAAGTGAGTCGGGATGCCCAAGCCATTGAGCTTGGTGAACACGAACTCGGAAATGCGGTTGTTCAGGACGCCCTTGCCGTCGATGACTTCGTGGCGGGCGCCGTCACCGGCCGTGGTGTCGTCCTTGAAATACTGAACCAGAGTGCCCGGCTCAGGACCTTCGAAGAGGATCTTGGCCTTGCCCTCGTAGATTTTGCGACGACGGTTCATTGGGAATCCGGGACCGTTGAAAGGAGGGAGAATTTGGCCGCTTCATGCGCCAGAACAGGGCAAAATTGCAAGCTCTTTCGCATGAGGGGGCCTTGCGTGCCGTGCATAAGGTCGCAGCGCGACCGCGGCAATTGATTTGGCTGCTTGAACCGCCTATGTCGGTTGGCAAGCGCCGGAGAGGCGGCAATTAGAGAGCCAAGTGGGAGAGTTGCATGAGCCAGTTCGAGGATCGGCAGAAGGGCCAGGAAGCCAAGTTCGCCTTCGACGCCGAAAAGAAGTTCAAGGCGGAAGCCCGCCGCAACAAGCTGGTGGGCATCTGGGCCGCCGAGCTGATGAGCCTGACCGGTGACGAGGCCAAGGCCTATGCCGCCGATGTTGTGGCCGCTGATTTCGAGGAAGCGGGCGACGAGGACGTGTTCCGCAAGGTTGCCGGCGATCTCAAGGCCAAGGGCCTCAATGTTGGTGACGACGTGATTCGGCAGAAGATGCTGCAGCTCGTGCAGGTGGCCAACGAGCAGATCGCCGCCGAGGGCTGATCGCTTTCATAGAATGCTGAAGGGGAGCTGGTGGAAACACCGGCTCCCCTTTGCTTTGCGCGGCACGAGGTTCATAGTCGTCTCACCGACTTGTGGGGAGAAGGCAAATGCATGGATTCGTTCGATATTTTGGTCTCATCGCCGCCATTCTGAGCGGCATGGTGCTCGGTGGAGCGGCTCTGGCGCAGAGCAACGACACGCGCGTCATCGTTCCGGATTTGCCTGGCGGGGCGCTCGTTTCCGGGTGCTATCGCAGCAATAACCGCATCTATGGGCATTACCGGTTCGAGTTCTGCCTGCAACAACGGGGCACCTATTCGGTGTCGGGCAGCGGCGTGCGCTGCAATGGCCGGCTGGATTGGACCGGGCGTGGCGCCGAGGTCAGTGTCCAGCTCCGCCGCACCTCCTGCGGCAACGGTGTCGCCTGGAGCGCCGATACCATGACGTGCCGCCCCAATCTGCTGCTTGGCCTGCTGGGACTGATCATCGATCCCAACCGGCCCGTGCTGTCGAGCCTGACCTGCAATTATCGGCCAGCCGCTGGCAGTGGCGAAGGGCCGACCCGGTTTACGGTGCGGCGGATAAACTAGGGCCGGCCGGAGCCGGCCCCGGCGGCCTACTCGGCGGCCTGGTCGCGCTGACCAGCAGCGTTCAGTGCCTGGTCCAGATCGGCGAGGATATCGTCGATATGTTCGATGCCGATCGACAGGCGCACATAGCCAGGCGTGACGCCGGCCGAGAGCTGCTCGGCTGGTGAGAGCTGCGAATGCGTGGTGGTTGCGGGGTGGATCGCCAGCGAGCGCGCGTCGCCGATGTTTGCGGCATGGTAGAGCAGCTGCAGGGAATCGACGAAGCGGGCACCGGCCTCGCGGCCATTGGCCAGTTCGAAGCCGATCAGGGCGCCCTTGCCGCGTGTGAGATATTTGTCGGCATTAGCACGTTGCTGGCCGGTTTGTAGCGTCGGATGGGTCACGGAGGTGACTTCCGGGCGCTTGCTGAGCCATGCGGCAACCTTGGCGGCGTTCTCGAAATGACGATCGACGCGCAAGGCCAGGGTTTCGAGGCCCTGGATGGTCAGGAAGGCGTTGAATGGCGAGAGCGCAGCGCCGTGGGTTCGGAGCAGTGTGGTGCGGGCCTTGAGGATATAGGCGATCGGGCCGAGGGGCTTGGCGGCCTCGACCCAAATCGCACCATGGTAAGCCTCATCCGGAGTGTTGAGGCGGGGCTGGCGCTCCGGATGGGCCGCCCAATCGAAGTTGCCGCCATCGACGATGAGACCGCCGATCGAGGTGCCGTGACCGCCGAGATACTTGGTGGACGAGTACACGACGACAGCGGCGCCGTGCTCGAAGGGGCGGGCGGTCAGCGGAGCGGCCGTGTTGTCGACGATCAGCGGGATGCCGTACTCACGGCCAATCGCCGCGACTTCGGCGATGGGCAGCACCGACAGCTTGGGGTTAGGCAAGGTTTCCGCATAGTAGGCGCGCGTCTTGTCGTCCGTAGCCCGGCGGAAGTTTTCCGGATCGGAGGGATCGACGAAGCGGACTTCGATCCCAGCCTCGCGGAAGGTGTTCTTGAACAGGTTGTAGGTGCCGCCATAGAGGTCGGTCGAGGCGACGATGTTGTCGCCAACCACGGCCAGGTTTTGCACGGCATAGGCCGATGCGGCCTGGCCGGACGCGACGGCAAGCGCGGCGACACCGCCTTCGAGCGCTGCGACGCGCTTTTCCAGCACATCGGTGGTCGGGTTGCCGAGGCGGGTATAGATATTGCCCAGCTTGCGCAGCGCGAACAGGTCGGCGGCGTGCTCGCTGTCGTCGAACTGAAACGAGGTCGTCTGGTAGATCGGCACGGCAACCGAGCCGGTGGTGGGATCAGCGCGCCAGCCGGCGTGCAGACCCTGCGTCTCGGGATGCTTGGAATTGACGGTCATCTTGGCCTCCGGCTCTTGGCTACTCGCAATGCAGTGAGCGTAGACGCGACGGCTGCAAGGATCGAGGCCTAAACTACCAAATTAGTCGAGTATAGGCGGAAAGGGGTTCTGCCGGATTTCGGTTTGGCGACAATGCTTAGCGCAGGTCCGGTTCAGCCGATGCGCATGCCCATGCCAACGGACGCCGGCATGACGGGCGCAAAGCCGTATTTGGCGTAGAGGTGCTGCGCGTCGCCGTCAGCGATGAGGCTGACATAGGCGCTGGCAGGCGCGTTGGCGCGGAGGTGATCGACCAGTGCGGCAACGATCCGCTTGCCGAGGCCCTTGCCCTGGTGGGCGGGCTCGACCGCGATATCGACAATCTGGAACGCCGTGCCGCCGTCGCCGATGACGCGGCCCATGCCGATGGTTTGGCCAGCATGACGGATGGTAACTGCATACCAAGTGTTTGGTAGGCCGACTTCTGCGGCTTCCAGCGACTTGGCGCTGAGGCCGGCAACCTGGCGCAGGCGGCGATAGTCGGCGGTGGTGGGTGTGCCGACGATCAGTTCATGATCTTTCTGTGTCATTTGAGGCGCTGCATGAGGCGAGTGAACATCAGAAGGCCCTCCGGCCAGGGGCCGTGGCCCGATGCGACATTGATATGGCCGGCCTCGCCGGCGAGGTGGAAATCCGAACCCCAGCAGGTCGCGAATTCCACTGCCCGATCGATGGTGCAGAGTGGATCGTTGGTCGAGGCGACCAGCATCGAGGGAAAGGGCAGGGGATCGCGGAGGATCGGCCGGAAGCCGTAGGTCTCCTCGGGCGCGGCCGAACTCAGCTCGATGTCGGGCGGGGAGACGAGGAACGCGCCGCGCACATTGTTGGGCAGGCGCGGACCGGCATGGGCCACGGCAATGACGGCCAGTGAGTGGGCGACCAGAACCACGGGACGCGTGGTGAGGCGCGCGGCCTGATCGATGGTGGCGACCCAGTCATCCAGATCGGGTTCGTCCCAATCGGCCTGTTCGACCACGGCAGCACTGGCCATGCGCTCGGCCCAGCGCAACTGCCAATGGCCCGGGCTGGAATTGCCGAGGCCGGGCAGGATCAGGATGTCGCATTCCGAGATTTTCATGCGCTGTCGGTCCGGGGATGAAAGAACGCCTTATACTGTTCCATGCCGAGACCGGCATAGAAGCTCTCGGCAGCGGGCTCTGAGACCAGTATGAACCCGAGCTTGGGCCCGAGGATTTCCCTGCACTTGGCGATCAGGCCACGGCCGATGCCCTTGCCCTGCTGGCTGTCGCGCACGGCCAGGTCCATGCAGTAGCAAATCCACGCGCCGTCGCTCATGCAGCGGGCCAAGCCCACCGCCTGGCCGGAGTCATCGCGTGCGGTAACGATGAAGTTTGAGCCATCGATCATCGCCCGCACGCGTTCGGGGTTGGCGATCGGGCGATTGGCGCCGAGTGTCGTCTCGCCGACCACCGCGATGTAGTCAGCGACCGGAAGGTCCTGCTCGCGCTGGTAGGTGATGCTCATCCAAAGACCCGCTTGAAGATCGTATCGACATGCTTGAGGTGGTAGGCGTCGTCGAACATGGCGTCGATTTGTTCGTCAGGCAGAGTCACTTGCGGGTCGGCCTTGAGGTTGACTGCGAACTGGCCGGTGCGATCGCCGCGCATTTCCCAAACCTTCATGGCGTTGCGCTGCACGGCGGCGTAGCTGTCCTCGCGGCTGTAGCCGGCCTGAGTCAGGGCCAGCAACATGCGCTGCGAATTGTGGAGGCCGCCGAGCAGGTCGAGGTTCTTGCGCATGTTTTCGGGGTAGACGACGAGCTTGTCGATAACGCCGGTGAGGCGGGCCAGCGCGAAGTCGAGGGTGACCGTCGCATCGGGGCCGATCATGCGTTCGACCGAGGAGTGCGAGATATCGCGTTCGTGCCAGAGGGCGACGTTCTCGAGGGCAGGGGTCACCATGCCGCGCACCAGGCGGGCGAGGCCGGTGAGGTTTTCGGTCAGCACCGGATTGCGCTTATGCGGCATGGCCGAAGAACCCTTCTGGCCCGGAGAGAAGAACTCCTCGGCTTCCAGCACTTCGGTGCGCTGCAAATGGCGAATCTCGATGGCGACGCGCTCGATGGAACTGGCGACGACGCCGAGCGTGGCGAAGAACATGGCGTGGCGGTCGCGCGGGATGACCTGGGTCGAAACCGGCTCGATCGCGAGGCCGAGTTTCTCGGCGACGTATTCTTCGACCTGCGGATCGATATTGGCGAAGGAGCCGATGGCGCCGGAAATGGCGGCGGTTGCGATTTCGGCGCGCGCGGCGACCAGGCGCGCACGGTTGCGGCTGAACTCGGCATAGGCCTCGGCCAGCTTGACGCCGAATGTGGTCGGCTCGGCATGGATGCCATGGCTGCGGCCGATGGTGATGGTGTCCTTGTGCTCATAGGCACGGCGCTTGAGTGCGGCGAGCAGGGCATCGACATCGGCGATGAGCAGATCGGCGGCGCGGGCCATCTGTACCGACAGCGTGGTGTCGAGAATGTCGGAGCTGGTCATGCCCTGGTGCACGAAGCGGGCATCAGGACCGACGATTTCGCTGAGGTGGGTCAGGAAGGCGATGACGTCATGCTTGGTGGTGCGCTCGATCTCGTCGATGCGCGCGACATCGAAGCCGTAATCGCCAGTGGCGGCCTTGCGGGCGTTCATGACGTCCCAGATATTCTGGGCCGATTCCCTGGGCACCACGCCGAGCTCCGCCAGCTTGGTGGTGGCGTGCGCTTCGATCTCGAACCAGATGGCGAACCTTGTCTCGGCCGACCAGATGGAGACCATTTCGGGGCGAGAATAGCGCGGGATCATGGGCTTAGGCTTTCTGGTTCAGAAATTGAGTCAGGCGCTGCGGCTGTTGGCGGCCTGGCGGATGGCGGCGATGCGCGGGGCGTAGGTGGTGGCGTCATTGCCGCCGAGGATGGCCGTGCCGGCGACGAAGACGTTGATGCCAGCGGTGGCAAGCTCGCGGGCATTGTCGGCAGATACGCCGCCATCAACCTCAAGCTCGATCGGACGATTGCCGATCAGTGCGTTGGCCTGGCGGATCTTCTCCATGGCATGGGGAATGAATGCCTGGCCGCCGAAGCCGGGATTGATGCTCATCACTAGCAGCAGATCGATGTCGTCGAGAATGTTCTCGACCGCTGCAAGCGGCGTTGCCGGATTGATGGCCACGCCGGTGCGCTTGCCTTCGGCCTTGATGGCTTGCAGCGAACGCTGCAAATGCGGGCCGGCTTCGGCGTGAACAGTGATGCTATCGGCACCGGCCTTGGCAAAGGCGGTGATGTAGGGATCGACCGGCGCAATCATCAGGTGCACGTCGAAGGGCTTGATGGTCAGCTTGCGGATGGACTGCATGACCATGGGGCCGAAGCTGATATTGGGGACGAAATGGCCGTCCATGATATCGACGTGAAAATAGTCGGCGCCAGCGGCGTCGAGCGCGACGATCTCGTCGCCAAGGCGACTGAAATCGGCCGACAGAATCGAGGGAGCGATGCGGATGGGTCGCGTGGTCATGAAGGCTTGCCTTGCCACAGGAGGAGCGCGTCTCTGCCATATAGTTTGAGGCTGGCGCGGGCAAGGGTGGGGCATCACAAACCGGCGATGCGACAGCGCGCGCATTGCTTTGTCCTCGCGACGCGCTAGAAACGGCGTCGCAATAGGAGCGTCAGCCTCTTGGAATTTTCTCTGCCATTGGTGTTCGGCGCAGGCGTGCTGAGTTTCCTCTCCCCGTGCGTGCTGCCGCTGGTGCCGCCTTACCTCACCTATATGAGCGGCGCGAGCTTCGATCAGCTGCGCGACGAAGGCACTACGGCCGGTGTGTTGCAACGGCGCGTGGCGTTTACCTCGCTATTCTTCATCCTGGGGTTCTCGATCGTCTTCGTGACCCTGGGTGCGACGGCCACGGCATTCGGCCAGGCCTTCCGCCAGGCGCTGCCGATTCTGACGCCCATTGCCGGCATCATGATCATCGCCATGGGCCTGCATTTCATCGGCGTCTACCGCATCGGGCTGCTGGATCGGCAAATGCGCCATCAGGGACCTGGCGTTGCCAGCGGGCCAATGGGCGGCTTTCTGCTTGGACTGGCTTTCGCCATCGGCTGGACGCCTTGCATCGGGCCGGTGCTGGCGGCGGTGCTGTCGGTCGCGGCCAGTCGGGGGACCGCGCTGGAGGGGGCAGGGTTGCTCGGGCTCTATTCGCTGGGGCTGGGTGTGCCGTTCTTCCTCGCGGGAATCGCGATCGGGCCGTTCCTGGCTTTCTTCAACGGCTTCAAGCGCCACCTGCGCCGGGTGGAGCAGGTGATGGGCGTGTTGCTCGTCGTCACCGGTCTGTTGTTCCTCACCGGCAATTTTACCCGCATATCCTATTGGTTTCTCGAAACTTTTCCGGTTTTGGCGACCTTCGGCTGACTTAGCGCACGTTAACCGTGGTTCGTCTTTCCGCTCGCGCGGGCTCGCATTCGCGTGAGATTGAACATCGGTTTACCCGGTTCGGGCAAGGTGTCCGCGAGGGGGAGGCACGGTGCTGGCTTTTCAGGCAATTCCGGCGAATTCCAGCGCGAGCGGTGTGGGCACGCAGGCCTTGCCGATCGCCGGCCGCGTGCTGGGTGAAATCAGCGCAGCCGTGACCGACGATATCCGCGAGGTCGAGTCGATCTGGCGCGGACTGCAGGCCGGCGGCGTCGAGTCCCCTGGCCAGAGCTTTGATTTCATTCGCCTCTGGGTTGAAAACCGTCGCATTGCGCGGACCGATCAGCGTTACGTGGTCGGCTCCGTCGACGGCGTGCCTGTGGCGCTATTGGCACTGCATCGTAAGCGGGTGCGCGGGGTCCCGGTGTTTACCTGGTTCCCCGGCGCCAATGTCGGCTGCTACGCTCCCGTTGCGAATTACGGCCGGTTGGCGGCCCTTGAGCCGATCGGGCGCAGTCTGCTGTGGCAATCGATGCTGAGCCGCCTTGAAGGGGCCGACGTGGTGTATCTGCGCGCGATCCCCGTCGAAGTGGGCGGGCATGCGGGACTGTTCAACGAACTGGGCGTGACCGTAGCGGTCGAGAAGGTGTATCGATCCGAATATGCGAATTGGGAGGAATGCGACCGGCTCCAGCGCAATAAATCGCGGCGCAAGCACGACCGGCAGCAGGGCGATCGACTCAGCGCGCTCGGTGATGTGACCTTCGAGGTCATTCGCAATGGTGGCGACACAACCGGCGCGATCGATACCATGTTCCGGCAGCGCTCGGCCCGCTTCAAAGTCATGGGCGTCCGCGACCCGTTCGCGCATGATCGGTTGACCAGCTTCTACCACGACGCGGTCAAGCCCGATTCAGGTGTCGACGTGCGGCTGCATGTCCTGCGGCTCAATGCGGAAATCGTCGCGGTGCGCTACAATATCGTGCAAGGCGACCGCATGTTCTGCCTTATTTCCTCGATGAGCGACGATCCGGCCATTCAGCAGGGATCACCGGGCAAGCAATGCCTGCTGCGGGTCATGCAGAGCGTGTTCGACGATGGTATTCGCGTCTTCGACATGGGCAGCGGCTTTACTGACGAAAAGCGGCACTGGTGCAACGTCCAGACTCCGCTGCAGCAGCACTATATTGGGCTGACCCGGCAGGGCGCACTCATCGTGGCGGCGCACCAGGCGTTTCAGCGCGCACGCTTTGCGCTCAAAGCCAACAAGCAGGTTAGATCGGCCATTCGCGGCGCGCAGGTTCTGTTCGACCGGGTGACCGGCGCCGGTAAGCCCGAAGCGCCGGCAGAGAAAGCCGAGTAAGCCGGTTCTCAGCCCAGCGACATCTGCTTGTTGCTGGCCCGCCGATGTTCACTGAATGCGGATGTTATGGCCCGGAGCGTTTCTCGCGTCTTCGGATCGGTCAGCGACGAATGCAGCACAATGGACAGGGACGGAATTGCGGGCAGGCCGAACACCTGGCCGACCTCGATCATGGAAGACGTGGCCAATCGGCGGGGATAGGCGGCGACGGCAAGGCCTGCCGACAGCGCTGCCGTAACCGCCGATGTGCTGCCGACAAAGGCCTCGGTCCACGGAATAGAGGCTCCATCCAACAGGCGTGTCGCCACCTCCCGCACGGAGCAAGCCGGGGAATGGCTGGCTATTCGCAGCGGGTCGCCGGCGTGATGCTCGAAGTCGGCCGAGCTAAACCAGCCGAAATGCTCGGGGCCAAGCACCTCGCCGTCACGGCGGTCCTCATCACTCCGGACGATCACGGCATCGAGGGAGCCGTCTTCGAAGGAATCCAGCAAGGCACGGGAAGTGTCGCTGATGACTTCGAGAGTCAGGCCCGGATCGAGCCGCTTGAGCTTGGCCAGCAGGATCGGCACTTCCGGGCCCATGATATGGGTGGCGATGCCGAGCCTAAACTTCCGGCGTTCGGCGGAGAGGGCGATGAGCGCCCGCTCGTGGGCGCACAGAAATTCCCGGGCCGCGGGGAGGAAGGCCTCGCCCTGGGCGGACAAGCGCACCTGCCTGGGCGTCCGCTCGATTAGCCTTTTGTCGAGGCGATCTTCTAGCCGCTTCAGTTTCACGCTGATTGCGCCTTGGGTCGATCCGAGAGCCTCGGCGGCGCGAGTGAAGCTCTGGAGGTCGGCGATCATGACGAAGGCGCGGACGGCGTCCACTTCAAGCGCGCTCATGGCAGCATCATCCGAAATTGTTGTCTCTGATATGACCTGACATATCATTGTCTAATGATCAAGGCCGGGGCAGGTTCCGCAGCGAACCTCCCGTCAGAACCGGGTCGCGCCGCCGCGTTCTTGCATTGCAAGAGGCGGTTACGCCGACCCTCTGACATGTAGCAACAAGGCCAAAATCGTGAGCTATGCCCCTTCATCCAAGAACAATCTTGCCCTCATTGCCGTCTGCCTTTCCAGCCTCATGTTCGGGCTGGAAATAACCAGCGTTCCATCCATCCTGCCGACGCTGGAAAAGGTTCTGCCGGCCGACTTCCAGCAACTGCAATGGATCATGAACGCCTACACTATCGCGATGTGCGCCGTCATGATGACCATGGGCGCGCTGGGCGATCGGTTCGGTCGCAAGCGCACCTTCATGGTCGGGATCGTGGTCTTCGCGATCGCCTCGCTGATCTGTGGGCTGGCCACGAGCGCACCGCTGCTGATCGCGGCGCGCTTCCTCCAGGGCCTCAGTGGCGCGGCCATGCTGGCATGCCAGGTTGCCGTGCTGTCACACCAGTTCCGCGACGGGGCTGAGCGGGGCAGGGCATTCGGCTGGTGGGGCGTCGTCTTCGGAACCGGCCTTGGCTTCGGTCCGATCGTTGGCGGCGCCATCATCACGCTCGCCACATGGCACTGGGTGTTTCTGATCCATGTGCTGCTCGCGGTGCCGGCGCTGATTCTCTCCTGGAAAAGCATCGAGGAATCGTCCGATCCCAGTTCAGACCGTATCGACTTCGCCGGCATGATCACGCTGTCGCTGGCAGTGTTCGGCATTGTCTATCTAATCACGCAGGGCCGCGAGCTTGGCCTTAGCGGCCCGACGGCGCTGACCATCCTGGCGGCGAGCGTCGCCAGCTTCGTGCTGTTCGTCGTCGTCGAAACGCGCGCAGCACGGCCGATGTTCGATTTCAGCGCCTTCCGCGTCCGCAGGTTTTCGGGAGCGTTGTTGGGGGCGAGCGGCATGAACTTCAGTTTCTGGCCGTTTGTGATCTACCTGCCGATCTACCTGCAGGCCGCGCTCGGTTATGATGCCATCGTGGCCGGCCTGACCGTGCTGGCCTATACCTTGCCGACCATTGTCGTGCCGCCGCTCGGCGAGCGGTTGCTGCTGCGTCGTGGCCCGGGCTTCGTCATTCCGGTGGGGCTGTTCACGATCGGGGCCGGCTTCGTGCTGCTGAACATTGCCGCTACGAGCGCGTATGCGAGCTGGATGACGCTGCTGCCGGGCTGCCTCGTCGCCGGGATAGGGCTCGGGCTGACCAATACGCCTGTGACCAACACGGCCACCGCCGCCGTGCCGCCGGAGCGGGCGGGCATGGCGTCCGGCATGGACATGAGCGCGCGCATGATCTCGCTGGCGGTCAACATCGCTGTGATGGGCTTCATCCTGGTGAGCGGCGTGTCGTTCCACCTGCTGCAGTCGTCGCAATTGCCGGCTTCGGTCGAGGTCGCCGCGGATGCGATCTCGGCGGGGAATTTCGTGGCGGCCGAAGGGCTGGGATTTGCCGCCTCAGTGGCGCGGGACGCGCTGGCGCAGGGTATCGGCTGGGTCACGATCTATGGCGCGGCCTGTGCGTGGGCGCTGGCCTTGCTCAGTGCCATCGTCTTCGGGCGCCGGACCATGACGGAAGCCGCGGCGTCACCGCGCTGACCGGGCGTACGCTGCGCGGTCTCAAGTCAGAGCAACTTGAGGCCGCGCAGCGAGGCGTGACCGGATTTGCCGATGATGATGTGGTCGTGCAGCGTTATGCCCAGAGGCTTGGCGATATCGGATATTTCCTTGGTCATGCGGACATCGGCCGACGACGGGGCGGGATCGCCCGAAGGATGGTTATGGACCAGGATCAGCGCTGTGGCCGATAGCTCCAGCGTGCGGCGGATGACTTCGCGCGGATAGACCGGGGTGTGGTCGACCGTGCCGGTCTGCTGCACCTCATCGGCGATCAGGCGGTTCTTCTTGTCGAGGAAGAGGATGCGGAACTGCTCGATGGACTGGAACGCCATCTGGCTGCGGCAATAGTCGATCAGTTGCGACCATGACGACAGAATGGGCTGCTCGGCATCGATGCGGTCGTGGCCGAAGCGGGCGGCGACGGCTTGGATGACCTTGATATGGGCGACCGAGGTGGGCCCCAGGCCCTCGACCTTTTCCAGCCGGGCCTGGCTGGCGTTGAACACGCCGGAAAACGAACCGAACTCGCGCAGCAGGGACTTTGCCAGCGCCTTGGTATCGCGCCGGGGAATGACAAGCTGGAGCGCGAGCTCAAGCAGCTCATAGTCCTCCAGCGCATCACCGCCGACCTTGAGAAAGCGCTCGCGGACGCGCTGGCGATGGCCGGCGTGATCATCGGCCTCGGTGCGCGGTGCAGGAACGGCGGCCTCGGCAAACTCGTCGGGCCAATCGCTCATCAGGCGGCCCGCATGACCATGGGATTGAACAGGCCGGCGGGCGACAGCGTGAAAATCTCGCAGTCCGTTTCGGTAATGCCGATCGAATGCTCGCACTGTGCCGAGAGCGTGCGGTCGCGTGTGACCGCCGTCCAGCCGTCGGACAGGATTTTGACGTGCGGCCGGCCGAGATTGATCATCGGCTCGATGGTGAAGATCATCCCCGGCTTGAGCGGAACGCCAGTTCCCGGCGTGCCGAAATGCATGATGTTGGGTTCGTCGTGGAAGAGCTTGCCTAGCCCGTGGCCAACGAAATCGCGCACCACGCTCATGCGCTCGCCCTCGGCCACCGCTTGGATGGCGGCGCCGATATCGCCGGTGGTGTTGCCGGGTTTGGCCGCCGCGATGCCGGCTTCGAGGCCGGCATAGGTGACCTCGATCAGGCGCTCGGCCTTCCGCGAGATTTCGCCGACCGGATACATGCGGCTGGAATCGCCGTGCCAGCCATCGACCACCAGGGTGAGGTCGATATTGACGATATCGCCGTCACGCAGCGGCCGTTCATCGGGAATGCCGTGGCAGACGACATGGTTGATCGAGGTGCACAGGGAGTGGCGATAGCCCTTGTAGAAGATCGTCGCCGGGACAGCGCCGTTATCGCGCGCGAATTCATAGGCGACCTTGTCGATAGTGGCGGTGGGCACGCCGGGCTCGACATATTCGGTCAGGATGTCGAGCGCCCTTGCGGTCAGGGCGCCGGCCTTGCGCATGCCCTCGAAGCCTTCCGCACCGTGCAGCGGGATAACGCCGGGTGTGCGGCGGGCTTTAGCAGGGGCATCGACAAAGGTGATCATCAAGAACTCCGGGTAATGCCGCAGAAAGTAGTCGCATGGCCGGCGGATTGGAAGGGCGACACGTATGCTTGACGCCGATATCTCGTGAAGGCATGTCTGGCGGACAGCAAGCCACGGATTGAGACCATGTCGAGTGCAGATAGCGTGACCGCCGGCCTTCTCGTGATCGGCGATGAAATTCTTTCGGGCCGGACGAAGGACGTCAATATCGGCGCCACCGCCGATTTCTGTACGGACTTGGGAATCGATCTCAAGGAAGTGCGCGTGGTAAGCGATGATACCGACGACATCGTCGATGCCGTCAACGCCCTGCGCGCCCGCTACACCTATGTGTTCACCACCGGTGGCATCGGGCCGACCCATGACGATATTACCGCCGACGCTATCGCCAAGGCATTTGGCGTGGCCTTGCCGATCAATGCCCAGGCTCGGGCTATGCTGGAAACGCGCTGGAAGGAGACCGGTACCGAGGTCAACGAGGCGCGGCTGCGCATGGCACGAATCCCCGAGGGCGCCGACCTGATCGTCAATTCGGTCAGCGCGGCGCCGGGCTTCCGCATCGGCAATGTGCATGTGATGGCCGGCGTACCCATCATCATGCGCGCCATGCTGGAGGCGCTGGCGCCCACGCTCAAGGGCGGCAAGAAGGTGCTGTCGGTCGCGGTGAAGGCAGCTGTGGGCGAGGGGACGCTCGGCGGACCGCTCGGCGCGCTGCAGGACCAGTATCCCGACGTCAAAATGGGTAGCTATCCGCAGATGGGTAAGGATCGGGTGATGACCGAGCTGGTGCTGCGCTCGTCCGACCCGGCGCGGCTGGAAGAGGCGGCGGACAAGGTGCGGGCCATGGTCGCCCAGGCACACCGCAATGCCGGCATTGAGCCGCCCGCTGAGACGGAGTGAGCATAAGTCGCGCCAGCGATTGGCGGAACCGCCTGCGTTTGCTAAGCAACGAACCCTGAAATTCACCGCGGCGCGATAGAGCGTCGGCGCAGGAGACACATTTTGAGTAATCCGAACCAGAAGTCGTTCCCGGTCACCTGGGATCAGTTCCACCGCGACAGCCGCGCGCTTGCCTGGCGGCTGGCGGGTCTGGGAACGTTCGACGCGGTCGTCGCCATTGCACGCGGCGGGCTGGTGCCGGCGGCCATCGTGGCGCGCGAGCTCAATATCCGCACGGTCGAGACCGTGGCGGTCAAGAGTTACGACCACCAGAACCAGGGCGGCATCAAGGTGCTGAAGGAAATCAGCCAGTCGGTGCTCGACATTGCCCGCAACGGTGGCAAGGTGCTGATCGTCGACGACCTGGTCGATACCGGCTCCACCGCCCGCGTCGTCCGCGAAATGCTCCCCGGCGCCCACTTTGCCACCGTCTACGCCAAGCCCAAGGGCCGCGAGATGGTGGATACGTTCATCACCGAAGTCAGCCAGGACACCTGGATTTTCTTCCCGTGGGATCTGGACGTGGCCTATGTGGCGCCGATCAGCGGCGGAACGGACTGAGGCAGGACCTACCTTCCATCAGCAACAGGGGGTCGCCTTTGCCGACGGTGCGCAGCACAGGGCTGCGGACTCGGCCTGCTGCGCCCGATGCCGCGGCTTGCAGATGGCGGCGCGAACGCCGAGCACCAAGGTCGCGCGATCGTCATCGATTGACACGTCCGCGATGTCGAATGCTCGCATGGCCTCGCCCGGTTGGGCGATTTCGATGGTCAGCCGCGCCTCATGGTTGAGGCGTACCTTGCGATCGACCTGCTCCAGGATTTTTCGGAACTTGCCGGCGGTCATTTGTCGCTTGCCTGTTTCCTGGGGAATGTCCTCCACCTGCGGTACCGTTTCGTCCCAGGCATCAGGGTTGCCGCCACAGTCCAGCGTCGTGAACGAGCCGCCTTCACCTCGGTCACATGGTAGCCGGCCTGGACGGCCCGGTCGGAATAGGTGATCGACAACGGCAGATCATCATGCCCATCGAGGCGCGCCAGCACCGCGGCCAGGCCGCTCTCGACTTCGATGTAGGGGACGGTTGCATGCGTGTTCATGTTGCGGCATCCATTGTTTCAATGATACTTGAAATATTGGATGAAATTGGAAGAGGGACGATCTGCGTCGCGGTGTTCGCAGAAATCATGCGACGGGCCAAACCGGCCGGCCGAAGCCGATAAACTACGATCCAGCGAGCTGCCGAGCCATGGCGTCGAGCGAAGGCCATGGGGCGCCTTTGCGTAACGCGCGTGTGAACTCCTCGGCCCACTGTCGGCCGTTGGGGAACTGGTCGCCCGCATCCCAACGCCATGCTGCGACCATCACGAGAACGAGGGCGCGGCATTCGTCCAGCAATGCCTGATCCACGTCTGGATAGTGGTCGACAACCGCCTCGGGCACGTGAGCCAGGTCGAACTCGATCGGCCCGCGGCAGCAAGTCTCAAGGTCAATGAAGAGCGGCCCCAGAGTGGTACTCAGCAGATTGCCTGGGTGGGGCTCGCCGTGCAGCAGCTGATCGGCAGCACCGTGGCCGAGAATCGACAGTTTGAGACTGTCCAACATGCCGCTGAGAAAGGCCCGGTCGGCGTCGGATAGTTCAGGTGTCTGGTCGCGGTTCGCCAGGAGGCGCTCGGCTTCGGCAATTCGGTCGGTGAAATGCGGCGCTGCAAGGTCGATTTTCCGCATGCCGATGTGCAGACGCCGTAGCGCATCGCCGTAGGCGGCAGGCGCGACATCCGACGTGACCGGCGCGTGGTACGTCCAAAATGTAACCGCGAAGCCGTCTGCCTCGTAGACACGCGGGGGGATGCGCGGGTCGAGGGCTCCTGCCGGGCTTTCTGTTTCGGCGAGTTGGCCGGCAAGATCGACCTCGAACTGCGCCACGTGGTCGGTCGACGGGGCGATCCGGGCAAGGATGTCGCAAGGGCGGAGGTGCACGGTCAGCTTGTTCGAATTCTGCAGTACCACCGCGTCATCGGCGGTGAGGCCAAGCGCCAAGGCGGTTGACTTGGCCATCGCCAAAGCACGCGAAACATCAGTTGGCTGCATGGACGGGTCCCATCATCTGAAGGCTTGTGGCAGCACGGATAGCGCAGATCGCAGCAGGAGTTGAGCGGTTTTCCTGGTGCCGTGCCGGGTGCTTCAGCAATAGAGGTGGCCACCCGCCAGGAGCGGCCACCTCTATTGGTCACATCAGACTGGCATCCACCACCATTGTGCCATCGAAGCTGTCGTAAAGCCGGACCGTGTCAGGGCGTGACGCGATACCAGCCTGAAATTCAAAGGCTAGTTACGGCTATCCGATAGCTATTTGGCGCCGACGTAGGCCGAAAATCTGGTCCTATTCTGGTGCAAATGGCCGATTGCCCTTGTTCTACGCGCCACACCGAACGATAAACGCGCCCCTTCCAATCACGATAGCAGGTGCGAGATGGCAGATCGGCAGTTCATGCAGCGGGAGCATGTGGAAGCGGTCCTGAGGGAGACGTTTGGCACTGCTCGCTGCCTCGTTTCCTTTGACCGGCTGAGCGGCGGAAGCAAGAAGGGTGTTTACCGGCTCTGCTGGATGATGGCAGCACAGTCATCCTCTATGCGTGGAATGCGTCCGAGAATTACTGGGCGGACAATGGCACCGACCAGAGCGATCCTTTCGCCGAGGCGTCGGGTATCGACTTTCTGGAGACGGCAGTCGCGGCCCTCGAAGGGGCTGGGGCGAGGGGACCAAAATTGCTGCTGACCGACCGCAGCCAGTCATTGTACCCGGCCGATATCGCCGTCGCCGAAGATCTTCGCAACGGCACGCTTGAAGCGCTCATCGCAGCCGATCCGAAGGCATCCCTGGCGCCACTGCGCGAGCTGGGAGCTATGCTCAATGGTATGGCGAGATACACATCCCCCAGCCTTGGCAAGCCATTCGCCATCGCGTCAGGGGCGGTCCGTCAGGATCGCAGAGCTGAGCAGGTAGTGCTGGATCGAGCGCTCGATCATCTAGGCTCCGTCGCCGGCCAGGTAGAAAGCATTGCAGCTAGCCTTCCCGCTGATCGGGAGCACGCTTCAGAGGCTCTATTCGCTCATTCAGCCGCGCGATTCCTACGGTCTTATTCACGGCGAGCTTGGCGCGGACCATGTCATGCTCGATGACAACGGTCAGTCGGTGATGATCGACATTGAAGGCGTGATGTTCTTCGACGTCGAGTGGGAGCACGCCTTCACCAAGATGCGCTTGGGCGATGCCTACGGCGAGCTCGGCATCAATGTCGAACTCGACCCGGCGCGGATGCACTTCTATGAGCTGGCACAATCCCTGTCCCTGATCGAAGGCCCGTTGCGCATCCTCCAGACCGATTTTCCCGACAAGCCGTTCATGCGGATGCTCGTGTCCATCCACACCGACAAGGTCTTGCGACTAACCCGGGCTTGCTGAGAGCTACAAACTCTATGGTGCAGAGCCATTACCGTCCGAGTATTGTGGACGGCAGCCTTCGGGACCCCTAGGGGATAGTCTGATAACCGCAATCAGGTCGCAAGCGGCCAATGGAAGAACTTATCCCCGCCCCCAATCCCTCCTGCATACTCCAGCCGTCCCCGCCATCACGCGGCCCCGACGCAGGGTCGGGCGGGGAGGCTGGAGACGGGGGCGCCCGTTTGGCTGGGCAGAAAGTCGGCAACCGGGCTTGCAACAATAGTCCCGCTTAGCCGGACCCAGTGAGGAAGCTCCAGTTCGTGATGGGCGGCCCTTGGTCCGTTCTATGTCGACAGTTCTTGGTCCAAAGGCCGCCCATCATCCGTGCAACCGTAAGCCGACGGGCCGGGCGGCGTTTTCGACTGTCCGGCGATTGGCCAACAGCGTTGGCATGCGCCCGGCACCATGCTAATCGCGGTCCGACGCGGGCGTGGTGGAATGGTAGACACACCGGACTTAAAATCCGGAGGGGGTATCCCCGTGCGGGTTCGAGTCCCGCCGCCCGCACCAGAGGCAGAGGGACCATGATCGAACGGATCGAAACGGGCATTGCGCCATCTTCGGCGCCTATCAGCGATGCGGTGAAGGCTGGCAATCAGGTTTGGCTTGTGGCCATTGCCGAAGATCCGGCGACGGGCGAGATCGTCGCTGGCGGCATCGAGGCGCAGACGAGGCGGTGCATCGAGAATTTGCAGATCGCGATTCGCGCTGCGGGCGGCGAGCTGACCAATCTGGTGCAGGTGCAGGTGTTTCTGGTCGACCGCGCCGATGCGCCGGGCATGAACGCGGTCTATCGCGAGTTCTTCACGCAGCAGCCCTATCCGGTTCGCGCCACTGTCGTGGTCAAGGAATTGCTGGCTGATGGGCTGCGCGTCGAAATGTTGGCAACGGCGGTGGTGGGATAATGCTGCTCAAGCTTGAACTGCTCGAGGCGATCAAGGCGGGCAAGGTCGACCTGGTGTTCCGGCGCTGGAGCCGGCCGAGCGTCAAACCCGGCGGCACGCTGAAGACCAAGCTGGGCGTGATGTCGATCGGGGCGGTCGACGACATGGACCCAGCCGATGTCAGCGACGCCGAGGCGAAGCGGGCTGGGTTCAGGGATGTGGCCGATTTCCGCAAGTGGCTCGATACGATGAAGCCGGGCCACCTGTTCCAGCGGATCGAAGTTCGGTTCGCCGACGACGCCTAGGGCAGCATCAGTGGCTTGAAGTCGCGCTGGTAGACACCACCGATCCAACGGTTGAACAGATCCAGCGCCTGCGGGGCCTCCGCTGCCGCCACGTCCATCGACACCACGGCAACGAAGAAGGTGCCATCGTCATCGACGGTCACGCGCGGAGCCGCCGCGCCGGGCGAATATGCCGCCAGCCGCTCGGCGACTTCCTCGCCGGCGGCGCGCGCCTGCGCCTCACCGCCAAATGGCAGGACGATATGGGTCGATGCCTGCACGGGACCTTGTGTGGCGGCGAACAGGACATAGGGGAAAACGATCGCCTCGCCCGGCTCGCTGGCAGCGGCCTCGAACTTGGCTTTGGCACCCTCGGGATCGAGCATGAGGTCCATGCCTGGGCCGGGATCGAAGAAAGCCGACACAGCCCACCCCGACGCCACATCGAGGTGCGCGCCTTCGCCGGATGCGGCGCGCAAACCGTTGATCATGGCAGTCCAGATCTGCTTGTCAGGTGATGGGTGTGGCAGGGCCGCCAATGCGGACCGCATTTCGGGCCAGCCGGCGGTGCGCAGCATATAGTCGGTGCCGAAAGCCAGGCGCTGCGCCTTGCCCATGCCACTGGCGAAGGGATCGGGATCGCGGGCCGTGGTCAAGTCTACGGCGTAATCTTCGCCGCGGGCAAAGACGGGGAGGTCGTCGACAACGGTCTCTTCGAAGCCGCGTGATGCCAAGGTCTCCGGCGCCCCATCGGCAAAGCCTGGTTCGGCGAACAGCATTGTGAGCGTTTTGGGTGGGTCGCCAATGGTGAGCACGCCGGTCACCTCGCCAAAGGCTATGCCGGTGACCGGATCGACGCCTGATGCGCTGACCAGGGCCTGTGCGAGCTGGTTGTCGGCCAGCCCGCCGCGGTAGGCGGCGAAGCCGTCCTTCGGGGCGCTATAGTCGAAGATGTAAGGCGTATCTATGCCGCCTGGAAACGCGCCCACAGCGCTCAGCAGATCGTCAAACGCCGCGGCCGGAGCGCTGAGCGTCAGCATGGCCAGCAGGCCCCAGTGGCAGGATCGCGCGAGTTTCATGAGGTGGCTCCAGCTGGTTTTCGCCGACAACCTAGCGGACTGCGTCAGTGGCTAAAACGGTACTGGTGCGACAAAAGTCATGAACTCGCCACTGGTGGGGTGGGTGAGGCCCAGTTCGGCGGCATGCAATTGCAGCCGGTCGGCAGCGGCGAGGGCAACGGGATCGGCGTAAAATACATCGCCCAGAATCACATGGCCGATGGCCTTCATGTGGACCCTGAGCTGGTGGGTGCGGCCGGTGAGAGGGTGGAGCCGCACGCGGGTGACGTCGGCTTCGCGCTCGAGCACGGTCCATTCGGTCTGTGACGGGCGGCCGTTTTCGTAGTCGACGCGCTGGCGCGGCTTGTTGTCCCAATCGGTGGCGAGCGGCAAATCCACGAGGCCGCTATCGGCTTCGATGATGCCGGCAACCCGCGCGATGTAGGCCTTGGTGGTCTTGCGGTGCTCGAACTGGCTGCCGATGCGGCCATGGGCGCGCTTGTTGAGCGCCATGACCAGGACGCCTGATGTGTCCTTGTCGAGACGGTGGCACATGCCGGCCGTCGGCCATTTCTGGCGGGCGCGGTATTCGATGCAGTCCCACAGCGACGGATCCTTGCCCGGCACGCTCAAGAGACCGCTCTGCTTGTCGAGCACGAGGATGTCGTCGTCCACGTGGAGGACGTTCAGGTACGGTTCAAGCGGGGGAAAGTAATCGACGAGTGTGGGCATGGGACCGGGCATGGGCGCGTCCTAGCAGAGACCTTGCACCTCGAACACCCTTCGTCGTCACTTGCCGCGGATACAGACTCGCGCAAGTGTCCGTCTATCAACTGCTGGGGGACACAGCATGTGGGACTTTTCGATTGGTCGTGCCTTGGGGATGATGGGCAAGACCTGGCCCTTCATTGCGTTTCGAATGGTGGTCTATTTCGGTATCGCGCTGGCCTATGTGCTGGTAACGGGCGTGGGCGCCGGCATCGGCTGGGGCATCGGCGCCATGGGCGACGAGGACTTTCACATCAGCGCCACGGCCTGGGGTGGAGGCCTCGGTTTCGTGCTGACGGCCGGGGTCATCTACTTTCTGCGCGAGTATATCCTTTACATCGTCAAGGCCGGTCACATCGCCGTGCTGGTCGAATTGATGGATAATCGGCCGATACCGGACGGGCGCGCACAGATCGACTATGCGACTACTGTCGTGAAGAGCCGGTTTGCCGAGGCGAGCGTGCTGTTCGCGGTCGATCAGTTGGTCAAGGGCGTGTTGCGGGCGATCACCGGGCTCGTCGATGGCGTGGCGTCGATCCTGCCCATTCCGGGATTGCAGCAGGTGGTTGGCGTGGTCCGGGCCTTTTTGCGGATCGCTGTGGGTCTCGTGGATGAAGTGATACTCGCCTATGCGATCCGGACCCGGTCGACCAATCCCTGGGCTTCGGCGCGCACGGCGCTCGTGCTCTATGGGCAGAACTATCAAGTCATGCTCAAGAACGCGGCCTGGCTGACGGTATTCACCTATGTTCTGAGCTTCGTGGTGTTCCTGTTCATGCTCGCGCCTGCCGCTGCGGCAGTGTGGTTTCTGCCGGGCGGCTGGTCGGCGGGTGGGTTCGTCTTTGCCCTAATCTTTGCTTGGGCGGTGAAGGCGGCGTTGATCGAGCCATTTGCGATAGCATGCCTAATGGACGTGTACTTTGGGGTTATCGCGGGTCAGGCGCCCGATCCGGTTTGGGATCAGCGATTGTCGTCCGCGTCCAACAAGTTCAATACGCTCAAGGATAGGGCGGCAGGATGGATCGGGCGGGGCAATCCGAGTGAACCGCAAAATCCGTAAACGTGACGGAGATTTAGCGGAACGTCCCTGGTTCTGGATCGTTGAGCCAACAACAATCAAACCAAGGAGGCCATCGTGCACAAAGATGAAGTCAAAGGCGTCAGCAAGCAGGTCAAGGGTGCTGTCAAGGACGCCGTTGGCGGCCTGACCGGCAATGAAAAGCTGCAGGCCGAAGGAAAGTTGGATAAGGCTGCTGGCAAGGTCCAGCAAAAGGTGGGCGAAGCCAAAGACGCCACTCGGGACGCGCTGAAGCGCTAGTTTCTGACTCGGATAATGCAAAGGCCGCCCCCAGGGCGGCCTTTTTCGTTGTCAGTCGAAACGGTAGTGCAGACGGGCGCAGCTTTCGCCGAGGGCTTGGGCGGAAATCAGCTTGGCGGTCGATTTGAGGCCGGTCGCCGGGAGTAGCGGAATGCCGCCGCCGATGATCTCTGAGATGATGTAGACCTCGATTTCGTCCAGCGCGCCTTTTTCCATGAAGGTCATCTGCAGCTTGCCGCCGCCAAGCATCCAGACGTCGCCGTCGTCCAATGCCCGTAGCTCAGCGATCAGGGCGTCGATATCCGATCGGGTTTCGAGAGGCCCCTTGGGATTGTCGATGGGTCGCGAGGTGACGACGATGACGCGCTTGCCCTCGTATTCCCAACCGCCGGGGAAGCGTTCGATCCAGTCATAAGTGGCGCGGCCCATTACGACCGTGCGGATGCGGGCGATGAAGTTCTTGTAGTCATGCTCGCCCAGATTGAGATCGGGCTGTTGCATGAGCCAGTCGAGGTTTTCGTCTTCTGTAGCGATGAAGCCATCGAGGCTGGAGGCGATGTATCCGACGATTCTGGCCATTTGTCTTCTCCTGCTGTAAGTTGCCTGAATCTATATAAATGAACGTTCATTTACAAATGGAAATTGCATGGCGCGACCGCGGACAGTGACAGACGAGGCCATACTCGATGCGGCAATGGCCCTGATGTATCGCGAAGGGCCGGACGCGCTGACCTTTGCGGCCGTCGGCAAGATGGTGGGCCTGTCGGCGGCCACGCTGGTGCAGCGGTATCCCACCAAGGCGGCATTTTTGCAGGCTGCAATGCTGCGCGGGTGGGATCAACTGGACGAGACGACAGCGGAGCTCGATCGCTCGGCGCCCGTGAGCCCGGAAGGGGCGGTGAGCTTGCTGCTCGCGATGATTCCGCCTGGATTGAGCGAAGCCGAGAATGCCATGGGATTGGCCATTTTGCGGGAGGACATGCGCGATCCGGTGCTGCGCGCCCGCGGCGTGGCTTGGCGAAACGTGCTTTCGGCGGCGCTGGGGCGTCGCCTGACGCAGGACGTGGCCGAGCAGCAAAGGCTTGGCATGATGCTCGCGAGTCAGTGGCAGGGGGCGCAACTCTGGTGGGGGTTCGATCAGAGCGGGCCCCCAGCCGAGGTGATCGGCAAGGAATTGCGGGACTGGTGTGTGACAGTCCTGCGGCGTTAGGATCGGTTATGGAAACGACGACCTTCGATACTGCGCTGGGTGAATTCGGCATCGGGTGGACCGACACAGGCGTGGCGCGGCTACAATTGCCGGGGCTCGAGCATGCTGATCTGCTGGCGCGGATCAATCGTGATGGCGCGCGCCCGGGTGAGCCTCCAGCGGCGATCGAGGCGGTCATCAACAAAATCGAGGATTATGCCGAAGGCGAGACGGTGGATTTCTCGGATGTCGTGCTGGATCTGGCGGGCGTGCCCGCGTTTCACCAACAGGCTTATGCGCTGCTGGTGACGATCGGCTGGGGCAAGACCACCACCTATGGCGCGATGGCGCGGCAATTGGGGGATGTGACGCTGTCGCGAGCGGTGGGGCAGGCGATGGGGGCAAATCCGATTCCGCTGATCATTCCGTGTCACCGGGTCCTGGCGAGCGATGGGAAGCCGGGGGGCTTTTCCGCCCCCGGCGGTGCCGGATCGAAGCTCAGAATGCTGGCGCTGGAGGGCGTGGCGGTGGGTGCTCCTGCCGGGCAGATGACTTTCGGGTTCTAGGCGTGGGCTTTTCGTTTAACCAGCAGGGCAAGGTTGTCGAGCAGGTTCGCCAGATTGCCGGGGAACAGGTCAGCAAGGCGCTGGAAGACGTCTCGACGGGTGGCGAGTTCGGCGACACGGTGCATCGGCTGCGCCGACGTTGCAAGAAGCTGCGCGGGCTGTTGCGCCTGATCGAGCCGCGGTTCGATGACTTCAAGAAAGAGAACGCGGCATTTCGCGAGGCGGCCGATAGCTTGGCGGGGACGCGCGATGCCGCAGTGATGCTTCAGACATTCGATGCGCTGGTGCGATTTGACAGCGCTAGCGATGCCGCGAGGCAGATCGAGCAGGAGCTGGCGGATGCCGTACGCGCCGAATTGGAAACCGGGGTGGCGGCGATCGGCAAGGCGGAGCAACGGAGGCTACTCGACCGCTTCAGCGAGCTCATGACGCCAGTCGCTGAGCGCATTCCCAACTGGTCGATCGACGGAGCAGGCTTTGGGTGCCTGGGGCCGGGCCTGCAAAGCACCTATCGGCTGCTGCGGGTGGGCATGGCCGCTGCCGTGGACGAGCAGACGGCGGATGCATTCCACGAATGGCGCAAGGATACCAAGTATCACTGGCATCATGTGAGCCTGCTCGAGACCACGGCGCCCGAATTGCTTCAGGGGTATGCGGCCCTGCTCGACCAGCTCGGGGAACTGCTTGGGGATCATCACAATCTGGCGGTACTCGATGCAGCCCTCGCCGGCATGAAGGGCAGGGTGGATGGCGATATCGGTATCGTGCGTGGCGTAGCGGCCGAGCGGCAGTCTATGCTGGCGGTGCGGGCTTTCGGGCTTGGCCGGCAATTGGCTGCGGAGAAGCCGCGGGCGCTGCGCAGGCGTTTCGCGCAATATTGGCACCTGTTGCCGCTGGAGAAGTAGGTTGGGCCAAGAGATTGAGCGCAAGTTCCTTGTGGTGTCGGATGATTGGAGGGCGTTGGCAACGTCGAGCGCCCTGTTGCGACAGGGCTATTTGTCGTCCAATGCCAAAGCGACCGTGCGGGTACGCAGCGAGGATGACCGGTCGGCGGTTGTCACGCTGAAGGGCGCGGTCAGCGGCCTGTCGCGGGCCGAGTACGAATACGCGATTCCCGTGGCCGATGCGCGCGAACTGCTGGAGATGGCGAAGCCGCACGTGATCGAGAAGCGCCGGTATGTCGTGCCGTTTGGCGGACTCACCTGGGAAGTGGATGTGTTCGAAGGGCGGCATGCCGGGCTGGTGATCGCCGAGGTGGAACTGGAGCGCGAAGACCAGCATGTCGAGCAACCCGGCTGGCTGGGGCGCGAAGTGACGGATGACGAGCGCTACTACAATGCTAGCCTCTCGCGCGCGACGGCATTGCCGGATGCGAAGTCACCGGGGGCTGTTGACCCTGACGTGGCGTGAGGGACTATCCAGCTGTCTTGCGGAGACGTGGACAGATGAAGACCTACACAGTCAATAAATTGGCGCAGCTTGCCGGCATCTCGGTGCGGGCGCTGCATCACTATGACGAAATTGGCCTGCTGAAGCCCGCGTTCACTGGCGACAATCGCTATCGCTATTACGGCGATGAGGAACTGCTGCGTCTGCAGCAAATCCTCATCCATCGGGAGCTCGACATTCCGCTTGCGGAGATCGGAGCCATTCTCGATGCGCCGGGCTTCGACAAGATCGAAACGCTGCAGAGGCAGCGCGAACGGCTGGACGAGAACGCGAAGCGATACGCCAGGATGGTCAAGACGATCGACCGCACGATCGCCAGACTGAAAGGAGATCGCGCCATGAAGGACGCGGATTTGTATTCGGGCATCGTGTCGCCCGAGAAGCAGGCGGAGTACGAGCGGTGGTTGATCGACCGATACGGTGCGCCGATGGAGCGCGATATCGCGCATAGCCGCAAGCGCATGGACAAGATGTCCAAGGCCGAGATCGACGCGGCCATGCAGGAATTGCGCGCGGTGGAGGAGGGCCTGGCCGAAGGGCTGCGGCGCGGTGTGCCGCCGCAATCGACCAGCCTCGACCCGATGATCGAACGGCACAAGGATTGGGTTGGCGGCGCCTGGGACCGCGAGTGTACGCCGGAAGCCTATGCGGGGTTGGCCGATGTCTATGAGCATCCGGACTTCCGGAAGCGCTATGAGGCCATCGAGCCCGGCTTTGCCGACTACCTGATGACAGCCATGCGCTCCTGGTCGAAGCGTCAGGCGCAATAAGTGCGGGCGCCGGCGTGACAGGCCGGCGCCTCGCGGCTAATGGAAACGGGCAGTTCGTTAGAGTTCGCCCATGACCAAATCCAACCCGACCGTCGCGCTCTGGCTGGCCACGTTCTCCCTGATCGTCATGGCTGCAATGTCGGCGGCCATCCATGAGGCGGCCAAGGTGGCGCCGGTGGGGCAACTGGTCTTCTGGCGCAGCTTTGTGGCGCTGTTGCCGATCATCATCTACATGGCTGTTCGTGGGCAGCTCCGGGCTTCGCTTCGCACCAGGTATCCGCACAAGCATCTGATCCGCGGCTTGCTGGGCTGTGCGGTCATGTTCTTCTCGTTCATCTCGCTGGCCTACCTGTCCGTTGGACTGGCGACCGCCTTGAGCTATCTGGCGCCGATCCTGTCGATTTTGGCGGCCATTGTGTTTCTGCGAGAGCGGCCTAGGGCGCTTATTTTCGTCGGAGTGGCGCTGGGGTTCGGAGGCATACTGCTGATGCTCTATCCGACACTTGTTGGCGCCGAGCTGCGCGACGGTGCTTTGATCGGCGTGGCGGCCGGCATCGCCATGGCGGCCACCAATGCCCTGTCGCGGGTGCAGGTGAAAGACCTCACCCGAACTGACCCTCCGGCCAGCATTGCATTATCCTTCGCGGTGATCTGCAGCATTGTTGGTCTGGGAACGGTGATTTTTGGATGGGCCGACCTCGATGTACGCGCCTTTGCGCTGTTGGCCGGGGCGGGCCTTCTGGGCGGCGTCGGGCATGTGCTGATGATGGAGGCGGTGGCGCGGGCGCCGGTGTCGCTGCTGGCGGCTTACGAGTACACTGGGATCGTCTGGGCCTTCCTGTTCGACATCGCGCTATTGGGTGTGGCGCTCAATCGCTGGGCAGTCAGCGGGGCGCTGGTGGTGGTCGGGGCGGCGGTTCTGGTGGCGTATGGGCAGGGAAGGTTTTCGGCCAGGCCGGTTCCTGCGGAGTAGACGCATGCTGATCAGGGTTGATGACCTGGAACGGATACAAAGCGGCGCGGTGGACACGGCATTCCGCCGCTGGACGCGCCCAACGGTCAAAGCCGGTGGGACGTTGACCACCGCGATTGGCATGCTGGCTATCGACGCGGTGGATACCATGTTTGCGGAAGGACTGTCCCTAGCCGATGCGCGGCGAGCGGGCTTTGATGATGTGGCTGGTCTCATGGCCTGGTTGGACAGCGGAAAGGCGGGCACGCTGTACCGCATTCGGCTGCATTATCTGGGCGAGGATCCGCGCATCGGCCTTCGCGAGTCGGCCGATGACCTTGAGGCAGTCGAAGCTGCTCTGGCAAAACTCGATGCTCGCGGGGCCTGGACAGAGCGGGTGCTACGTCTGATCGAAAGCCATCCGGGACGGCTGGCGCAACTGCTGGCCGACGAAATGGGGCTCGAAAAGCTCAAGTTCAAAGGCAAGGTGCGGCAGCTCAAGGCACTTGGGCTGACCGAGAGCCTGGACATCGGCTACCGGCTGTCCCGGCGTGGCGAGGCACTGCTGGCGCGGCGGCGGACTATTGCCAGCGCTTGAAGGTCTTGAGATGATCCAATGACTTGGTCACCGTCTGGGTGATTTTCTCGATGCTGTCGGTGACAGGCACGGGCAGGATGTTTTCGACTGTGGGGTCAGGGACTTCCAGCGTGGCGAACTGGCTGTCGAGGAGGCTGGTCGGCATATACTCGTGCTTGCGCTTGGCCATGCGCGCAGCGATGACCTCGCGACTACCGTCGAGGTAGACGAAGAGGATGGGTTCGCCGGCTTTCTCGATGAGGTAATCGCGATAGACGCGACGGAGTGCCGAGCAAGCGCCGACAGCCGCCCCCTTCTTCTCGGCGGCTTGATGCAGCGCGATGGCGAGCCGTTCCAGCCATGGCCAGCGGTCGTCGTCGGTAAGGGGGATGCCGGCACGCATCTTCTCGACATTGGCTTCGGGATGGTAGCCGTCGCCATCGAGAAACGGCACATGCAGCCGACGGGCGATGGACTGGCCGACCGTGGATTTGCCCGAAGAGCTGACGCCCATGGCGATGATGATGCGAGCGGGGATGAGGGCCATGTCAGACGGTCGCCGTGAACGCGCCATCGACGTAGAGAATGTGGCCGTTGACGAAGCGCGATGCCTCTGACGCCAGGAACACGGCAGCGCCGCCGAGTTCGGAGGGCTGGCCCCAGCGTCCCATCGGTGTGCGGCTCTCGATCCAGGCGTTGAATTTGTCGTCCTTGAACAGGGCTTCATTGAGCTCGGTGGCGAAGTAGCCTGGCGCGATACCGTTGATGTTGAGCCCGTGACGGGCCCAATCGACGGCCATGCCGCGGGTGAGGTTGGCGACGGCGGCCTTGGTCGCCGCGTATGGCGCGATCGAAGGGCGAGCGAGTTCGGACATCAACGAGCAGATATTGATGATCTTGCCGGCACCGCGCGCAATCATGTGCCGGGCGACGGGCTGGCTGACATTGAAAACCGAGGTCAGGTTGGTGGTGACGACCTGGTCGAACTTCTCGGGGGGAAATGCCTCGAGGCTCGAGCGAAACTGCATGCCTGCATTATTGACCAGAATATCGATCGGTCCGATTTCATCCTCGATATAGGTCACTGCGTCGTTGACGCTATCACGGCTGGTCACGTCGAAGGCGATGGCCTTGACCGTGGCGCCGGTGGCCGCAAGCGTCTGCGCGGCTGCGCCCAGCGCGACGTTGTCGCGGGCGTTGAGAATGACGGCCGCACCGGCCTCGGCCAGCGCCTGGGCCATGGCGAAGCCGAGGCCACGGCTGGAGCCTGTGACCAAGGCACGCTTGCCGGCGAGGTCGAAAGCAGAGGACATGGAACAGGTCTCCGAAAGTGGAGCGACCGTAGGGATACCCCCTCGAACGCGCAAGCGTTTCTACCATACAAGGGGCGATATTTGCCCAAAATTTGCTCGAATACGACTTCCGTCGAAGGCCGGTTTGTGGTCAGGTTCGCCGCCGCGTGGCATGCGCTGCGCGCATAGATTGAGACGTAAAAGACCTCGGAAGGACGCATTAATGTCGACTGCGGATATCGGCCTGATCGGCCTGGCGGTGATGGGAAGCAACCTCGCCCTCAATATTGCCGAGAAGGGCTACACTATCGCGGTCCACAACCGGTCAGCCGGGCGCATCGACGAGTTCGTCGCTGAAGCCAAGGAGCAGGGGCTCGATGGCAAGACCATTGCCAAGTATGAGCTGGCCGACTTCGTTCAAACGGTGAAGCGCCCGCGCTCGATCATCATCATGGTCAAGGCCGGCAAGCCGGTGGACGAGATGATCGAGCAGTTGCTGCCACACCTGGAGCAGGGCGACGCCATCATCGAGTGCGGCAATTCGCTGTTCACCGATACGCAGCGGCGCTTTGACTACCTCAAGCCCAAGGGCATCGGCTATCTGGGCGTCGGCGTTTCTGGCGGCGAAGAGGGCGCACGCCACGGTCCCTCGATCATGGTTGGCGGCTCCAAGGAGCAGTGGCACAATGCCGAGGCGGTGCTGACCGCCATCGCGGCGCAGTTCAATGGAGAAAGCTGCTGCGCCTATCTCGGCGAGGGCGGCGCCGGCCACTTCGTCAAGACCATCCACAACGGCATTGAATATGGCGACATGCAGATGATCGCCGAAGTCTACGGCGTGATGCGCGATGGTCTCGGGATGACGCCGGGCCAGGCTGCGGACGTGTTCAAGGAATGGAACAAGGGGCCGCTGAACTCGTACCTGATCGAGATCACCGGCCACGTGCTGGCTGCCGTCGATGACCAGACCGGCAAGCCGCTGGTTGAACTTATCCTCGACAAGGCTGGCCAGAAGGGCACGGGCGTCTGGTCGGCGATTGCCGCCCAGCAGATGGGCGTGCCGGCTACCGCCATCGAAGGCGCGGTTGCGGCCCGTTCGATCTCGTCGCGCAAGGACGAGCGCGTGGCTGCCGAAGCTATCTATGGCAAACCGAACCGGGCAAAGACCGATGTGACCCTGGCCGATCTCGAAAAGGCGCTGCTGGCCGGAAAGATCGTCAGCTATGCCCAGGGTTTTGCCGTTATCGCCAAGGCCAGCGAAGAGAATGGTTGGAACCTGCCGCTGGCGACCATCGCCAAGATCTGGCGCGCCGGCTGCATCATCCGCTCGCGTTTCCTCGATCAGATGAGTTCTGCCTATGCCAAGGGCGGAAATGTGAACCTGCTGGTGGTGCCAGACTTCGTTGCCATCATGAAGGACGCGCATCCGAGCCTGCGTAAGGTGGTGGCCGCGGCCGCCGTCGGCGAGTTCCCGATGATCTGCCTTTCCGCCGCGCTGAGCTATTTCGACAGCTATCGCCAGGCACAGGGCACCGCCAACCTGATCCAGGGGCAGCGCGACTTCTTCGGCGCACACGGCTTCGAGATTGTCGGTCGCGGCACGGATTTGCACGGCACCTGGCCGAGCACGCTGGGCAAGTAAGTCGAGCCAGATCGCATGTGACCAAGACCCCGCTTCGGCGGGGTCTTTTGTTTAGCCGGCCCGAGCCCGGCTGCCTGTTCGGCGTTCGCGGGAGGGACGGGCTTGCGGCAGGGGTGCTGGCGCGGGCGCCAGGACGGCACGGTCGCGGCCGGCGCGTTTGGCCGTGTAGAGCGCACGATCGGCGGCAGCTAGCATCTGGGTGGTGGTTTCGGACCGGTGGCGGGTATGCAGTCCCATGCTGACCGTAACTCGATGCCCTTTCGGCACGCCCGGGAAGTCGGTCTCGGCGAGGGCGTTGCGAATGGCTTCGGCGTGAGCCAGCAGGCCGTCGCGACTGGATGAGCGGTAATAGAGGGTGAATTCCTCGCCGCCACTGCGTGAGACCAGGTCGGCCTGGCCGTGCGTGGCCAGGGTCTTGGCGATCGCGGCGATGACCTCGTCACCAACCGCGTGCCCGAAGCTGTCATTGATGAGCTTGAAGGCATCGATATCGACGATCATCACGGCTGGCGGGATATCGCCGACCTGCGTGACGCAAAGCGCCCGAACGCCTTTGTCGAAGCCTCGGCGATTGAGCAGGCCGGTGAGGAAGTCGAGGTTGGCCTCGGCGGACAGTTCGTCGAACAACCTGATGGCAAGGGCAATGAGGAAGGCGAGGCCAATACCGAGCACCAGGATCGGCGTGGTGGCCTGGACCGTCGTCCAATAGGCTGAATCGCGCAGCGAGCCACCCGAATTCAGATCGAGCTGCCCAAACAGGGTTGCCAACGCCCTCACCACGGCGAGCGCCGACAGGCCGACGGACAGGCCGACGAAAAGCCGGTCCACGCTTCGTCTCGGACGGGCGCGAACCAGCCACCACGCGGTGGTGCCGCCGAGCATGGCAAAGGTGGCGCTGGAGACGTAGATGCGCGCCTCAGTCGAGGGCACGATGAACAGGAACCAGCAGAAGCTAACGGCCCACAGCGCGCAGATGCAGGCGTAGAGCAGCACGGGTATTCGAGCCTTGACGCGCAGGAGAGCCCCGACGCTGGCGGCGACAACAGCCATGAGGAAAAGCAGGTTCGACGCGATGCGGGACGCCGGCGCGTCGAATGGATCGACGAAGTCATTGATAATGAAGGCAATGCCGCAGGACAGGAAGGTCAGTGCCAGGGCGCCGAGATAGGTCTGGTCCGGACGCCGGCGCCACAGGGCAACAAAGGTGGCGGCTAGAATCGCCGAAAGCGCGGGATTGAGAAGTGAGAAGAAGAAATGCCCGGTCACGTGCGATAATCCGATGCGGCGCCCGGCGCGTATCAGCGGCGATTTCCGATAAGGAAGGGTTAAGCTGCTGGCTCAGATCAGTTTTTTGAACATCACGTAACTGTCGACATAACCGTGAACAGGGTGGTTGAAGGCCTGGGGCAGGGCGCCGACAATGTCGAAGCCCAGCTTCTGCCAAAGGGCCACGGCGCGGGTATTGGTCGAGACGACGTGGTTGAACTGCATGGCGCGGAAGCCACGTTCCCGCGCGCGAACCAGCGAATGTTCGCACATGGCGCGGGCGATGCCTTTGCCTTGCGCGGCCGGGGCGGTCATGTAGCCGCAATTGGCGACGTGGGCGCCGCCGCCGGCCTGGTTGGCCATGAGGTAATAAGTGCCCAAGATAGTGCCGCCGTCTGCGGCGACGAAGACTTCGTGGGTCGGGCTGAGCCAATAGGCGAGCACGCCGTCGTCATCGAGATCGGTGGCGATGGCGTAGGTCTCGCCTGCGGCCAGCGTGGGGGCGACTATGGCGAGGATCGCCGCGTGGTCGGCCGGGCTAGCGGGACGAATTTGCATCGGAGTCGTCGTTTTCCAGAGGCGGCACCCGGACCTGTCCCGGCGGCGCCATTTCGGGTGCATGCGGGTGATCGGCTACGCTGGGCCGGCGACCCAGTTCGAAGCGCCAGGCCGCAAAGGCGAACAGCACCAGGGCAACCAGCACGCTGGCACTGGCAGCGATAAACGGCGCTCCGGGGAAATAGCCCGATGAGCCAGGGCTGTGCGTGTAGTAGGAGAAGATTTGGGTGGCGGCCAACGGCCCGATGATGGTGGCAAGCGAGCTTGCCGCGTTCACCGCGCCCTGCAATTCGCCCTGGCTGTTGTCGGGTACCTGGCGGGACAGGACGCCGTTGATTGCCGGCGGTGCCAGGCCACTGACGGCTCCGACCATGATGGCTAGATACAGCATGTAGACGTCGTCGGAGAAGCCCAGAGCGGCGAAGGCCGCGACGGCGGCGAGGAGACCAATCATTGCCACCGCGGGCTCGCCGATACCCTTCGACAGAGGGCCGGCGACGAGGGCCTGGCTGATGGCGAAGCCGAGACCGAAAGCGCCCAAGGTGCGACCGATCGTAGAAGAGGTGAAGTGGAACACTTCTACGGTGAAATAGCTGAACACGGTCGGTAGAGCCTGGGCGGAGAGCTGGAAAAAGAACAGCACGGCGAGCAGCCAGAGCACCGAGGGATATTTCTTGAGCGCCAGCACGGCTCCGAGCGGGTTGGCGCGACGAATGTCGAACTTGCGGCGGGACGCCTTGGGCAGGCTTTCCGGCAAGACCAGCAGGCCGAAGAGGAAATTGGCGAAGGCAAGCCCGGCTGCGGCATAGAACGGCACACGCGGGCCGAATTCGCCCAATTCGCCGCCGATCACCGGACCGATGATGAACCCCAGACCGAAGGCGGCGCCGATGAGGCCGAAGCGATGGGTCCGCTTATGCGGCGGTGTGATGTCGGCCATATAGGCGGTGGCCGTGGCCAGGGCCGCACCGGCAATACCGGCGATGATGCGGCCGATGAAGAGATACCAGACCACGGGGGCGATCGACATCATCAGGTAGTCAAAGGTGAGGCCGAGCAGAGACACGAGTAGAACTGGACGGCGGCCGAAGCGATCGGACAGGTTGCCAAGCACCGGCGAGAACACGAACTGCATGAAGGCGTAGGCGAAGACCAGGTAACCGCCGATGACGGCCGCATTGGCGACGCTGCTGCCGCCGGTCAGGTCTTCCAGCAGTTCGGGCAGAACCGGCACGATGATGCCCACGCCAACCATATCAAGCAGGATCGTCACCAGAATACAGGTGAGGGTCAGGCGTGAGCGAGTCGCTGCTTGCATGCTTGGGCGCTAACCTTCGGACTTCGAACCAGCGGTGGGATGTGTCGCGCAGTTGACACAGCCGGGACTGCCAAAGCAAGGCCGAAGGGTCGCAGATGGTTCCGCCGCGACGCCCCGGGACACGGAAAAATCGAGTCGGCGGAAGCGGTTATGGTGCGTCGTTGACATGCTGATTCACTCCGGCGTCATAGTCGTAGAGCCAGGCCAGGCGCTTGAGGTGGCCCTGGCTGCCCTGGGCGCTGATCACGAGATTTCGGGCAATGCTCAGTGGCCATTGCATGTGAAAGATCGTGCCATTGGTGCGCGAAGTGCGGGCGACGCGGGTTACGCGCTGGCGGCGTGCCAGTTCGTATTTGGCGAAGGCGGTTTCGGCGCCGGCTTCGCTGATCAGCAGGGGAGCGAGCACAGCAGCGTCCTCAATGCCCATGGCAGCGCCCTGGGCCTGGAATGGAACCATTGCGTGAGCGGCGTCGCCGACGATCCCGATATTGCCCTCGTGCCAGCGTGGCGTCTCGACCGTGTAGAGCGGCCAGGGCGTCCAGGTGCTGCCAGCGGCGGTAAGGATGACGTCGATGCGCGGGCTGTGCCGCGAGGAACGCGGCAGAACGGGGACGTCGCCGGTCTCCGACTTATTTTGGGAGGCTGCGGCGAATAGGGCGACATTGACCTGCCGCCGATGGGGCAGCGGGTAGCAGACCATATGGTAGCCGGGGGCGAACAGCACCGAGACGCGGTCCAGCGCAAGCTGGCCGGCGAGAGAATCGAAGGGCAGTAATGTGCGCCAGGCCACGCGGCCGCGGTACTGGGCGTCCGTTCCGTGCAAGAGGTTGCGGCGCGTAAGCGAGTGGACGCCATCGGTGCCGATGAGGGCCAGGCCCCGGGCGGTGCGCGATTGGCCGTTGGCCTCGTCGATCGAGACGGTGACGCCGCGCGCATGCGAGACGGCGTCCCAAGAGCGGACGCCGAAGAGTATGTCGATATTGGCGAAGCGCCGGCATGCTTTGTAGAGCGCATCGGCCAGGTCGGCCCGGTGCATCACCGCATAGGGTGCGCCGAACCGGTCCCGCATGGCTTGGCCGAGTTCGAGCGTTACCAGGGGTGACGAGCGGCGATAGGGGTAGATGTCGATGCCTGACGGTTCCAGGCTGTGGGCCGAGATGGTCTCGTCGAGGCCGAGCCGATCGAGCACGCGGCGGGCATTGGGACTGACCTGAAGGCCGGCGCCGAATTCGGACAATACCGGATTGCGCTCAAGCACGACGACCGTGGCGCCAAACTTGGCGAGCGCCAGCGCCAGTGTCAGGCCGGTAATGCCCGCGCCGGCCACATAGTAGGTTCGGCCGATGCCGGGCATATCAAAGGGTCTTAGGCGGCGTCGGCGTGGAAGACGGCGGAGAGCGGGTTGGACGTGCCGGCGGCAAGGCGCGAGTTGAACACGTAGTGCGTCGAGCAATAGGGGCAGACGATTTCGTTGTCCTTACCCATATCGAGAAACACATGCGGGTGGTCGAACGGGGGCAGGGCGCCGACGCACTGGAATTCCTTGGAACCCACCTCGATCTGCCGGAGACCTTCGGTATTGTGGAAGTGTGGCGTGCTGCCGTGTGCCATGAGGAATATCCGCGAGCGGTGATTTGAAGTTGGCCGGACCATAGTCGAAGGCAGAAGCCAATGGAAGGCGGGCCACTCCCATTCGCCTATTGATTTCCAGTGCCATTCCCGCGAAAGCGGGAGGATAACACGGTGACAAACATGCCCACCTTCCAATCCGACGGACTGACGCTGGCCTATGAATCGTTTGGTGAGGGTCCACCGGTGCTCTGCATCCACGGCTTCGCCTCGAGCGGCAAGGTCAACTGGATCGATACAGGTTGGGTGGAAACGCTGACGACTGCGGGATACCGGGCCATCGTGCTGGATAATCGGGGGCATGGCGGCTCGGACAAGCCGTATGACCCGGAGCGGTACTATCCGCAGGATATGGCCCGGGACGCGGTGGCGCTGCTCGATCATCTCGGTATCGAGCGGGCCGCTGTGCTCGGGTATTCGATGGGCGCGCGGATCGCGGCGTTCATGGCATTCCAGCACGAGGAGCGGGTGGTCTGCGCCATTTTTGGCGGGATGGGGATGAACCTCATCAATGGCCTGAGCGACGGCAATGACATCATTTCGGGGCTGCGAGCGCCCTCGCTCGATGGATTGAAGCATCCGACGGCCCGGCAGTTCCGGATTTTCGCTGATCACACCAAGGCCGATCGCCAGGCGCTGGCGGCGTGTATGGAAACTTCGCGCCAACCGATGGCGCGGGCCGACGTGCGGCGAATCGCGGTGCCTGTCCTGGTGGCGGTGGGCGAGGCCGACGAGATGGCTGGTCCACCTGAGCCATTGGCGGAGCTAATGCCGGATGCCGAAGCCTTCGTTATCCCCAAGCGAGACCACATGCGTGCAACAGGCGACACGAAATTCAAAACTGCCGCGCTCGCCTTTCTTGGCAGGACGTTCGCGCCGAACAGCCAATCGTGAACCAGTCACTGCGCCAAGACTTTGTCATGTGGTAAGGAATGGCTTATATCGCTTGTGCACGATGAAGCGGAGATGACGCGCGATGACGAGCAGCGCCAAGAAGTCAGCGGAGATCAAATCCGTGGATCCAGTCTGGGAGGCCGTTCGCGGTGGAGCCCGGCAGATCGTGGCGGCCGAGCCGTCGCTGGCCAATATGGCAATCTCGGCCATCCTCAATCACGATACCTTCGAACAGGCGCTGGCGCATCGTCTGGCCGCAAGACTGGATCATGACGACGTATCCGCCGATCTCATCCGCCAGGCCTTCGCCGAGACGCTGAGCGACGCTCCCGATATCGGTGAGGCGGCGCGCGTCGATCTGGCGGCGACGCTGGAACGCGATCCCGCCAGCCACCGGGCGATCGAGCCGCTGCTGTTCTTCAAGGGCTATCAGGCGATCCAGACGCACCGCTTCGCGCATGCCATGTTCAAAGCGGGCCGTCGGGATTTTGCGCTCTATCTGCAAAGCCGGGCCAGCCAGGTGTTCCAGGTGGACATCAATCCGGCGGTGCCAATGGGCCGCGGCATCATGCTCGACCACGGCACCGGTCTCGTCATCGGCGAGACAGCAGTGGTTGGAGACAATGTCTCCATGCTGCAGAACGTGACGCTGGGCGGCACTGGCAAGTCCGACCAGGACCGGCACCCCAAGATCGGCAATGGCGTGTTGATCGGCGCGGGCGCCAAGGTATTGGGCAATATCAGGATCGGCGACTGCTCTCGCATCGGCGCGGGCTCGGTGGTGCTCAAGGAAGTGCCGCCGCGCGTGACCGTGGCGGGCGTGCCTGCCAAGGTTATCGGCGAAGCCGGTTGCGCCCAGCCGGCTCTGGTGATGGACCAGATGGTGCTGGTGCACGACCTCAACGCTTGATCGCGCGAACCGCAACAACCAGATATGGGCGGTTCTCACCGCTAAAATGCACCTCTTTGGGGGTTGTATGCGTTTGATTGCTGACTAGATTGCCGGCTCAACGAAACAGCAGGACAAGACAGTGAACCATCCCGAGATCATCAAGCTGCAGAAGTTCCTGCAACTCAAGTTCAACAACCGCAATATCGACGTGCGGCCGCGCGCCAAGCTCAACGATTCCGTCGAAGTGTTCATCGGCGATGAGTCGATCGGGCTGATCCATGTGGACGACGAGGATGGCGACAAGTCCTACATCTTCAACATGTCGATCCTCGATATCGACCTCGACGAAGTCAGCTAAGCGATTTCACCACGCACCGATTGGGGCGAGCCATCGCTCCATTTCGGGATCGAACTGACGCCACGATTGCAGAACCGTGGCGTCGAAGGCGTAAATGGCGGCGATGCCGCTGGGCAGATAGACGGTACGCACGCATTTCGCGGCACCCTCAGGCTCCACCGCATCCATGCATTTGGCGACGAACGGGTTTGGTGAAATTGCGTCATACCAGACGGTCTCGCCTGAATAGCCGCTACCACCGCCCATGGGCTTGCCCACGAGGCCGGGTACACCGCTCAGCGTTTCATCATTGAACTGATGCAGATAGACGCCGTCGAGCAGGGCACTGCTGGCGCGGGCGCGGCTGCGCGGCAATAGGGTCACGTCCACGGGAATTGCGGCGCCGTCCGCGGGTGTGAACATCACCCGCAGATCGATCTGGTCGGTGAAGCCGTCGTGCAATTGGCCATCATAGCGGAACCACGCGGCGGGAATGGTCAATTCGCGCCCTCCGATGGTCTGGACGATCGGTTTTCCGTCCTCGAGCGTGGGCGCCACGGCACGGTCGCGGCGTCCCAATTCGTCAACGAGATAGGCAGCCCCCACGGCCAGCAGCATGACGATCACGGCTATGCCGGCCAGGTTGTAGGCCAGCGAGTGGGGCGGCTGACGTTCGTTCGCCGGGGCAGATTGTGGATTCATCGCCAGCGTTAACCAGATTCGCCAAGGAGAGGTGACAGGCAATTGGGCGGTCATTATGCTTAATGAAGGGTTAACATTGGGCGCGCAGGCGGCGGGGACGGATCGGCATGACCAAGGAATTGCTGCTGGCAGCCTTCTTGATAGGCGTCGGCCTGTGCATCGCCGGAGCAGGCACCCACCTCTACCAGTGGCTCGCCAAGCAACAGGCCATGCTGCGCTATGACGGCAAGACGTTTGTCGGGTCGATGGGCAACCTGGCCATGAGCTTTCTCTGCGGGCCATACATCATGCTGCAGCTCGGCTGGCGGACGGAGGAAGACGGCACCATATCGACGACGTCAGCGCTGGTGTCGGCCATCGTGGCCTTTGGCTGGGCGTTCGTTACTGGCCTGCTGTTCATGGGCGCCTACGTCGCCATTCGATATTAAGGCGCGCTTGCTGCCGGACGTCACCCGGTAGCGCTATGCGCCAAAAGCAATGAGGCCAGCTTCGGAACCGAAGCTGGCCTCATTCATCAGACCCCTATCAGGGATAGGCTTTGGGCGGGGTCCGGAAACTGTATCACTTGATAGCGGCGGTTGCGGTGACGGTCTCACGAGTGTCGAGCATGTCGACCCACTTGCCGGCGTCGGCCTGCGACTGGCGCTTGACATACTGGTAGGGCGTGCTGCTCCACAGGTCGATCGAGCCGACCTGATTGTCGAGCACCAGATCACCACGGTCGGTGCGGACCATGAGCACGGCATGTCCTTCGCCGCTGGCCTGCTTGACCACAGCGATCAGCAGGGCGCTGGCGGGCCATCCGGCGTCGATCAGGGTGCGGCGCTTGGCCAGCACGTAGTCTTCGCAATCGCCGTAGCCATTGGGATAGGTCCAGAATTCGGCGACCTGATAGAGGTTCTGGTCGGTGACGGGGACGACGGCCTGGTTCACCGAGGCGTTGACCGTGAGCAATTGCTGCCACAGGCCCTCGGTGAGCGACACGGCCGGCACGATCTCGCTATTCGGAGCGCATTCCGACGGGCGGGATTTGCAGAACTCGGCGTGGCCGACGGGAATGCTGGTGTTCTCGATGCCGGTCTGCACGAAAGCGACATTGGTCGTGTCAAGCGCCTGGGCCGGAGCGGCGATTGCGAGCAGCGCCAGCATGGCGCCAAACAGTGCAGCTCCCGGTCCCTTCTTGTTCGAATGCATAGTGTGATCTCCCTGATGGAGACCACGTTAGAGAGGGCGACTTGCCCCGATAGAAAAACTGCAACGCAGTTTTTATGCGTGTTTTATCGATTGAATTCTTGAACGATTAACCATGCGGGCCAGGCACTTGGCGCGGATGGCTCAGTTGCGGATTCCGGCAAGGACCTGGGCGTATACGTCGTCATCTTGCTCGGCGCCGTCACGGCATTGCTTGGAGCCGATATAGATCGTCGCCGCCTCGGCGAAGTGCGACGAGGCATAGGTGAAGTCGCGCTCGATCGTCGTGCCGTCGGCCATGTACCAGTTCTGGTGGTGGGCGGCGATGTCGCTGCCCGAGGCATCGGTCACCAGCGCGGTGACGCAGACATAGTCGTCGTCATGCGCATCATTGTCGGTGAGCCTCTGGCTCAGGCTCAGCCTGCCTGCGGCGAGATCGAAGGTCAGGTTGACCTCGACCCATTGATCGCGCTTCCAGTCCCACTTTTGTCGATAGGTCGGGCAGGTGAGCGTTGCTTCGGAGGTCTGGCAGTCGGCGATGGCGATTTTCTGCCAGGCATAGCCATCCCAGTCGCCACGACCGTCGGAAAAGGCGCCCTGGGGAGAGCCGAACGCCAGGAAAGTGGCGGCAATGGTAGCGATCGAGGAGGCACGCAGCGCTGTCATGGTTCGGTCATAACCGATGTCAAACCGAGCGGCTACTGACGATGGTGTGTGATGGTAACCGGCGAGCCGGATCAGTTCATCCGCAGGTTCTGCTGCACGACCGTGAGCATTTCCTGGGCCGAGGCGAACTCGACGCCGACGCCGTTCTGGAAGTGACGAACGACGCGGGCGCGCATGCGGCCCAGGGTAATCGGCGTGCCCATCGCCGGTCGAACGTCGAGCTCGACTGCGGCGCCCGACAGCGAGATGTCGATGATCTTGCAATTGTAGCGGCGGCCATCATCCAGCACGACGGTGGAATGGCGGATGTCGGGTACGACGCGTTCGTGCCGGCGGTCCTCGGGCAGGTTGAGGACATCCTTGTTGGCGAGCCAGGTGAGCTGCGCCGCCATCTTGTCGCGCTTGCGCGGCGAGGCGGCGATATCCATGGTGAAGCCGCCGTCCATCTGGCTGAGAAGCGTGCCTTCGACACGGCCGATGTGATCGACGTAGACGATGACCTTTTCACCGACAATGCCGGTCACCGGCGCGATTACCATGGCGTCGCCGGGCGACATCTCGATGATCTGGCACGGAAACTCGCGACGGTCGGCCAGCATGTAGCGGCCCAGAACCGACACTTTGACGCGCTGAAAGCGGTTGGGTTCGGCGCGGGTGCGGGCAGGGGCGATGAACTGCGGGGATGGGATGTCGTCGCTGAGCATTCGCCTGACCGCTGAAGCCGTTACGTTTTCAACAACAAGCTAGACGGTCTTGGTTAACGCATAGTGATGGGCTACGGGCATTTGCGCAGCGGCAGCCGCGCAAATTGCCAGCTTTGCGTTATCAGTACAGTTACTGACGGCCGCCGTCGATCACGGCCAGATGGGCGTAGCGGCGGGCACTGCGGCCATAGACCGTGGCAGGCATGGCGGTGGGGGTGTGATGGGCAAAGGTCACGTCGTTGACCACCTTGGTCGCCACTTCGCGGACGCCATCCTCGAGGGCCACATCATCGGGCCAGATCAGGCGGAGACCAGTGATGCGCTGTTCCATGATGGGCTGGACTCCGAGCCAATAGGGCTCGTCGAGTGCGGTCATCGCGCCCAGAAGGCGGGTGTGGGTGGAGCCGTTGTGCCGCAGGGGCATCAGTATCGTTTCGAAGCTCACCTTGGTGTGGACAGCAGTGGTGCCCTGGAAGGTGACCAGCGCAACGGCATGGTCTTCAGTGACGGCGCGGATAAGGGTTTCCATCGCATCACTGTCGCGCTCGTGCCAGAGTGCAGAGAACGAGCGACCTTTGAGCTCGCGACAATAGCTGGTGCAAAGGTGCGACCCGGCCAATCGGAAGGAGAACTTCTCGCTCTCGTCGAGTTCGAGGATGAAGGTATTGGCGAGAGCCTCGCGAATGCGCGTCGGGTCGATATCCTTCCGCTCGGGCGCGCTGCGCGAGCCACGGATAGAATTCCAGTAGTCATAGAGCGTTCTGGTGCTCGTTTTTTGCATTCTTGTCGTGACCCGCCAAATCGCGCCAGCATCCTCCCCGTGGAATGCCGTCGCCTCCCGCCAACATTGACAAATGCGGGGGGCAAAAGCGCCCTTAAAGAATAGTTAAGGTTAACGGCGCTGTCCCAATGTGGAAAAGAAGGCTGGAAGGCACGGACCGCCAGCGAGTCGGAGCGAAGTGATGAGTGAACAAGGTGGGGCGCCGGTGAATCCGGGCCCGGCGCAGCGCGAGCCGGTCTTCCTGTTGCCTGGCGCGGTAACGGCCGTAATTGGGGTGCTGGCGGCCGTTCATCTTGCGTCAACCTTGGTTCTTAACCAGCAAGGACTCAACCAGCTGGTCACGTGGTTCGCCTTCCTGCCGCTGCGAATCGTGGCTGCGGGCGATGACATTTCGCTGGCGGTGCCGCTTATCTGGACGCCATTCAGCCACGCGCTGCTGCATGGCGGATGGGATCACCTGCTGGTCAATGCCGCCTGGTTTGCGATTTTCGCGACGCCCGTTTCCCGGCGGTATGGGGCAGGGCCGATGCTGGCGATCTTCTTTGTTTCGGCGGCGGCGGGCGCGGCGTTCTTTGCGGCGACGACGCTTTACACCGGCGCATACCTGATCGGGGCATCCGGCGGCGTGGCCGGGCTCACAGGCGCCGCGGTGCGATTCATTTTTCAGCCTGTCATCGTCGCCCAGGATCCGGAAACGGGTCAGCGCGTGGTGGTGGGGCGCAATCTGGCGAGCTTTGGCGATCTATGGCAGGACAACCGGGCGCGCATGTTCATCCTGATCTGGGTGGTGCTGAACGCGGCGGTTCCGTTGCTGCCATTGTTTACCGGCGCTGAAGTCGGTGTTGCCTGGCAGGCCCACCTGGGCGGGTTCTTCGCCGGCATACTCATGGTTGGTCTGTTCGAGCGGCGCAGCTAGCAGCCGTAGACGGCATGGGGATCGAACAGGCGGGGCAGGCCGATGTCGTCGAGGCTCGCTTCGCCCTGTGTCACCGAAGCCCGGCGATAGAAGCATGACTTGCGGCCGGTGTGGCAGGCAGCGCCGCGGCCGGTCTGGTTGACCACCAGTACGATGGCGTCCTGGTCGCAATCGGTGCGGAGTTCGACGACCTCCTGCAATTCTCCCGAGGTCTCGCCCTTTTTCCAGAGCTTGCCGCGCGAGCGCGACCAGTAATGGGCGATGCCGGTTTCCAGGGTCAGCGAGAGAGCTTCGGCGTTCATGTGGGCCAGCATCAGCACTTCGTTGGTGCCGGCCTCGGTAGTGACGACAGTCACGAGGCCAGCAGCGTCGAAACGCGGGGCGAAGGCGGTGCCTTCTTCGAGTTGCTCGTGGGTGAGCGCGGTGGGATCGGCGAAGGTGATTGTCATGCTGGCGTTGTAGCGCCGCATCGGCTCAGAGCGCAATCGGCACCCACACCTCGACCATCCCGTAGCCGGTGACAGGGTCATGGGCGGCGCCATAGCGTTCGAAGTTCGGGCCGCCGGTGGGTATCAGTTCACTCGAGGGAAAGTACTGCGCCCAAATGGAGTAGGCGGTGCGCCGCATGGTCGAGATGTGGCCCGAATGGGCGAAGACAGCGTAGCGCTGGGCCGGGATGTCGATATAGGCCATGCCCTCGTCGAGCTCGGCGGTGGGCGATACCTCCACGCCAGCGACGTAGCCGAAGCTACAATCTTCCTCGAAATCGGCGGCGACGCCGTAGGTCACGTCGCCGCGCTGGCCCGGCATGTGGCCGATATAGGGCATGAACTTCTGCCAGAGGGCCGGGATGCCCTGGTTGGTGCTGAAGGTGTAGCGCTCGCCAAAGCCGGCTATGCGCAGGGGGGCGGCATCCTCGATGCGGGGCCGGGGCAGGTCGACGAGCAGGGTTTCGTCCAGTCGCAGCGGTTCGACCAGCAGGCCGGGGTCAGCGATGCCGTGGGTGCGTAGCTGATCGGGTGTCTGGCCGAAGTGGTCGCGAAAGGCACGGGTGAATGCCTCATGCGAGTTGTAGCCGACATCCAGGGCCACCGCGAGAATGTCGGGCGCGCCGGCCAGCAGCTTATGGGCTGCCAGGGTCAGGCGCCGGCCGCGGACATAGGCCATGACCGGCAGACCAGTAATGGTGGCGAAGCTGCGCGACAGGTGGAACCGCGAAATGCCGCCAACTGCTGCGATCTCGTCGAGGGTGATCTCGTCGGCAAAGCGGGTTTCGATGAACCAAATGGCGCGTTCGATGGACTGCATGGCGGCTCGGCTTTTGATGGTCCGAAATGCCAGCTTAGCCTATGCCGGGCTTGATCGCGATTGCTGTCAGCGGCGGTCGATCATCGCGAAGAAGCGGTCCTGCTCCACACGATCTTCGGCGAAAACGCCGGTGAAACGGTGGGTGATCGTCGAGGCACCATGAGCCCGCACACCGCGCATCGACATGCACATATGCTCGGCTTCCAGCATGACCGCAGCGCCGCGTGGCCCAAGATGTTCGTTGATGGCGTCGATGATCTGCGCTGTCAGGTTTTCCTGCGTCTGCAGGCGGCGGGAGAAGACCTCGACGAGCCGAGCCAGTTTGGACAGGCCGACAACGCCGTCATGTGGCAGGTAGGCGATGTGGGCCTTGCCCACGAACGGGACCATGTGATGCTCGCAATGCGAGCTGAACGGGATGTCCTTGACCAGGACGATATCGTCATAGCCGCCGACTTCCCGAAAGGTCTTGGAGAGGATGGCCTTGGGGTCCTGCTCGTAACCGGCAAAGAATTCGCCAAAGGCACGCGTGACGCGGCCGGGCGTTTCGAGCAGGCCCTCGCGGGTCGGATCATCGCCAGCCCATGCCAAGAGCGTGCGTACTGCGGCTTCCGCTTCTTCCTGGGTTGGCCGAGGGAATACAGCAGTCGAGGTGGTCACGGCGCCCAGGGGCTTGGTACGAGCATCCATCGAAGTGGTTCCTTGCGTCTGGTCATTCTTCGAAACCATGACGTTTGACGACTGCAAATTGCGACACAACCTGACAGTCCGGCTAGGACGACCTATATAGGGGGCGGTGGCGACAGTCACAAGAAACAGAATTGTGCGTTTTATGGAACTTAGCGATCTCTATTCCCAGAAGATCCTCGACCTTGCCGGAAACGCGCGGCAGCCCGGGCGACTGGCGACCCCGGATGCCAGCGCACGGAAGGTAAGCCGGGTGTGCGGGTCTGTGGTCGAGGTCGACGTGACCGTGCGCGATGGTGCCATCGTGGCTTATGGGCACGATATATCGGCCTGCGCGCTCGGGCAGACCTCGGCGGCCGTGGTCGCGCGCGAGATTGTCGGAACGCCGATTGATGAGTTCCGCCAGGTTCGTCAGCAGATGCATGCCATGCTGAAAGAAAACGGCGTGCCGCCTGCGGGCAGGTGGAGCGATCTCGGTTATCTGGAACCGGTGCGGGAGTATCGCGCCCGCCATATGTCGACGCTGCTGGTGTTTGATGCGGTGGTTGAGGCGTTGGAAAAAATCGAATCCGCGGAATCGGTTACGGCCGCGCGCTGATGGATCGAGTCATCGGCTTCTTCTGGCGAGTGGTGGACCTGCCGTTCAAATCCGCGGCGGTGCTGCTGATCACCGTCTACCGCTACACGCTGTCGATGTTTATGGGGCGCAATTGCCGCCACCTGCCGACATGTTCGGAGTACACGCGGGACTCAATCTGGCGCTTTGGCTTCTGGCCGGGCGGGTGGATGGGCCTGGCTCGCATCTGGCGCTGCCGTCCGGGCGGCACACATGGCTATGATCCGGTGCCGGAGGCCGTGGTCGAGCGCGGGCGGTGGTATGCACCTTGGCGCTATGGGCGCTGGAAGTAGACGGTCCCGTGACGGCCGGTTGTTGGCGAGCATTGTGCTTTTGCCAGCCTCGGCTGCTGGAATTGCTTGGAAACCGTGCTAGACAGGCCGCCTTGTTTGCAAATTGCAAACAGCAATCCCAATTTCTGGAGACCTAAAATGACGATCAAGGTGACGTTCCCCGACGGTGCAGCTCGCGACTATGCGCGTGGCACCACCGGGACCACCGTGGTCGAAGGTATCTCCAAGAGCCTCGCCAAGAAGACGGTGGCCATGCGCTGGAACGGCGTGCTTTCCGACCTGTCGGACGCGCTGGAAGAAGACGGCAAGATCGAGTTCGTTACGCGCGACAGTGGGTCCAAGGACGTTCTGGAGCTGATCCGGCACGACACGGCGCACGTGCTCGCCGAGGCGGTGCAGGAGCTGTGGCCCGGCACGCAGGTGACGATCGGCCCGGTGATCGAAAACGGCTTCTATTACGACTTCAAGCGTGACGTGCCGTTCTCGGAAGAGGACTTCCCGGTCATCGAGAAGAAGATGGCCGAAATTATCGATCGTGGGGCGGCCTTCACCAAAGAAATCTGGACGCGCGACCAGGCCAAGGACTTCTTCCGCACCAAGGGCGAGGCCTTCAAGGTCGAACTGGTCGATGCCATTCCGGCTGACCAGTCGCTCAAGATGTACAAGCAAGGTCAGTGGATCGACCTCTGCCGTGGTCCGCATATGCGCACGGTCAAGGATGTTGGCACGGCGTTCAAGCTGACCAAGGTGGCCGGCGCCTATTGGCGTGGCGACAGCAACAATCCGGTGCTAAGCCGCATATACGGCACGGCCTTTGCGACCAAGGAAGAGCTGGATGCCTATCTCCACATGATGGAGGAGGCCGAGAAGCGCGACCACCGCAAGATCGGTCAGGAGATGGACCTGTACCATTTCCAGCCGGAAGCGCAGGGTTCGGTGTTCTGGCACCCCAAGGGCTATGTGCTCTACAATCAGATGGAGGCGTATATCCGCCGCCGTCTGAACTCGTCCGGCTATGTCGAGGTGAAGACGCCTCAGCTGATGAGCTCGAAGTTCTGGGAGGCGTCCGGCCACTGGGGCAAGTACCGCGAAAACATGTTCGTGGTGCCTGACGAAGTGCCCGGTACGGAAGAGGAAGGCCCGGTCTTGAGCGGCAAGGGCGACCTGATGGCGCTCAAGCCGATGAACTGCCCGGCCCATATCCAGATCTTCAACCAGGGCATCAAGAGCTATCGCGACCTGCCGCTGCGCATGGCCGAGTTCGGTTGCTGCCATCGTAACGAAGCGCATGGTGCTCTGCACGGGCTCATGCGCGTTCGCCAGATGACGCAGGACGACGCGCATATTTTCTGCCGTGAAGACCAGATTCAGAGCGAAACCGAGCATTTCGTGCATCTGCTCTATTCGGTCTATGGCCACATGGGTTTCGAGAATGTCGTCATCAAGCTCGCTACGCGGCCGGAGAAGTTCGGCGGCACGATCGAGCGCTGGGACGCGGCCGAGAAGGCGCTGGGCGATGCCCTGCGCGCGACCGGCTATGATTTCGAGATCGCCGAGGGTGAGGGCGCTTTCTACGCGCCCAAGCTGGAATTCCACCTCAAGGATGCCATTGGGCGTTCGTGGCAGGTGGGAACGCTGCAGCTCGATTACGTGCTGCCGGAACGTCTGGACGCGACCTATGTCGCCGAGGACGGTTCACGTCAGTATGTGGTCATGCTGCATCGTGCGATTCTTGGGTCGCTCGAGCGGTTCATCGGCATGATGATCGAGAGCTATGCCGGCAAGATGCCGATGTGGCTGGCACCAACCCAGGTGGTCGTCGCGACCATCGTGTCGGAAGCGGATGACTATGCTGAAAAGCTGGTGAAACAGCTCAAGGCCGCCGGCATCCGTGCCGAACTCGACGCGCGCAACGAGAAGATCAACTACAAGGTGCGCGAGCACTCGGTCGGCAAAGTGCCGCTGATGTTCGTGGTCGGCAAGCGTGAGGCCGAGGAGGGGACTGTATCGGTCCGCCGGCTCGGCGCCGAAGGCCAGAAAGTCGAGCCGTTCATGGATGCCCTTGTGGCGCTCATGGCCGAAGCGACCGCACCCGATCTCAAGGCGAAGGCGGCCTGAACCGTGCCGCAACGTCCGTCCAATCGCGAAATCAAGGCCCTCACCCATCTGGGTGAGGACAATGCGCTTGGACCCGGCGACTTCAAGGATATCGGTGAAAAGGTCTTTGCCGGCATGCTGAAGAAGGGCTGGGTGATCGAGGCGGAAGGCCTGCCGGGCAAGTACCGCGCGACCATCAAGGGCCTGACGATCCACGAGGGTGAGATCATCTTCGCGGGTCGCTACCGGAACTAGGAAGGGGCGGGGATGGCTGATCCCATTGTCATCACCCGCTCCATTTCCATCGATCCCGGCGAGATCGAAGAAACATTCGTGCGCTCAGCCGGGCCGGGCGGGCAGAACGTCAACAAAGTGTCGAGTGCGGTGCAATTGAGGTTCAACCTCATGGCGTCGCCCAATATTCCCGAAGCCATGAAACGGCGCGTGGCGACGCTGGCCGGGCGGCGACTGACCAAGGATGGCATTCTGATCATCGCCGCCAACAGTCACCGGGACCAACCGATGAACCGCGCCGATGCGCTGGAACGGCTGGTGGGCCTGCTGGTGGCCGGTGCCTATGCCCCGAAGGCCCGCGTAGCGACCAGGCCGACGCTGGCGTCCAAGCAACGGCGCCTCGAGGGCAAGGCCATTCGCAGCGTCACCAAGCGTCATCGCAGCGTCAAGCCTGACGTGGACTGATGGCGCGGTCGAACAGGAGAGTCGGCCAATGAACATCGTCATGATCGGAGCCGGATATGTCGGGCTCGTTGCAGGGGCCTGCTTTGCCGATTTCGGCCACCGGGTCACTTGCGTTGATATCGACGAGGATCGCGTCGCCCAACTGATGACCGGCAAATCACCGATCTACGAGCCGGGTCTGGACCAGTTGCTGGCCACCAACCTGGCGGCGGGGCGGCTGTCGTTCACAACCGATGCCAATGGCGCCGTGGCAACGGCCGATGTGGTGTTTCTGGCCGTGGGTACGCCGACTCGTGGCGAGGATGGCGAGGCCGATCTCAGCTTCGTCCACGCCGCTGCCCTGGGCATTGCGCCATGGCTGAGGCCGGACGCGGTGATTGCGGTTAAGTCCACCGTGCCGGTCGGGACGGGGGATCATGTCGCCGGCGTGGTGCGGTTGGCGCGGCAGGGAGATGACATTGCCGTTGTCTCCAATCCCGAATTCATGCGGGAGGGCGCGGCAATCGACGATTTCAAGCGACCAGACCGCATCATCATCGGGGTCGAGGACGAGCGCGCGCGGGCCGTGATGGCGGAGGTCTATCGGCCGCTTTACCTCAACCAAGCGCCCATTCTGTTCACCAGCCGCCGCAGTGCGGAGATCACCAAATATGCCGCCAACGCGTTCCTGGCGATGAAGGTTACCTTCATCAACGAGATGGCGGACCTGTGCGAGGCCTCGGGTGGCAATGTGCAGGATATTGCACGGGGGCTGGGGCTCGATCGGCGGATTGGGCCGAAGTTCCTCAATGCCGGGCCCGGCTATGGCGGGTCGTGCTTCCCCAAGGATACGCGGGCCTTGCTGGCCACGGGCCGCAATTTTGGCCTGCCGATGCGACTGGTGGAGGCCACGATCGCCGTCAATGCTGAGCGGCAGCTGGCTATGGTCGGCAAGATTGTTGAGGCCTGCGGCGGCGATGTTGCTGGGCGGCGAATTGGGCTGTTGGGGCTGACGTTTAAGCCGGAGACCGATGATATCAGGGAATCGCCGGCCGTCGCCATTGCCCGCATGCTGCTGGAGTCTGGCGCAGAGGTGATCGCGTATGACCCGGCGGGAGCGGCGGCCGCAAAGGCACAGTTGCCAGCACTGACGGTGGTTGGAGATGCCTACGAGGCTGCGGAGGGCGTAGCGCTGCTGGTGCTGGTGACGGAGTGGAATGCCTTCCGATCGCTCGATGTCGCCCGGTTGCGCAGCCAGATGGGTGGCGATGTGTTCGTCGACCTCCGTAACGTCTATCGTGCCGATGAAATCACGCGCCATGGGCTGCGCTATGTCAGTGTCGGGCGGCCCGTCGTCCCGCAAGAGGCTGCTGAATGAATGTGTTCGTTACCGGAACCGCCGGGTTCATAGGATATCACCTGGCGCGGCGGTTGCTCGACGAGGGGCACAGCGTTACCGGCTTTGATGGGCTCACCGACTATTACGACGTGTCGCTGAAGCGCGCCCGGCTGGGTGAACTGGCGGGCTACGAGCGCTTCACTCTCATCGAGGGCAGGGTCGAAGACGCCCAGCTATTGCGGCAATCGCTGGAAGGCGCCGATGCCGAGATCGTGGTGCACCTCGCGGCACAGGCGGGCGTACGCTACAGCCTGGAGCAGCCGGCAAGCTATGTCCAAGCCAATCTGGTGGGGACGGCCAACCTGCTGGAAGCGGTGCGGGCATTGCCGCCGCGGCATTTTCTGTTCGCGTCTTCGAGTTCGGTCTATGGTGGCAACCAGCAGGCGCCATTTTCGGAGCTGCACAGCGCCGACCTGCCGCTGTCCTTCTATGCCGCGACCAAGAAGGGCGGAGAGGCAATGGTGCATGCCTATTCCCATCTCTGGGCCATTCCGTCGACCAGCCTGCGCTTTTTCACTGTCTACGGGCCTTGGGGGCGACCGGACATGGCTCTGTTCAAGTTCGTTGCGGCGATCCTCGCCGCGCAACCGATCGACATTTATGGGCAGGGTCAGATGCAGAGGGACTTCACCTATGTCGATGATCTCATCGAGGCGGTGATGCGGCTGATCGGGCGTCCGCCGACCATTGGACAGCCGGTGGACGGGGATTCTCTTTCAGCTGTGGCGCCGTATCGGTGTGTGAACCTCGCCGGTGGACGGCCGCAACCCCTGCTGGATTTCGTGGATGCCATTGAGGCAGCATTGGGCATGAAGGCGGAGCGCCGGTTTCTACCACTACAAGCGGGGGACCCGCGCGATACCGCGGCTGATCCGACGCTGCTCCGGCAACTCATCGGGGACGTTCCGCTCACCGAAATGTCCGAGGGCGTGGCGCGTTTCGTGGATTGGTACCGGCGGTACTATCGCCTATGAAGCGCGAATAGCAGCAGCGAGTATTGTCCGGTGTCCCAGAGCAGCCTCAAATTTGGAACCAGCGGCCTGCGCGGCCTAGCCGTCGAACTCGAGTGGCAGGCGGCCCGGCGATACACGGCGGCGTTCCTGTGTCACATGAGAAGCTCGGGGCAGATCGGTGGCGGCAAGGTATTTCTGGGCCGCGACTTTCGCCCGTCCAGCCCACAGATCATGGCCGATTGCGCTGCGGCGATCGCGCAGCTTGGGCTGCAGGCGGTGGATTGTGGCGCCATTCCCACGCCGGCACTGGCCTACCACGCGATGGCCGCAGGCTGCGGCGCGATCATGGTCACCGGCAGTCACATTCCGGCTGATCGCAACGGGCTGAAGTTTTATCTGCCGAGCGGCGAAATCAGCAAGGCGGATGAGGCAGGCATTCTGGCCGAATTGAACGACGAGTTCTTTCCGGGTAGCTCGGTGCGGATGGGTGACGAGGCCGACGCGGCGGCTGAGCGCTATTTCCAGCGTTTCGCCGATATCCTGCCCGGGGGCGCGTTGGCGGGCCTGCGTATCGGGGTGTTCGAGCACTCCACCGTGGCGCGTGACTTGTTGGCGTCCATCATGCGTCGCGCTGGAGCGGAGGTCGTTCGACTAGGCCGCACCGATGCCTTCGTGGCCGTCGACACTGAGGCCTTTGGCGATGCCGTTCTGGCGCCGCTTGGAGGATGGGTGGCCAGCGAGAGGCTGGATGCGATCGTGTCCTCGGACGGGGATGGCGACCGGCCCTTGATGATGGATGGCAGTGGGGCTTTTGTGCGGGGCGACGTACTCGGGTTGCTTGCCGCGCGGTTTCTCGGCGCGCGAACAGTTGTAACGCCGGTGACGTCCAATTCGGCGATCGAGCGAACGGGGTTTTTCGACAAGGTCATCCGCACCAAGGTGGGGTCGCCCTTCGTCGTTGCTGTCATGAAGGAAAACCGGGATGGGGTCGTGGGTTTCGAGGCTAATGGCGGCACGTTTGTTGGTGATGGTGTGGTGATCGATGGACGACCTCTGCCCCCATTACCGACACGCGACGCGGTTCTGCCGTTGCTTTGCGCCCTGGGTCTCGCTGCGCGGGAGGGCAGGACCATAGGCGAGGTGGTCGCATCGTTGCCATTGCAACATGCAGTGGCCGACCGGATACAGGACGTGCCGTCAGAGCGGAGTGGGGCGTTTCTCGCCCAGCTGGAAAACGACAGTGCCTTTGCCGAAAGCTTCTTCGCGCCGCATGGCATTGCAAGCCTATCGACGGTCGACGGCTTGCAGTTTCGCACGCTGTCCGGCGACATGGTGCACTTCCGCGCGTCGGGCAATGCGCCTGAACTGCGTTGCTACGTCGAGGGCAGTACGTCAGGGGTGGCGGTCGCTTTGCTTGCCTGGGCCATGGGCGCGGCGGCCAAAGCGGTAGCCTGAAAACGAAAGGGCCGCCCGAAGGCGGCCCCAGGTTCTCTTACTTTGCGGTGGCGTCTATCGTCACCTTGCCGATCAGCAGGCTGGGATCGTCCTCGGCGGCCATGAAGTCCATCATGCCGATGCCGGGCGCGTCCTTGGCCGTCATCTCGATGGTCAGGTGCTTGGCATTGCCGCTGACAAAGCTATTGATCGCGGCCCCCACCTTTTGGGCCTCGGCTGCGCCGGCCAGGAACCCCACAACCGTGCCTTCAGCGAGACCGGCGAAGACCGGACGCATGGTTGCCGGATCGCCACCCTGTTCGGCGGCCACGCTCGCCATGATGATGTCGGAGAGCCCCGCATCGATGACGTCAACCTTGAGGTTGGCCACGGCCACGCCCATTGCAGCCATCAAGGCCTCGTTCTCGTCGAGGCTGAACAGGGTTTCGGTGGCATTGGCGATGGTGCCGACGAGCTTGACTGTGGCCAGGTCCGCGCCGGTTATCGATACTTCGTCGAAGGCGATGGTGTCTTCCGCTTCGTTCCAGGATGCATCCACGGTGAAGCCGGCGTCGATGGAGGTCACGCCCAGAGCCAGCAATTGCTGGACCTGTTCGTCGGTGGAATCGGTCGGCAGATCGACCACGATATTGCTGGCTGTGGTCAGCAGATCGGTCGGGATGCCGTTGAGGTAGCTGCCGAGCGTCAGGTCGAAAGCGCCAACGGTGGCTTTGATGCGAGCGCCTTCGGTTTCCGGATCGGGCACGTCAATGCGCAGATCGGAGAACGAGAAGCCTTCGAAGGCTGGGATCATGGCGCGGGCATTTGCCGTGAGCCATGCCTCGTCGATGGTCTCGGGGGCAGCCTCGATGGCGGCGATAGGGCCAGATAGGTCCATGGCCTTCATGTCGAAGCTGCCGAGCCCGACGGCGCCGTCGCCCTCGACGGCGACTTCCAGGCCGGTCATGGTTATGGCCGGATAGATGCCGGGGCTCATTCCGCCGACGGACATGCCAGCGACCTTGAAGTCGATCGGGCGATCTTCCTCGTCGACGCCGCTGCACTCGAAGCCGCCAAACTCGATGGGCGAGGATTCAAACGCGGTCAGCATGTCGGCATACATGCGCATGGCCTGGCCCATAACCTCCGGAGACGCATCTTCTCCCTCGGCTTCCACCGCCTCGGCCAGCGCCATCATTTCAGCGAAGCTGTGCTTAAGCGGGCGGGCCTTGAACTCTGCCGCCGTCATCGAGCCGATCGTGCAGTTCACTTCCGGCGACGTGATGGTGCCGCCCTCGAAGTTGAAGTCGGTGTAGATGGTCTTGAGCTCGGTCCCGCCGCCAGCGTCGACCAGGCCATACATGCCCAGTACGCCGGCAATGTTGAAGTTCGTAGCCGAGACCGCGCCGAATGCGCCGCTGCCATCCTCAGCGCTGTCAATGCTCATGCCCGAGAGCGTCACCGAAGCGGCCACGCCGTCTGCGACGTTGTTGAGCACGAGGTCGCTGAAGGTCACGGTAGCGTTGGTGGTTTTGCCTTCGACGGTCGTGGTTGTTTGTACATTGATCGCCGGAATGGTGATGCTGGTCGCGTCCAGCCCGGCCAGTGCATCGGCATTGTCAGTCACGTTGCCGCTGAAAATGGCGCGAAGGGTATCTTCATCGACGTTGGAGTCGACAGCGTCGATCGTGGGAATATCGACGGATTCCGTAATCACCGGTGCTGATGCTTCCGTAGCCGGTGAATCCTTGGTCTTGGTCTTTTGGGCCCAGGCAGGTGCCATGGGCAGCGCGACGCTCAGTAGGCAGGCGGCGGCAAGCGCGCCAAGGCGGCGCCGGGACGTGGTGCTGGTCAGCATTGGTAGATTTTCTCCCGCTGTGGTTGTCGGCAATCTGGTCTATTGGCATGACAGCTTCAATAGGCAAACGCCGAACCGGGACATCTTGTCAGCGTCGGCGCTGCGGGCAATATAGCGCCCAGTTCCACAACCCGACGAGCCCAGTCCGTGTTCCCAACCGGCGCCGCTACACTGCTCTTCGTTTCGGCTATCGTGCTCGTATTGGTGCAGGGCACTTTGGCGCAGTCGCCATCTGTGCCGCAGGTTCCCGCCAAGCTCGGTACACCAACCATGACGGTCCCGTCGACGGCGCCCTCGCCCGATCCGGGAAGCCTCTTCAACCATGCGGGCTCGATCGGAAAGACGCTGCGATTTGTTGTGGTTGGCAACACGCGCGGTGGTGTTTGGGGCGACGGCATCTACACCAGCGACTCCGTTTTGGCCGCCGCTGCAGTGCATGCAGGCCTGCTGGAGCCGGGCGAAGGCGGGATTGTCAGCCTCGAGGTGATCGAGGGGCCCGCTTCCTATGCGGGAGCTGAGCGCCACGGTGTAACCAGCCTGGCTTATGGCGCCTGGGATATCGCCTATCGGCTGGTCGGGGTCGAGCCGATCGACGGGGCAACTACGCTCCCCGACCCGGGCAACCTTACCCAATATCGTGGCCAGAATGGTACGATCTTCAAGTTCGAGGTGGTCGGCTCGCTGGCCGGGTCTGTCTGGGGCGACGGCGTCTATACCGACGATTCTGCGCTCGCGGTCGCGGCTGTGCATGCCGGAGCGCTCAGGCTGAATGAAGCCGGAGTCGTGGCGGTCGAAATTCTTCCAGGCCAATCGGCTTACGCGGCAGCCGACGCGAATGGCGTGATCTCCAGCGCCTATGCGGAATGGAGTGGCAGTTACCGCATTGTGCCTGCGCTGGGCGCCAAGGTTAGCAGCAAGCTCTCGAACTAGTGGGCGGTGGTCAGTACTTCGATTTCACGCGCTGATCCGGCCTGAACCTGGAACTCGCGGTTGAAGACCTGTTCGCCCTGCTTGGCCAGAACCAGATAGTCGCCTATCGCCAGAACGGTCGAGGGGAAGGCCCCTAGGTCGGAGAAAATAGTCGCGCCGTCGGCGGTCTTGACCGTCCACTCGACGTCGGCAATGGCCTCGCCGCCGGCCTCGGAGACAAGCTTGAACGAGACCTGGCTGGCGTGGTGGTAGAGCGTGGCGTCAGTCAGTTGACCCGGCTCCACCCGCAGATCGGCCCGGACCACCGCGTTTACCGACCCGAAGTGGGAGACGATATGGTAGGTGCCGGCGTTGAGGGTCACGATATCGTTGGGCAGAAGACCTTCGGCAATCACGGTGCGGGTGGCTTCGTCGCCGCCGGTAAAGATGTCGAAGGTCAGCAGGTTGGCCGGGATGGCAATGTCGCCCGTGACCGCCGAATTGAGACGGAGGGCGCCAGCCTCAAGCACGAAGCTCTTTTCGTTGGCGCCGGAGACCACGGCCATCGTCTCGCTGGTCTGGGCGCGGCCATAGGCGACATGCACGACATACTCGCCAGGTGGTAGCTCAACCTTGGCGGAGCCTTCATCTGACTTGGCGACAAGCGCCAGTTCACCGCTGGCGTCGGGTTTGGTGTCGAATATGCGCCAGACTAGGCCATCGGGAATCGGGGCGCCGTCCTGGGTGATGCGGGCGGTGAGCACGACCGACTGCGGCGCCGAGGTCACCGCTGCGATAGCATCGGTTGCTTCGGTCGTCGCGGGCGCGGCCGCTGGCGGCGGGCTGGCGGGTAGAGCGTCTGGATCAGGTCGGGGGCGTGGCATCGGGGGCATCTCGTCCGCTGCCTCCTGAGCGGCGGTAGGGACGACCGGCACAATGGCCATAGGGGATAGAAGGGCCAGGGCAAGCAACAGGGCTGGCAATTGTCGCACGCGCATCTGGTCTCCTGCCGCAACACTGAATCGGCATCGCCGTCATAGGAGGCGATTGGGGAAAAGCTGTGTCACAGAGATCGCGCGATGAAAACAGGGCAATGGCAAGGCTGGTGGTTTTTGTCGCATGCCGCCTGTGGGTTCTGGCGCACCGCGGCCTTTGTGGCTAAAGCTCGCGACGGTCACAGGGAGCTCCGAACATGCCCGTCAATACTGCGTTACGCGACTACCTTCTGACCCGCCGCTCGGTGGGTATTGCGTTTTTGCAGGAGCCAGGTCCCACGCCAAGCGAGCTGGAGCAAATTTTGACGATCGGCACGCGCGTGCCCGATCACGGCAAGATCACGCCCTGGCGTCTGGTTCTCATCGCGGGTGAGGATCGGATCAAGGCCGGTGAGGCGTTGGCGGCAATCGCCAAGCAGAATACGCCGGATCTCGACCAGGCCAGTTTGGACATCGAGCGGCAGCGGTTTCTGCCCGCGCCGCTGACCATAGGCGTGATTTCCTCGCCTAAGGTGCATCCGAAAGTGCCAGAGTTTGAGCAATTGCTTTCGGCTGGCAATGTAGCGTTCAACCTGATGCATGCTGCCTATTCGCTCGGATTTGCGGCCTCGTGGGTGACGCGCTGGTACGCGTTCGACGCCGCTGCCGCCGCCATGCTCGGGGTGCGCGAGGGCGAGCGCTTCGTGGGGTTTGTGCATATCGGTACGCCGACCGCGACGATCGAGGACCGGCCCCGGCCAGCGCTTGGTGATATCGTCAGCCGCTGGGGTGACGCCCAGGCATGAGTGGATGGTTAACGCGCAGTTAACGTTTGCCGATATTAAGATGCGGGGACGCGATTCTGGAGAGCGACCCCGCCCATGGGCGTACAGCCGATTTCAGTGCCACAAAGCCTGGCCTATGTGCTGACCGCAGCGGGAGACCGGAACGGGGTCGACTTCGACTATCTCCTGCAGACCGCGGTTCGCGAAAGCAGCCTCAACCCGGAAGCTAAGGCGCAGACATCTTCGGCGGTAGGCCTGTTCCAGTTTCTCGAGAGCACCTGGTTGCAGGTGATGAAAGAAGAAGGCCCGCGTCTCGGTTACGGCGACATAGCGCAGAATATTGAGCGGAATAGCGACGGCGACTATTTCATCCGCGATCCGGCCATCAAGGCGCAGGTGCTGAAGCTGCGGGAGGACCCGCAGATCGCGTCGGACCTGGCGGCGGCTTTCACCAAGTCCAATGGCGACTATCTGCAGGCCCGCTTCGGTCGCATGCCCAGTGCCGGAGAGCTCTACATCGCCCATTTCCTGGGGGCACAGGGGGCGGAGCGGATGTTCACGGCCGGTTTGCAAAACCCCGACCAGATCGCTGCCGACCTTTTTCCCAAGCAGGCCTCGGCCAATCGAGCGATCTTCTACTCGGACGGGCAGGCGCGCACGATCCGGGATGTGTATCGGGTTTTGGTGTCCAAACACGAAGCCGGCGACACCAATGCCAATTTCGCGGCGCAGCAATTGGCGGGGCAGGGACCGGCACCTGCCACCTTGCCGGTCGTGCCGTCGCGGTTCTCGCCGGAGAACATGTCGTTTACGGGCCTGTTCAAGACCGAGCCAGAGACGACCGGGCCCGCCGACCCTGACGCCGGGGGTGCGTTCTTTACGCAGCTTTACGCGAGGTAAGGCGCTGCGGACATTGTCCGGCTGCCGCATTTATGGTGAACCGTTCCTTAAGCCTTCCCGCATAAGGTCAATTTGCCGATGTGCGGAGAGCGGAATGGTTGCGTATCAGGAGTTCGTGTCACTTTCCCAGTCGCTGGATAGCGAGGAACGTGGCAGCGCGGCCCACCTTTCGGCTTTGGCCTATCTCAACCATGTCGGGCCGGCCGATGAGCATGCCGCTCTTTACGCCGCTCTGATCGGCTTTCTGGACGATCCCTCGGTGAAGGTTCGCGCCGCGCTGGCGTATGGCCTGTTGCACTCGACCGAAGCGCCGCGGCCCATCATGCTGGCCTTGCTGCACGATAGTGCGGTGATCGCGCGTGCCGTGCTGCAATACTCTCCGGTTCTGATCGATGCCGACCTCATCGGGCTTGTTCGCACGCTCGATCTTTCCATGCTGCTGTCGATCAGCCAGCGATCGACGATCAGTCCGCGCCTCGCCGCAGCGCTCGTCGCGCGACAGGATAGCCAACTGACCCTCCGGCTGGTGAAGCGCCGCGAGATTGCCCTCGGCGACACGTTGCTCACCGAACTGGCCGTTGCTTTTGGCGAAGACGCCGAAATGCGAGGGGCGCTGCTTGGACGCAAGGACTTGCCGGCCGCTGCGCGCTTGCTGCTGGTGCAGAAGGTGACCGAGGCATTGCGCCAAGCCCGCATCGTCAAGGGTGCACTGCCGGCTGATCGGCTGGGGCGTGTGTTGCGCGACAGTTCGGATACCGCCCTTTCGGCAATTGGCGAACGCGAGGCTGTCAAGGCGTGCCCGATCTATGTCTCCGACCTGATCGTCACCGACAGGGTCAATACCCGCATCCTGCTGCATGCCGTGGTTACCGGTCATGTGATGTTCTTTGCCGATTGCCTTGCTGAACTGGCGCAGACGCCGCGCGGCAAGGTCTTTGCCCTGCTCGAAAGCGGCAGCCGACCGGCGCTTAATGCATTGTTTGCGCGGTGCGGCCTGGGCGCTGGCGTCCGCAACCTGCTGGCACGCCTGGTGCTGCATGCCCGCGCCACCGATCTTGCCGACGATGCAGGTGCACGCCACTACGTGGTCACCGCGTTAACCGAGGAGCTGATCGGCGAGCATGATGGGGTCATCCCCCCGGAACTTGAGGAAGCATTCGCCTATCTCAGCGAGCAGAATATCCTGCTGGCGCGCAAGGCGGCGCGCGGCGTGATGGCAAGCTTCGCCCAGGACGCCTCGGCGCCAATGGCCCTGCCAGGCTTGATGGAGGAAACCCGGCTCGCCTTGCCGGCCGCCTGAGCTAAGCCGCCTGCGTCAGTATCGGAACTGCTCGCTGAGCACGCGTTCCTCAAGGCTCGTGCCGGGGTCGAACAGCAGCGTCACGCCGTGGGTCCGATCCTCCTGCACCGTCACCTCCAACACGTTCTGGAATTCCACATTATCAGCCACCGCGCTGACCGGGCGCTTGGCCGCCTCGCGCGTGACGAACTTTACCACGGCGCGGTTTGACAGAATGGCGCCGCGCCAGCGACGCGGGCGGAATGGAGAAATGGGGGTCAGCGCCAGCAGCGGCGCCTCGATCGGCAAAATCGGGCCGTGGGCGGAGAGATTGTATGCCGTAGAACCGGCCGGCGTGGACAGAAGGGCGCCATCGCAGATCAGCTCATCCAGCCGCGTCTCGCCGTCAACAATGATCTGGATCTTGGCCGCCTGGTAGGTCGAGCGGAACAACGAGACTTCGTTGAGCGCGAGGGCGGTCTGACTTTTGCCCGATGTATCGAGAACCTGCATGGACAGCGGGTAGATGCGGGTACGCTGGACGACGCTGAGGCGCTGCTCAAGGTCGTCTTCAGAGAAAGCGTTCATCATGAACCCGACCGAACCGAAATTCATGCCGTAGACCGGCACCCCGACGCGCATGACGCGGTGCAGCGTCTGCAACATCAGCCCGTCGCCACCCAGGGCAACCACGATATCGGCGGTTTCCAGCGCGTAATCACCATAGCGGGCCTTAAGGCGCGCAGCAGCGGCATCTGCTTCCGGCGTGCCATTGGTGACGAAGTTAATGCGGTCAGCGGGTTGGCTCGACACGGTAGTCTCCGGAAAGAGTCGCGCGTCTGCCTAGCATAGGGAGGGGGCGGGAGCCAGCTAGCGAGAGGCCAGATCGGAGGGCAACGGGATACGATCCGCGTTGGACTAGACTTCTGCCGTGTCAAAGAAAGAGAGCGTACCGGATCGATCCATGCGCACCGCCGTCAGGATGCCGGTGGCAAAGGCCGCGGTATCGATGCCGATACGGTGGGAGCGTATGCTTGGCCTGTCCGAAGGTGTGTGACCGTGAACCACTCGCGGGCCGGAATGGCTCTCAAGGCCCAAGAAGGCTTCGCGGATCCAGATGAGATCTTCGTCTTGCTGCGCTTCAATGGCGACGTTAGGCCGAATGCCCGCGTGGACGAACACCATGCCTGGCAGTGACAGCATGATAGGCAGGCTGCTCATGAAGGCCACATGGTCCGGCGGGATACTGTCGTCGAGTATCGATCTGCGACCGGTCAGGTCGGCTTGCGCAAAGAGGGCCTCGTCGATGCCGTATGACCTGAGCGTCTCAATGCCGCCAAACCGGAGCCAGCTGGAATCGTTGCGGGGATTGGCGAGGAAATCCAGCATCATCGCCTCGTGATTGCCGAGGAGGCACACGCGCCGGAAGCCCTCAGGCGGAGGCCGGCAAAGATGATGCAGGACGTCGGCGGATGCTGGTCCGCGATCGACGTAATCGCCCAGCATGATCAGCCATTTTTCGCCAGCCACACTGGCTGCATCGGCGGTGATGATGGCTTCAAGCCGCATCAGTTCGGCGTGACATCCGTGAACGTCGCCTATGGCGTAGACGACAGCCGGCCATTCGTCAGAGCTCAACCGGGGATGACCGATATCCTCACGGACCGGCGGCGACAGGAGTTGTTTGATCAAGCGGAGCATGCGGTTGTTGCGGCCTTCGAGAGTTCGGCTTGTGGATGGTGCTGCTCAGGCCGTCGGCCACCTGCCTTGCTCGCGAAGCAGCATCAATCGAGCTTTGCCATGCAGTCAACGGTCATGCCATGGACCGTTTTGATATGGGTCGCTTGCTGATTGGCGCGGCGAATGCTAAACGCGCCCGCATGCCGGTATAGCTCAGTTGGTAGAGCACCTGATTTGTAATCAGGGGGTCACGGGTTCGAACCCTGTTGCCGGCACCATCCGATTTTGACGTTCTCCAAGAACCCCTGGGACGGACGCACGATAGTCGTTCGTTCTCTATAGATACCGCTCCATGAACTGGTCCGGAATATCGAACAGCTCCGCCTCCAACTCGGGCAGTTCGGCGATCGATGCGAGCCATTGCAGCAGAATCTCTTCATTCATGCTTTCCGCGAGGGCATCAAGCACGGCCCGCCGGTTTTCCGGCGGGAAGAACGGCCCGTCCTTGTTTGACGGATCACCCTTGAGGCAATGGGACCAATTCCAGTGGATGGCGGGTTCGCCGCTACGCTGGAGTTCAGATGGCGATTTGACATCGCCGGTCAGCAAGCCATGGCCCCCGACGAACCAGGTGAGGAGTTGCGCGTGCCAGTAAGGACATTCAATCAACAACGCTGATCGGATCCAGGACTGGACGTCGTCGGGCGTGAGGTATTTGAGCAGGAAGGCCATTGAAGCCGACAGGTCGCCGCTCGCGTCGTGCCAACCCCATCGGCCGTCGGGCCATGCATGCCGGTGTAGTACAGCGCCGAGGACAATCCGGCCATTGTGCCAGCAGGACGGGAGCACCAGGACACGCCCGAGCGTGTTGATCGCGTCCTCGCGAAACAGCTTGTATGGCGGTTCTACTACTCCAGCCGGGTATACGGCCATGAATGCGGTGACCAGCGTCTCGCCGAGCGTGCTCACCCAGCTCTCGTTCGCACGCGGGATGAGGCGCGGAAGCAGATAGTGGAACCAGTCGCGCCATTCGTCGGATGGACCGAAGCTCGACGCTCCGCCCGCGATCTCTTCCAGTGGCTTGTCGAGCTCCTTGATTGGCAGGCCGTCGAGGTCACCCATCAAGTTGGTGAACATGTAGCGGGTTTCGCCCATGAACCACGCCTCTCCCATTGGACTATCCGGACGAGGGAAGGCTTTCCGCATGCGGGCCAGCGCAGCTTCGCCGGGGCCATTGGAGGGGTGCCATCGAAAGGCTGCGCTGGTCATCATGTCCTTTCTAGAGCGATACTGGAGGCCTTTCCGGCATGGTATTCGTGCGGCGGCATGGGGCCAATGATATTCGGTGACCCTGCCTCTCCGGTCCAAGTGAGGATTTTTTTTGCGCAACAGGTGCTGCGGGAGCACTTCTTTGGCACTGCGTGAACGTCGCACAGAGTGCTATGGCGAGCTTCGGCGGGGTCGCAGACAAATATGCCCCAAGGCCTTGTAGGCTAAGGGTTTGCGGGGGTTTTGGGCTTGATCGGAAGGCGGCTCCGGCCTAACCACTGGCAGGTAATAGCGCCCAGTTGGGGCGTGGTGTTGGAGTATGGGCCGCGTGAGCCAGAGTCCCTTGACCCACCTGCAGACCCTCGAGGCGGAGAGCATCGAAATCCTGCGCGAGGTTGCCGCGAGTTTCGAGCGGCCGGTGATGATGTATTCGATTGGCAAGGACTCCAGCGTCCTGCTGCATCTAGCCCGCAAGGCGTTCTTCCCCAGCAAGATTCCGTTTCCGCTACTGCACGTCAACACGACCTGGAAGTTTCGCGAGATGATCGCGTTCCGCGATCGGATGGCGGAGGAATACGGGTTCGATCTGATCAGCCACACCAATCCCGATGGCCTGCGCGACAATATCAATCCGTTCGATCACGGCTCGTCGCGCTATACCGACATCATGAAGACCGCAGCTCTGCGGCAGGCGCTCAATGCTGGGCAATACGATGCCGCTATCGGTGGGGCGCGGCGTGACGAGGAGAAGTCGCGCGCCAAGGAGCGCATCTTTTCGCACCGCAATGCCACCCATGCCTGGGATCCAAAGAACCAGAGGCCCGAGTTGTGGCGGGTGTTCAATACGCGCCTCAATCCGGGCGAGAGCATGCGTGTGTTTCCGCTCAGCAACTGGACCGAGCTGGATATCTGGACCTACATCTATTCCGAAGGCATTCCGATCGTGCCGTTGTACTTCGCCAAGAAGCGCCCGATCGTCGAGCGGTTCGGCACACTGATCATGGTCGATGACGATCGCATGCCGCTCAATACCGATGAGGTGCCGCGCGAGGAAATGGTGCGCTTCCGTACGCTGGGCTGCTATCCGCTGACCGGCGCGATGCGATCCACGGCGGCGAGCCTGCCCGAGATCATCATGGAAATGCAGGCCAGCCGCACATCTGAGCGGGAAGGGCGGCTGATCGATAGCGACAGCGTTGGTTCGATGGAAAAGAAGAAGCAGGAAGGGTACTTCTGATATGACCCTGCCGATGGCTACACCTGATACCGATATCGACCTCTGGCTCAACCAGCAGACCGATAAGTCGTTGCTGCGCTTCCTCACCTGCGGCAGCGTCGATGATGGCAAGTCGACGCTGATCGGGCGGCTGCTTTATGACAGCCAGCTCATCCTCGACGATCAGTTGGCGAGCCTGAAGAAAGAGAGCCGCAACCGCACGACCGGCGATGAGGGTATCGACTTCTCGCTGCTGGTCGATGGCCTGGCGGCCGAGCGCGAGCAGGGCATCACCATCGACGTCGCCTATCGTTTTTTTTCGACCGACAAGCGCAAGTTCATCGTCGCCGACACGCCTGGCCACGAACAGTATACGCGCAACATGGCAACCGGTGCGTCGAATGCCGATCTGGCGCTGGTGCTGATCGACGCCCGCAAGGGCGTGCTGACGCAGACGCGTCGGCATAGCTTCATCCTGTCGCTGATCGGCGTGAAGCACGTGGTGCTGGTGGTCAACAAGATCGATCTCGTCGACTACGATCAGGCCGTGTTCGACAAGATCGTCGCCGAGTATCGCGCCTTCGCCGAGCCCCTCGGTTTCAAGAGCCTGGCGGCGGTGCCGGTTTCGGCGCTGCGGGGCGACAACATCCTCGCAACTAGCCCACGCACGCCATGGTACAGGGGCTCGGCGCTGGT